>JAFDZY010000267.1 GCA_018266685.1 Bacteroidota bacterium
CTGAGGATGGTGGTGTTGTTGCGTTTTCCCGGGTTGTACAGCACTTGGTCCAGCAGGTAATCGCCGGGCCGTAGGTGGGCCAGGATGTTCCGCTCGTGCGTAATGGTGGCCGGACCCATTTGTTGAAGGTCCATGGACGGATCAATGATGCCGGCTTCGGTGACCGCAATGTGCCTTCCCTTGGGCAGGCTGGCGCGGAGGCGGTCGATCTGGCCGTAGTCAAAATTGCCGGCGCTGGCCTGGCCGCGCAGGTACAGGTGGATGGTGGCGTTCAGGTCCCGGCTGGCGTATTTTCCATTCACTGCCGCTGCTACAGCCTTGTTCCAATCCTCCATGCGGTCATCAGACTGATTGTCCTTGGCCGGAGCGAAGATCAAGTAGTAGGGCAGTTTGAACTGGTCCAACTCTTGCCAGAAGGCGGGGAGGATTTCATCCACGTACTTCTCCGGGGTGATCTTCTGCGTCACTTCCGCCTTCCGGGTGTCGCCGTTGGCGAATTTCGGCAGGTAGTATTCGTTCATCATCTCAAGGAAGTCGAACCGGGCCCCGGCATTCAGCCAGCGCTGGATCAAAGCGGCCTGGTTGGCGGGGGAGTCGTTGCCGTTCACCACAAAAATGAAACGGACGCCTTGGCGCTTTTGGAGCGCGGCCCAATCGCCGATCATGTCATCCGTCCAGTCCGGGCCGTAGGTTTCCTGGGATTGCGTGCCACCCGTGACGCGAACGGCCATGTTCCGTTTCACCTGCGGATCGAGCTGGTCAAAAAAGGCATTGGCGTATTGCACTTGCCGGGCCGTGTTCACCGTGCCTTTCGCATTGAAGCCGAAGAAGGGTAGGTTGTCCGTGGAAATATCCGGCCCGGGAGGCACAGGGGGAGCGGGCTTCGCAGTGTCCGTGCTTGCCGGCTCCACCTGGGCGCAACGCATTTGCGGGCCGCCGAAAGTGAGCAGGGTGAACAACGGAAACGTGCAGGCACGGAGGTACAGTGGAATGTGCATGTGCTGGGAATTGGTTGTAGGCTCAGCCCCCCAAAGTGGGTTGGCAAGGGGCCTGATCGGGGGATGAAGGTATTGATGCGACGTAACAGTACGGGAAGCTTGTTGCACTTTTGCGGCCCATGAAACGGGTGATCAGGGCAGCCCTTATCGGTGCTCTGCTTCCGGCGGGGTTGGTTGCCCAGGTGGTGAACATTGAGGGCCGCCGCTTCGGGAACGATACGGTGCCCTGGCAGGGCTACGTGAACTTCAGGTTCAATGTCTCCGAAAGCGGACAGCGTTCCTTGAACGTGGGCCTCAACGGTGGGGTGCAGTTCATCGACGGGCGCGACCGCTGGTTCTTCATCAACGACCTTGCCTTCAGCCAAGTGGAGGCCAACGAGTTCCTCAACACCGGTTTCCAGCACTTGCGCTACAACTACCGGGCGGATTCCTTGTGGACCGGGGAAGCCTTCGCCCAGGCACAGTACAACAAGCCCCTGCAGCTGAACTTGCGAATGACCTTGGGCGCCGGGCCGCGGTTCCTGGCCTTGAACTCCGAAAAGTGGCGCGTGCATTTGGGTACCGCCCTGATGCTGGAGAAGGAGTATGACACGGACGGCAGCCAGCTCTTTCAGGGAAGGAACAGCAGCTATGCATCGGCCACGTTCAAGTTCAGTGCGGTTGCCAGCCTCACCACCGTGGTGTATTACCAGCCCAAGGTCTTTGATGCAAGCGACAACCGCGTGTCCATTGAAGGCGGCCTGTTGATCAACGTGACCAAGCGCATGACCTTGGAAGGCCGTTTGAATTTGCTGAAGGACAGCGATCCGCCCCATGGGGTGCAGACGCTGATCTACTCATGGAACAACCTGTTCGGCTACCGGTTTTGAGGCGGACGGGCCCGTTGGCGATCACTGCCACTTACGGGGCTATTTTCGCAGGCATGGAACAGATTACGTGGCGGATATTGTTGCGCATGGCACCCACGGCAGCGGCGGCGATTTTCTGCATGGCGGTGCACGCCCAGGTGTCCTTTGGCGTGCGTGCCGGGGTGAACTGGGCGAAGATGGTGGGGAATGAGGGGATCCTGGGCAAACCCGGAACACGCTTGGGACCGTCCTCTGCGATAATGGTCGGCATACCCGTTACGCCACACTTCACCTTGGTGCCGGAGCTGGGTTACGTGCAGCGCGGCTATTACAGGGATGCTACCCCTCCCGGGTATTTTCCGGAAGAGGAATTGGTGCTGGACTACGCGGACCTGTCGCTGCTGGCGAAGTTCCATGCGGCCGACGGCCCCACCCGCCCCTATATACTGGTGGGCGCCATGGCGGGCCGGTTGTTGGGCGCGCGATTGTTCCAAACAGACCCTTGGACGAAGGAGATGCAGGGGGTGGTGCTGAACACGGGCCAGGTGCGCACAAGTCCCTGGAGCGAAGGCTCCATGAACCGTTGGAATGCGGGTGTTTGCGCGGGTTTGGGCTTTTCCTTCACCGCTGGTGCTTCACAAGTGTTCGTGGAAGGGCGCTACCTCCTCGGATTTACCGACATCTGGAACGACATGCCCGTATTGGATGTGAACGGTTCATGGGTGGGTAAGCTCGTTGGCCGGGATCGCAGCATTGAGGTGAACGTGGGCTGGATGATACCGGTGGGGACACCAAGGACAAAACAGGCGGGAAGCAAGGCACCTTAGGAGGAATGCAGTTGTTGATTGCCGGTTGTACAACCAACAACTGACAACCAATAACCGGCGGTTCAGTAGGGGCGGAAGATCTTCCGCCCCTACTTGAACGCCGCGATCCCGGTTACATCGTGCCCGGTGATCAGCAGGTGGATGTCGTGCGTGCCCTCGTAGGTCACCACGCTTTCCAAGTTCATCATGTGGCGCATGATGGGGTACTCGTTGGTAATGCCCATGCCGCCGAGCATCTGGCGCGCTTCGCGGGCCACGGTGAGCGCCAAGTGCACATTGTTGCGCTTGGCCATGCTGATCTGTGCGGTGGTGGCGCGGCCTTCATTGCGCAGCACACCCAGGCGCCAGGTGAGCAATTGGGCCTTGGTGATCTCGGTGATCATCTCGGCCAGCTTCTTCTGCGTGAGCTGGAAGCCGCCGATGGGTTTTCCGAATTGGATGCGCTCCTTGCTGTAGCGCAGCGCGGTATCGTAGCATTCCATGGCCACGCCCAGCGTACCCCATGCAATGCCGTAGCGGGCGCTGTCCAGGCAGCCCATGGGGGCGCCCAGGCCGGTCTTGTTGGGCAGCAGGTTGGCCTTGGGCACCTTCACATTGTCGAAGACCAGCTCGCCGGTGGGGCTGGCCCGCAGGCTCAGTTTGCCGTGGGTGGTGGGCGTGGTGAAGCCCTCCATGCCGCGCTCCACGATCAGGCCGTGGATGCGGCCCTCGGTGTTCTCGGCCTTGGCCCACACCACGGCCAGGTCGGCAAAGGGCGCGTTGCTGATCCACATCTTGGCGCCGTTCAGCAGGTAGTGGTCGCCCTTGTCCTGGAACGTGGTGACCATGCCTCCGGGGTTGCTGCCGAAGTCGGGTTCGGTAAGGCCGAAGCAGCCGATCTTCTTGCCCTGCACCATCTGCGGCAGCCACTTCTTCTTCTGCTCCTCGGTGCCGTACTTGTAGATGGGGTACATGGCAAGGGAACCCTGCACGCTGCACAGGCTGCGCAGGCCACTGTCGCAGCGCTCGATCTCCTGCATGATCAGGCCGTAGCTGATCTGGTCCAGGCCGGGGCCGCCGTATTCCGCCGGCAGGAAGGGCCCGAAGGCGCCCACCTCGGCCAGGCCGGGAATGATGTCCTTGCTGAAGGAGGCGGTTTCGAAGCGCTCCTCGATGATCGGCTTCAAATTCTTGCTCACATGCTCGCGCACGGTGCTGCGGATCAACTTGTGCTCTTCGGTGAGCAACTCGTCCACCAGGTAGTGGTCGTGTGCCTGGAAGAGGTCGGTGGCGGTTCGCGGTGCGGCTTTGGCAGTGGTGCTCATGGGGTGCGTTGAGGCTGCGAAATTAGGCATGCCGGAGGGCATGTATTTTCGCGGCGATGGATCAATTGCGTGGCGTGGATGCCTTGGGCTCCGGCTGGATCGCGGCTGTATTGGTTTTGGCCTTTGGCGTGCTGGCCTGGGTGAACATGGTTTCGCCCAAGCAGTGGGCGGTGCTTTCGCGCTCCTTCGCGGCATTCCGCTTGGGCCACTACCGGCTTCGCGAAGACTTGGACATCCGCGACCGCACCCTTGCCGGACTGATGGTGTTGGCCACGTTGCTGGTGGCGCTGTTTGCCTACCAGACCTTCGTGTTCCTTGGCTGGACGGCCCCTGGCCTGGCTGCTTTTGGGCGCATTGCGCTGGTGGTGGCCATTGTGGTGGCATGCCAGATCGTGCTGCTGCGGATGCTCTCGGCGCTGCCGGACGGCGATGGCGGCCTTACGGAATACTTGTACACCGTGATCGTGCTGCACGTGGTGCTGGGCCTGTTGCTGTTGCCTGCCGTGGTCCTGATGGCATTCCCCGCGCAGGTGGCCTGGCGGGAATGGGCATGGCCCGCCGGGGTGGCCGTCGCGGCCGCGGTAATGTTGTTCCGCTGGGTGCGGGCCTTTGTGATCGGGGTGGGGAGCGGCACCCCCATGCGATACATTTTCCTGTACATTTGCACGCTCGAAATCCTGCCCGTGGGCCTTGCGCTTGAACGTGCTTGGCATTTCGCCCATCCATTCCCGAACCCCTAAGCCGCGCGCCACTTGAAGATCAAGAACATCCTCGTAACGCAGCCCGCGCCCACGGACGAGAAATCGCCCTATTTCTCGCTTGCGAAGAAGTACAACCTGCGGATCGACTTCAGGCCGTTCATCAAGATCGAACCCGTGCCCGGCCAGGAGTTCCGGCAGGAGCGCATCACGATCTTGGACCACTCCGCCATTGTGCTTACCAGCCGCAATGCGGTGGACCACTTCTTCCGCATGTGCAAGGAGCTGCGCGTCACCGTGCCGGAAACAATGAAGTATTTCTGCGTGAGCGAGAGCGTGGCGTACTATGTGCAGAAGTACATCGTCTACCGCAAGCGCAAGGTTTTCATCGGCAAGCAAAGCTTCGGCGACCTGATGGACGTGATCAAAAAGCACAAGGAGGAGCGATTCCTGGTGCCCAGTTCGGACATCCAGAAACAGGAGATTCCGCACTTGTTGGACAAGGCAGGGGTGAACTACACCAACGCCGTGTTTTACCGCACCGTGGCCAGCGACCTCAGCGACCTGAAGGACATCCGGTACGACATGCTCGTCTTCTTCAGCCCTGGCGGCATTGAAAGCCTGCGCAAGAACTTCCCGGAGTATGTGCAGGCTGAAGCGGTGATGGCCGCCTTCGGCCCCACCACCGCCAAGGCCGTGCGCGATGCGGGCTTCCGGCTGGACATTGAGGCCCCGATGCCCGAGGCACCCTCCATGACCGGCGCCATTGAACACTTCCTGAAGAACGGGGCCAAGGCTGATGCCAAGAAGGCAAAACAGGCCACACCGGCCCCCCCCAAGGCCAAGGCTCCGGCAAAGGCACCCGCTGCAAAACCTGCGGCCAAGGCGGGCAAGAAGTGATGCCGGTCCGGCCCAAGCCGCCACACCATGGATGAACGGCAGCTGGTCCGTCCCACCTTCGGCAAGCATGAACGGCTCACCGGCCGCGACCGCGTGAAGCTGGTGGCCACCACGGGCAAAACAGTGAAGCTCTTCCCGTTCCGCCTCAGCGGCTTGCTCATGCCGCTGGGCACCAAGGCCCCGGCGCAGGTGGCCTTTGCCGTGCCCAAGCGCCATGTAAGGCTTGCCGTGGACCGCAACCGCGTGCGGCGCCACATGCGCGAGGCCTACCGCTTGAACAAACACCGCTGGCATGCGCAGCTGGAAGGGCGGCAGTGTGCGTGGCTGCTGATTTTTCAAGGCACTTCGCCCCTGCCATGGAGCGAGGCTTCCGGGAAAATAACCCGCATTTTCGACCGTTGGACCCAAGAGCATGTCCACGTGGATCGCTAAGCTCTTCATCGCGTTCATCCGCATGTACCAAGGCGCCATTTCCCCCTTGCTGCCCGGCTCCTGCCGCTACACGCCCACCTGCTCGGAGTACGGCGTCCAGGCCTTGCGGAAGCACGGCCCATGGCGCGGCGGCCTCTTGACGTTGAAGCGCTTCCTATCTTGCCATCCGTGGGGAGGGCACGGCCACGATCCAGTACCCTGACCAGCACGCATCACCATGAAGAACCCTTTCCGTTCCTGGAGAAAAACAAGCATCATCCTGGCCATTGCGGCCGGCGGTGCCGTCACCATTGCCGCCGGTGACAACTATTTCGAGGTGGGCAAGAACCTGGAGATCTTCAACGAGCTCTACAAGGACATCAACATCTACTACGTGGACGACATCAATCCCGGGGAGCTGATCACCACCGGCATTGATGCCATGCTGGAAAGCCTGGACCCGTACACCCAGTACATCGCGGAGAGCGACATGGAGGATTACCGCATCATGACCACCGGCCAGTACGGCGGCATCGGTGCCATGATCCGCAAAAAGGACAACGGCGTAATGGTGAGCGAACCTTATGAGGGTTACCCCGCCATGAACAGCGGCATCAAGGCCGGCGACCTGATCCTGAAAGTGGACGGCCGCGACGCCACGGGCATGGGCACCGAGGAGGTAAGCAAAATGCTCAAGGGGCAGGCGGGCACCAAGGTGAACGTGCTCACCAGCCGCAATGGCGGAGCGCCCGTGGACCACGTGCTTACCCGCGAGGAGATCAAGATCCCCGACGTGCCCTACAAAGGGTTCATCGACACGGTGAACCAAGTGGGCTACATCAAGCTGAACAGTTTTACGCAGACCGCCAGCCAGGAAGTGCGCAACGCGTTCAAGGACCTTAAGGAGCAAGGTGCCAGGAAAATGGTGCTGGACCTGCGCGGCAACGGCGGCGGGCTCTTGCGCGAAGCCATCAACATCGTGAACATCTGGGTGCCCAAGGGACAAACCGTGGTGGAGACCAAGGGCAAGATCGCAGAGTGGGACAAGACCTACAAAACGCTCAGCGAACCCATGGACACGGAGATGCCCCTGGTGGTGCTGGTGGACACCGGCTCCGCTTCGGCGAGCGAGATCGTTACCGGCTCGCTGCAAGACCTGGACCGCGCCGTGATCGTGGGGCACCGCACCTACGGCAAGGGCCTGGTGCAGCAAACGCGCGACCTGTTCTACAACAGCAAGCTGAAGGTGACCGTGGCCAAGTACTACATCCCCAGCGGCCGCTGCATCCAGAAGATCGACTACGCACACCACGACAGCACCGGCCACGCCGTGATCAAGGCGGACTCAACCATACGCGCGTTCAAGACGGCGGACGGCAGGCCGGTGTACGACGGGCGCGGCATTGCGCCGGATGTTGAAGTGGAACTGCCGACCATGCCGAAATTGATCGTGAGCCTATACTCCAAGGACATCTTCTTCGATTTCGGCAACCACTTCCAGTGGACGCACGACAGCATTCCGCCCCCGGGCAAATTCACGATCACCGACGGGATCTTCCAGCAGTTCCTCGCATTTGTGAAGGAGAAGAAATTCGATTACCGCACCACCAGCCTGGACGACCTGGACAAGCTGGAGGCCGATGCAAAGAAGGAACGCTACTATGACAAGGCCAAGGACGCCATTGCAGCGCTCCGCAACGGGCTGAACCCCGATCAGGCCGAACTGCTGAACAAGTTCCGCCCGGAGATCGAGGAAGTGCTGAAGAGCGAACTGGTGGGCCGCTACTACTACCAGAGCGGCCGCGCCAAGGCCATGCTGGGCAGCGATCCCGACGTGCTCAAGGCGCTGGAAGTGATCAACGGGCCGGCCTACAAGCAAGTGCTGGCCGGTACTTGGAAGAAGAATTGACGCATCCGCACCATCCCGGGGATGCAAACCATGCGCACCATGGGCGGGAACGGCGCAAGCATACACCGGCGGGTGCATGTGGCGGCCATCGGCTTGGCGCTGATCGCCCTGCCGTGGTCGGAGTTCCTGCTCAGCCTCTCGCAGATCATCCTGCTGGCGAACTGGCTTTGGGAAGGCATTGCCCTGCGCATGGCGGGCAGCCGCTTCAAACTTGCATTCACCACGGCGGCCAGTGCCGTGTTCCTTTCCTTTTTCGGCCTTCACCTGCTGGGCCTGGCGTGGACCTCCGACCTGAAGTGGGGTACCGACCTTTGCCGGATCCTATTGCCCGTGCTGGTGTTCGGGCTGGTGCTCTCCACCGTGCCACGCTTAGCGGCGGAAGAGTTGCGCGGCTTATTGTTGCTGGGGGCCTGGAGCGCAACGGCCAGTACGGTGGCCTGCCTGGCCTTGCGGCATGATGTGCTTGCCATCGGCCAGTACCGCGAACTTTCACCGTTCATCAGCCACATCCGGCTCTCGCTGATGCTCTGCTTCAGCATTGCCGTGTTCGTGCATTACCGGCCCAAGCAGGCCGCAATGCGTGCTGCACATGTTGTGGCGGTGCTGTGGTGCCTGTGGTTCCTGGACCAGCTCAGCAGCCTTACCGCACTGCCCGTTCTTGCCGGCTTGGCCCTGTACGCGTGGGTGCGCCTGGTGCGCGGCAAGCGCACCAGCTGGCGGAACGCGGCAGCAGTACTGATGGTGGCCGGCATGGCTGTTGGCGCATTTTTCCTCGCCACGGTTTGGCTCAGCCATTCCGTTGATGATCCCGCGCAATTGCAACACCTGGACGTGGCCAGCGCCGGCGGCGAAGTGTACTACCACGACCTGCGCGATCCACAGGTGGAGAACGGCCATTATGTGTGGATCAACGTGGCGGACAAGGAGCTGAAGCGCACATGGGAACGGCGCAGCAAGCTCAGCTTTGACGGCAAGGACAGCCTGGGGCAGCCGGTGCGCTCCACCTTGATCCGCTACTTGGCCAGCATGAACCTGCGCAAGGATTCCACCGGAGTGGAAGCCCTGGCCCCGGCGGACGTGAAGCGCATAGAACAAGGTGTGACCAGCGTGCGCGAAGGGCGTGAAGGCGCCATGCGCGCACGGTTGGAGCAGGTGCTTTATGAATTGGATGCATACCGCACCACCGGCAATCCCAATGGCCATTCGGTAACGATGCGCATGGAGTTCCAGCGTGTGGGCCTGGGCATTGTGCGGGAGCATTGGCTTGCCGGCGTGGGCACCGGGGATACGCAGCAAGCGTTCAACGCAGCGTACGAGCAGGAGCACAGCGCCTTGTTGCCGCGCTGGCGGTTGCGTGCGCACAACGAATACCTTACGCTGGCCATCAGCTTCGGCGTGTTCGGCCTGCTGTGGAGCTTGTTCAGTTGGTGGTGGCCGGCATGGCGCAACAAGGCGTTCGGGCACCCGCTCTTCATCGCCTGGGGCATCATCTTCCTGCTGTCCTGCTTCAGCGAGGACACCATTGAAACGCAACCGGGCGCTACATTCTTTGCACTGTATTACGCGCTCTTTGTCTTTGCCGCGCCGCTCAATGGGGAAGGAGCGCCAGCACCCGCTCCGGGGCGATCTGCTTGATGCCGTCGCACGCCAGGCCCTTCGCGCACTTTGCGCAGTGCCCTTCGTTCACCAGCACGTGTGCATCACGGCCCAGTGGTGCCCAGCGGCCGGGATGAATGGGCCGTTGCAGGCTGAAAAGCCCAATGGTGCGGATGCCCAGCGCGGCCGCGATGTGCAAGGGGCCGGTGCTGGCCGCCACCAAGGCATCGCTTGCGCCGATCAACGCCATCAAGCTTGAAAGGTCCAACTGCCCTCCGGTGTCTGTTACTTGGGGCAGGCCCATGGGCAATGCCTTGCGGTATTGTTCGGCTTCTGCGGCGGTGCCGGTAAGAATGCAGTGGTAGCGCGCGGGATCCAGCAGGGCGATGAGCTTGGCGAAGTTCCCCAGGCCCCAATCCACGCCGCTGGACTTCAGCGGGTGCAGGATGATGTTCAGGCGGTCCTTGCGGAGAACCTGTTCCACTGCTGCTGAAGGTTGCGGTGCGCGCAAGCCGATGCAGGGAGTCAGCTCCTCCGTGCTGCCTGGCATCGGCACGCCGAACGGCGCGAGCAGCTTGATGTTGAGCTCGGCCTCGTGCAGGTTGCTCCGCTTGCGGCTGAAGTCCACGCGCTCATTGCAGGTGAGCCAATGCCACCAGCGGTGGCTGGTGCCGATGCGGCGGGGAATGCCTGCCATCTTGGCCCACCGCGCCACCTCGCGCTGCGGGAACACATGTACAATGGCACCGGCTCCCTGGGCCGCAAGCTGCCCGGCGGCAGCCGCATCACCGGCGGCTTGCAAATCTTCCAAGGTGATTACGCCGTCGATGTGTACGCAGTGCTGCCAAACCGGAAGCGTGTAGCGCCTTACCAAGGCCACGATCCGGGTGCCCGGCGCATAATGCTTGATCCATCCGGCCATGGGCAGGGTCACCACGGCATCGCCCAGGTTGTCCGGGCGGCTGAGGATGATGGTGCGCGGGACGTTCATGCCTGCTGCCGCCAGAGCTGCCGCAGCTTGGCGTATTTCCAGAACGTGGCGGCGGCGCTGATGCGCGCAATGGTAAAGCCGTTGAAGCCGTCCCGGAAGCCGCCTTGCAGCACATAGCTGCCGAGGAACTTCGCCACGGGCGACACCAACATTTTCAAAAACCCCGGGCGTTGGCCGCGTGCGTGCATGGCCTTGGCCGCGATGGTGGTGAAGTAGTCCGCCTGCTTCACATGGTCGCTGATGGAATGATAGCTGTAGTGCAGCAAGTCGCCTTTCAGGTGGGCGGTTGAGGTTCCGGGATGCAGCTCGTAGCGGTCGTGCGGGTTGGTGCCGCCCCACTTCCCTTTGCGGCTGTCCCACAGGCGCAGTTTGGCATCGGGGTACCATCCGCCGTGGCGGATCCACGTGCCGCAGTAGTTCGTCAGGCGGTTCATAGTGTATCCGTCCGCCTGCGGGCCGTCCCGTTTCAGGCGGAGGATGGACTGCTTCAGGCCATCGTCCACGGCTTCATCGGCATCCAGCGAGAGCACCCAGGGGTGCTTGGCCTGCGTGATGGCCCAGTTCTTCTGCTCAATGTGGCCTTCGAAAGTGTGCTGCACAAAGCGTGCGCCGTGCTCGCGGGCGATGCGTTCCGTGCCATCGGTGCTGTATGAGTCCACGATAACAATGTCATCGGCCACCGCCTTCACCGAAGCGAGGCACCGTGCGAGGTTGTGCTCCTCATTGAGAGTGATGATGACCGCTGAGATCTCCACGGTGCCGAAGGTAGTTGGCGCCTGCTTCGCTCCTTGCCCTTCATGCACCGCGGCAATGGGCATCACCGGCTTCGCTCAATGCACCACCAGCACATTTCCACGCGCCACGGTGGCTGGCCCGTCCAGCAGTTGGAAGTGGTAAAGTCCGCTGCCCAGCGGCTCCGTATCCACCGTGGTGCGGCCGTTGCGCATGGCTTGCACCAGCACGGTGCGCCCGGTTGCGTCGGTGATCACCAAATGCAGCGGGGCGCTGTGGCTGGTGGTGAAGGTCAGGGTTGCATCAGCGGGCACGGGAAACACGCGGACATCCGTGCCGGCGCCAAATTCTCCGATGACCGTGGGCCCGTTCACCAAGTTGACGCAATAGTCCTCGGTTTCCCCGTAGTCGTAGGTGGTGCAGCCGGAGCTTGGCACCGAGTTGTACTTCATCACCACCCGCATGCGCGCCGGGCCTGGCGTGGCGGTGGCGGGTACCGTGAGCGAATCCTGCAAGGCGGCGGTCACGGCCGCGCCGGGATCGAAGACCTTTTCACTGCCGGAGAACTGGCCATTGCGGTCCAAGTCCATCCATACTGTGAAGGTTTCGGGGAAGGCCGTGCCGGAATAGCCCGGTACCAGGGTGATGGGGTAGGTGGCGCCGATGGAAAGGGACGTGGATTGGGCGGTGGTTTCCACGCCGGCGTATCCGCCATCCGCGCCGGAGCTGCGGTCGATGCCTGCGATCTGCACGCTGGCGATCCATTCAAAGCTGGCATCGCCGCTGCTGGTGCAGAAGGTGCCTTCCACGCATTGGCCGCAGCCCGGCACGTGCACCGTGGCGGAAGCGGACCAATCCGCAGTGGCTCCCGTGCAGCTGCTGCGCATTTGCACTTCGATGTCCGAGCAGGGGGTGAGGCCGGTGAGCTGCGCTGAGTTGCCGCCCAGCCCGTCCAGTTCGGTCCAATCGGCGGCGCCGATGGTGCGGAAGCGCAGGTCGTAGGTGTTGGAGGCCAGCACGGTGGACCAGGCCACCAGGGCGTTGGTGGTATCGGTTGCGGTTACCGTGATGGAGAGCGGCGCGGTGCAGCAGCCTTCGCTGGTCCAGATAAGGGAAGGGCCGTAGCCGCTGCTGGAAGTGTCGCAGTTTGCGGCCACTTGGAATTCATAGGGCTGGCATGCTGCAAGTCCGCTGAGGGGCAAGCTGGTGCTGGTGAGGTTGTCCACTTCGGTCCAGGCCGGTGCGCCCACCATGCGGTAGCGCACGTTATATGTGCCGGGCATGGCGCTCCAGGAGAGCATGGCCGAGCCGATGGCATCGCTGGATGCTGCAATGTTGTACGGTGCGGGGCAAGCCTCGCAACTGTCCATCAGGAACTGCGCGCTGTGGAAGGCGTTGATCCGCCCGCCGGTTACGGTGTTGCCTGGCAGGTTGCCCACTTGGTCCACCCCTGCAAAAAGCGCATGCCTTACGCGCAATGCGGCTTCCGTGGGGTCGTTGTGCGCAATGGCGGCCAAGCTGGCGCAGGGCACGCTGTACAGCAGGGCAATCACCCCCGCCGTAAGCGGGCTGGCAAAGCTGGTGCCGTTGGCCGAACCTGTGCCGCCACCGATGGTGGTGGTCCACACGTTGGCGCCCGGCGCGCCTACGTCCACCGTGGTGGCGCCCCAGCCGGAGAAGGTGCGCACGTCATTGCTGTTGGTGGCCGTTACGCTGATCATGAAGTCGCTCGGACAGGCCGTGGGCAGGTCGCCCACCACGTCCACGTCCACGTTGTTGTTGGTGGTGGATCCGCAGTTCAGCACGCCGGCCGCGCCCAGCGTGTCATACATGGCGCACCACAACGGTGCATCCGCAGGCTGGCCGCCGTCCACGCCCCAGCTGGCATTGGTGGCCACCACAAAGGCGCCCTTGGTGCCACCGGTGCTGTTGTACAGGCGGCGCATCACCAGGGGATAGGTATAGGAGGCGATCACGCTGGCTTCCTGGGTGTTCGCGTAATCCACGGGCATCATCTTCACCTGCCAGTTAGCGCCCACCACTTGGTTGTTGTTGTTGCCTACCGCGCCGATCATGCCCGCCACCTCCGTTCCATGGTAGCCGGAGTACACGTTGTCATTTCCTGCGGAAGGGTTCCAGCCGCGCACGTCGTCCACGTAGCCGTTGCCGTCGTCGTCGATGCCGTTGCCGGGAATTTCGCCGTGGTTGATCCATGCGTTCGCCGCCAGGTCCGGATGCGTGAGGTCGGCTTTTTCAATGATGGCCACCACAATGGTGTCGCCTGCTGCAGTAACGCCGCCGGTGGTGATGTTCCATGCATTCTCGCTTTGGATGTTCTGGTGTTGCCACTGTTGCGCAAATTGCGGGTCGTTGGGCAGGGCGCGTTCCTTGATCACGTGGTTGTTCTGCGCCATTTGCACCTCCGGGTGGTTGCGGAAAGCGCGCAGCATGTCCGCCTGCGGCAATGCCTGTGCATCAAAATGGAAGAGCCATGCCCGCATCGGCGCGGACACTTCCTGCACCACGCGCAAGTTTGTTTGCGCGCCTTGTACGGTGGCCAGGTCCGCGGCCACCTGCATGGCGGAAGCACCGGGCCGCAGCATCACCAGCACATCACCTGGGACAATGGAGGCTTGGGAAAAGGCGATGATCGCCTGGGCGGTGAACAACAGGCACAGCAAGGTTTTCCTCAGGGCTTTGAGCATGCTCCAAAATTAGACGTTCGCAGCAGGCCGGGCGTGGCCTAGGGTGGACAAGGCTACCGGGTTTCCTTGGAAAGCTGCCGGGTTGATGGACAATTATTGCAATGGACGGGATGGACACGGGATCCCCTGTGTCCATCCCGTCCATTGCTTTTTATCTATTTCCAACGGGTCAGGCTGCTTTGCATGTTGAAGCGAGGGGTTAGCCTCGCCCCCTCACTCCCTTATAAACACCCTTTTCACCCGTGGGCTGATGCTCGTGAGCGCCTCATACGGAATGGTGCCGAGGTCGCGGGCGTAATCCTGCAAAGGGTGCTGCGGGGAGAACACGATGGCGTCATCGCCCGCCGCGCAGGGAATGTTGGTGACGTCCACCATGCACATGTCCATGCAGATGGCGCCCACGGTGCGGGCCTCCTCGCCGTGGACCCACACGCGGCCGCGGCCTTCTCCGAGGCGGCGCGAGAGGCCGTCCGCGTAACCGATGGGCAGCACAGCGATGCGGGCTGGCGCGGTGAGCAGGGCTTTGCGGCCGTAGCTCACGCTTTCGCCGGCACCAAGCTCCTTCACTTGGGCGATCACCGTGCGCAAGGTTTCAACGGGTCGGAGCTGTGCGGTTTCCTCAGCATCCGCACCTATGCCGTGCAGGCCGATGCCTAAGCGCACCATGTCCAGCCGGGCCTCCGGGAAGCGTGTGGCAGCGGCGGAGTTGGCGATGTGCAGCAGGGGGGCGTAGCCCAGCGCATCGATGAGCCGCGCGGACAGTTCCTTGAACAGTGCGATCTGTCCGCGCGTGAAGGCATCCTGCTGCGGGTTTTCACTGGCGGCCAAGTGCGAGAAGATGCTGGCCACGTGCAGTGGTTTCGCGCTGCGCAGCGCCTCCAGCAATGCGGGCATGTCCTGCGGCAGGAAGCCCAAGCGGTGCATGCCCGTGTCCAACTTCAGGTGTATGGCGGGCGCATCGGGCACGTGCGCGGCAAAGTCCATGGCGGCGCGCAGCGAGCGCTGGTCGTATACTTCGGCCTGCAACTGGTAGCGGTGCAGCGTTTCCATGGGCACCGGTTCGGGATTCATCACCAGCACCGGCGTGCGGATGCCTTGGCGGCGCAGCTCAATGCCCTCGTCTGCGTAGGCCACGCCTAACCAGGCCACTTGCTCATGTGCCAGGAAGCGCGCCATTTCCACCGCGCTGCTGCCGTAGCCGCCCGCCTTCACCATGCCCATGATGCGCACCTGCGGCCCGCACCGTTCGCGGTAATGGTTCAGGTTGTGGCGCATGGCCTCCACGTCCACCTCCATCACGGTGCCGTGGGTGCGTTCCTCCCAGCGCGCCACCAGGCGTTCCAGTCCGAAACTGCGGGCGCCCTTCACCAAAGTGACCGCGCCCTGCACCGGCGGCTCGGGCAGCGCGTGCAGCAAGGCATCGGCATCGTCGAAAAAGCGCGTGCCCCCCGGAAACAGGGCGGCGTGCGCACGCATGGCGGGACCGATGGCGATCACGTGTTCCACGCCTGCCGAGCGCAGCAGCCCCGCGATGTGTGCATGGCGCTGCTCCGCTGCTTCGTCGCTGTCTGCAATGTCCGAAAGCACCACCAGCTTGGGGCGGCCGGCGGCGGTGCGCGCCAGTTGGCCCAGGGCGATGGTGAGCGAGGCGAGGTCGTTGCTGTACGCGTCGTTCAGCAAGGTGCCGTTGTTCAGCGCGGGCAGCGTTTCCAGCCGCATGCTCACGGGCCGCAGTTGCCGCACGCGTTCGGCCACTTGTTCCGCGCTGCGCCCCAGGTGCAGCAGCAACGTGATGCAATGCAGGGCGTTTTCCACGGAGGCATCGTCACTGAAGGGCAGTTCAACGGTACACAGATCGCCTTTCCAACGCAATTGCAATGTGCGGTGATCGCTGTCGGCGCGGTCTTCCACGATGTGCAGGTCGGCATCGGGCTTCCGCCCCCAGCCCAGCAGTTGCACGCCGCCCAGCTTGTTCAGCGCGTTGCAAACTGCGGCATGGTCGCTGCAATGCACCACGGTTTTTGCGCGGCGGAAGAGCTTGGCCTTTTCATCGGCCTTGGCCGCATCGCTGGCGAAATGCGCGCCGTGCGCGGGGCCGATGTTGGTGAAGATGCCCAGCGTGGGCGCGATGATCCGTTCCAGCGCATCCATCCCTCCGGGTTCGCTGATGCCCGCCTCGAAGAGGCCCAACGTGTGTGTTTCGTTGATGGCCCAAACGCTGAGCGGCACGCCCACCTGGCTGTTCCAGCTGCCGGGACTGCGCACAATGCGTTCTTCCGGCGCGAGGAGCTGGTTCAGCCATTCCTTCACCACCGTTTTGCCGTTGCTGCCGGTGATGCCCACCACGGGCAGCGTGAATTGCGCGCGGTGCCAAGCGGCAATGTCCTGCAGGGCCTTCAGCGTGTCGGGCACTGCGATCATGCTTTCGCCGGGCAGCGCTTGCACCGCTCCTTGGCGCACGAGGAAGGCCCGCACGCCGCGTTCGCGCAACTGCGGCAGGTAGCGGTGGCCGTCGTGGTGCTTGCCGTCCAGCGCGATGAAGAGCGTGCCTTCGGCGGCCACGGGTTGGCGCGAATCGATGCAGAGCCGTGCTATGTCGCCGTCCGGCCCGTGCAGTGTGCGGCCGCAGGCCGCTGCGAGGCTGCTGAGCGAACGGCCTGCATGCATCAGTGGCGGGCCTGGTTCAGCAGGGCGGCCTGCGCAGCCCGTGCCTTGTTGAAGCAACTGCGGCACAGCGGCTCGTAGCTGTCGGTTTCGCCCAGCAGCACCAGCTCCTTGCTGGCGTTGGTGCGGTGACTGTGCTGGGCCAGGTCGCCGCAGCGCATGCAAATGGCGTGTACCTTGGTAACGAACTCGGCCATGGCCATCAGTTGGGGCATGGGCCCGAATGGGCGGCCTTGGAAGTCCGTGTCCAGTCCGGCCACGATCACGCGGATGCCTTGCCCGGCCAGCTGGGTGCACACTTCGGGCAGGCCGTCATCAAAAAACTGGGCCTCGTCCACGCCCACCACCTCAATGTCGTTTGCGAGCAGCATCAGGTTGGAGCTGCTGGGCACAGGGGTGCTGCGGATGGCGTTCTTGTCGTGGCTCACCACGTCGGTATCATGGTAGCGCGTGTCGGTGCCGGGCTTGAAGATCTCCACGCGCTGCTTGGCGAACTCGGCGCGGCGCAGGCGGCGGATCAATTCCTCCGTTTTGCCGCTGAACATGCTGCCGCAGATCACCTCAATCCAGCCCTTCCGGGGGGAGCGGCTACCGGTGTGCTCCAGGAACATCTTTCGGAAAGGCTTGGCGGGCGGGCGGTGCAGCCATTTGGGAAGCGGCACGAATTTAGCGAATTTCGCACGCATCCCAACTTGCGCCATGCACCAGACCAAAGCCTCCGACCGCATGAACGAGCTGATCCGATCCGTGCAGCACGCCCTGGGCCTGCTGGAGGAAGGCAAACTGGACCTGCCCGGGCTGGAGCAGTGCACCGAGGATGCACGCTCCATCTTCGAGCGGCTGGTGGTGCTGCGGCACAAGGCGCGGGAGGCACATGTGGAAGCGGAGAAGCGTGCTGCGCAGGCCGGGGCGAAGCCGCCGGAGCCCGCCGCGCCCATCCGCTTGGACACCCGCCCGCCGGACGTGCATCCGCAGCAAACCTCACTGATCGATGCCATTGCCGAAACGGAGACGGCCCCGGCGCCCAAGCCCAAGCCCGCGCCCCCGGCACCGGAACCGTTGGCGGCGGAAGCCCCGAAACCGCCCAAGGCCAGGCCGGCGGCCCCGCAAGCGGGGAATGATCGCCCCGCTTCCGTGGCGGACAAGATGGAGCATGCGCCCGTGGCAGACCTGCGCAAGGCCATTGCATTGAGCCAGAAGTTCTGGTTTGTGGCAGAGCTCTTCGCCAACGAACGTGACCGCTATGAAAAGGCCCTCGATGCCATCAACGGCATGCATAGCGCCAGCGAGGCAGAAGCCTTTGTGCGCGATGAAGTGCTGGCCAAATTGCCGAAGCCGCCCGGCGAAGAGGTGGCGAACACGTTCCTTGAACTGGTAAAACGCCGTTTCCGCTGATGCGCTTGCTGCTGCTGTTTCTTTTCGCGGCCCCGGTATGCCGGGCGTTCGCGCAGGACATCCCTTCCGTGAAGGAAAGGGCCAGGCAATATGTGGACACCCTGGCCTCGCCGGCGATGCATGGCCGCGGCTACGTGCACGGCGGCGACAGCCTTGCGGCGGACTGGATCGCCAGGCAGTTCGACCGCATCGGGCTGGCCAAGCTCAACGGCACGCGCTTCGAGCGCTTCGGCTTTCCGGTGAACATTTTCCCGGACAGCATCGGCCTGCGCGTGGACGGCCGCATGCTCACCCCGGGCGTGGATTTCCTGGTGGATCCCGCTTCGGGAACATCCGTTGGAACATTCGACCTGGTGCATGTGAAGCTGGAAGACCTGCTCACGCCCGAACGCAAGGCCATGACCATGGGCGTGGTGCAGCGCCACGCGGCCGTGCTGGACTTTCCGCACACCACCAACAGCGACACGCTGCAACTGTACCGGCAACTGGAAAGCGAGCTGGCGCGTTATGTGCCCGTGTTCCGCCAGGGCGGGGATAAGCTCACTTGGAGCGTAGCCGGCACGCAGGCGCGCAATGCCATCCTTGAAATGCGCAAAGGCGCATTGCCGGACACTGCGCGCCAAGTGGAACTGCGGGTGTACAACAGCTTCATCCCCCGCCACCAGGCCCGCAACGTGTGGGGCGTGGCCAAGGGCCGCAGCAAGGATTGGATGCTAGTAACAGCGCACTACGACCACCTCGGCATGATGGGCCAGGCCCTCTTCCCCGGCGCCAACGACAATGCCAGCGGCGTAAGCATGCTGCTCAGCCTGGCCGAGTGGTTCAAGAAACACCCGGCCAAATGCAACATCCTCTTTGTGGCCTTCGCGGGGGAAGAAGCGGGGCTGAAGGGCAGCGAGTGGTTTGTGGTGGACCGCCCCATGGACATGGCGCGGATCAAGCTGGTGCTCAACCTGGACCTCAACGGCACCGGCGACGACGGCATCACCGTGGTGAACGCCACCGCGCAAAAGGCCGTGTACGACAAACTGGTCGCCATCAACAACGAAACGAAGGCACTGCCCCAGGTGAAGGCGCGCGGCCCGGCCTGCAACAGCGACCACTGCCCCTTCGTGGAAAAGGGCATCCCGGCCATCTTCATCTACACCATGGGCGGGGTGAGCTACTACCACGATGTGAACGACCGTGCGGAAACGTTGCCGCTCACCAAGTTCGATGGATTGTACCGCACGTTGGTGGAGTTGATCGGGCAATTGAGATGATGCACGCGGGACATGCAGGCCGGCTCATACTCGTCCCCACGCCCATCGGCAATCTGGAGGACATCACCCTGCGGGCCGTGCGCGTGCTGGGCGAAGTGGATGCCGTGATCGCCGAGGACACCCGCACCAGCGGCGTGCTGCTGAAGCACCTCGGCATCACCAAGCCGTTCCTTGCGTTCCACATCCACAACGAGCACCAGGTAACGGAGCGCTTGGTGCAGCGCATGGCGGCGGGTGAACGTTTTGCCTTGGTCACCGATGCTGGCACACCGGGCATCAGTGACCCTGGCTTTCTGCTGGTGCGCGCCGCCGTGAAGGCGGGCGTTGCGGTGGAAACGCTGCCCGGCCCCACGGCCTTTGTGCCCGCACTGGTGAACAGCGGCCTGCCCTGCGACCGTTTCACCTTCGAAGGTTTTCTTCCGGTGAAGAAAGGCCGCCGCACGCGCATCACTGAGCTGGCCACCGAGCCGCGCACCATGGTGTTCTATGAAAGCCCGCACCGCATTGCACGCACCTTGGCGGAGCTGGCGGAAGCCTTCGGCGCTGAACGCCCGGCGAGCATCTCGCGCGAACTGACCAAGCTGCACGAGGAAACGGTGCGCGGCACTTTGGCGGAACTGGCGGAACACTTCCGGCAGCACGCGCCCAAAGGGGAGTTTGTGCTGTGCGTGGCGGGGGTGTAAGGATGCGCAGGATCTTGCGTTGATAACCCGCCAATGCAGGGGCCGATGAACGGTTCCATTGTCATTACCTTTCGTAAAGTCCTGTAACCATGCGTGGCCTGCTGCTGCTCGGAACACTTGGCATTGCCATGCATGCCGTGGCGCAGAACGCGCTGTTCCGCAGCTATGCGGAGTATGCGGCGGCAAAGGGGGAGGCGGTGGACGGTGCCATTGACGTTGAACCGTCGTGGGGCCGCTTCGCGGTGGTCTTCGCCAAAGAGGGCCGGGAGCAACGCATCGCCACGCGCAAGGTGTGGGGCTTCATGAACAATGGCGCGCTGTACCGCATAGAACCCCAAGGGCACCTGCCGGTGCGCCTGATGGCCCAGGGCGCCATTTGGTACTGGGAGAACGGCCTGGCGCATTTGCGCATGCAGCGCGACAGCACCGCGGCCGCCGCCGTGGAATACGGCCAGGCCGCCTATCTGAGCAGGGATGTGCAGGGCCCTATTGTCCCGGCGGTGTTCAAGGCGGACGATAGCAGCTCACCTTCCGCAAAGTTCAAGGCGGCATGGCCGGCCTATGGTGCGCTGCTGGAGCAGATCGGCGAGGGCGGCAACATGGAGCGCGTGCGCCAATTGGTGGTGGAGTATGAAGTGGCGGTGGAGGAGGGGAAGGCGGCGGGGCCGTGAGCAGATGCTTCCTCATGCCAAACTGGTTGAAATGGCACCCCAGCCTGCACGCGGGCAATTGCGTTCGTGCAACGAATACCAATTACGCATTCAATATCAGACAACCTGCTTACCCTTCCCGCACGCGGGATGAAACACTTTTCCCGCATGACTTTTCCGCAGAGGTCGCCCCGTAGGCACCGCTACGCAACGACCTCTGCTTATCGTCCTACAGAAAAATGGCAGCGCATCTTTGGCCGATCTTGAATGCGTAATTGGTATAAGGATTTGCTCGTTCAAACGGACGTGGGCGGTCCCATGAGTTTCCGGGAATCATGCTTCAGCAGCACGGGAGCGAGGTACTTCGAACCACCCATTAACCACCTAAAGCTTCAACAGGCGCAATGGCAGGGTTTGCCCGGTGCAAGTAATTCGTACCACATATACACCTGGCGCCCACTCCTGGCAGGCAATCGGCACTACATGTTCACCGGGTGCCTGCAAACCGGCCCATGGCCTTGCGATCAACTGGCCGGTGGCGTCCAATACTTCCACTGTGGCCGGTCCTGTGGAGGTGGTGGCGTAATGCACCAGCACCTCAGTGGATGCCGGGTTGGGCACAAGGTGCATTGACGTTCCCGGGCGCAATTCATCGATCGCAAACAATTGGTCCGAGCTCCATTCAACCATGGCCACGCCGAAGGCAGGTACGGAAAGTTGGTGAATATCCGCCAGATCAAGACTTTGCAACACCAAGCCACCCGTGCTTGACATGGCATTCTGCGTAGTGCCGGCGGATGCATCAGCGCCACCAACGACCCAAGCATGCCCAGGGAATGCACCAGCTTGCAGGCCCGAAAGGCTGAATGCCGTGCCACTGTGGTTTACGAGCAGTAGATCCTGTCTCGTTTGGTCCGGTTGCGCAAATGCAAAGACCTTCAAACCGGAAAAGCCTGATACCGTGCCGGGCTGCGGAACATTGTCATCCCTGAAAAGCGGGGCCAATGCCCGCAGGGCCTCAAAATTCGCCATCGGGAAGATCGAATCCCCCTCCAGCTTGCGGAGCACGTTATAGCTTTCGCTGGTGGTAAGGAAGTTGTGCAGCGTGGCAACCTCCACGGCAGGATGCCGGGCGAAGGCGGCGAACATCTCCCCGCAAAAGAGCGCTTGAACAAGTGAATTTCCATAGTTCTCAAAGTTGCCGCGCACATTCCATTCCGTCACCCAAACCTTATGTGCCGCAACAGCTTGCAATTCGGCCAATGCACTGTCCATGCGGGCCCCGGCAAATTCAGCCGCGAACGGGACGGCACAATCGACGCTCGCGGACACGGTGGTCTGTGTACAATGGACGGAAAGCTCCGGATAGGCGTGCAACACCACGGCATCCGACCATGCAACAGAACTGAGCGGGGAATTCCATGCTTGAACAATTGCCGCCTGTGCAGCATCCTCATTGTTGAGCACTGCTGGCGGAGCTGCGGCCAATGCGACCTTCATTCCCGGATATGCTGCCTTGATGGCGATATTGTATGGCATTGATGCATTGATGTACGCCTGCACATCAGGATAGACCGAATGATAGTCGTTCAAATAAGCCTCATTTCCGAGTTCCACGCCCTCCACTTCCACCCCTGCGGTTGCCAGTAACTGCAATACCTGCATTGTTTCAGGCACCGAGCCGGTGAGCACATTGGTGCAATAGAGCACCTTTACACCCGTACCGGTGGCCAAGGCGATCATTTGGGCCAGGTAATTCTGGGTCAGGGATCCATTGGCGATCCTTGCCGCCTCGGCCTGATAGGAATCTTCCATGTGTGCAGCTAATTCGCCCTGGAACTGCTCGATCTCCGAAAGCACCAGGCCATAACCCGGAGTTGAAGGGTGGTAGAAATTAGCGACCGTACCACCGGGGAACCGGATAAGGCCTGGATTGATCTGCTGCACGCGGGACCAAAGCCCGGGGTCTGAACCTGGCATGTCCAGGAAGGCGTCTTCCCCGTTCAATCCCCATTGAAAGGCGATGGTATCCGACGAAAGTGGGCCTATCGCTATCAAAGGATCCTGCGCGATGGCGGCATGAATCGGAATTAACAATAATGCAAGCGTGGGAGTTGATTTCATTTTCAGTTGTGCCCGGGGAAAATCCGGGGACCGAAGAAAGAGGGACCGGAAGTTAAGACAACCGGTCCATGCGTAGGTTCAGCGTGCCCAGGGCCATGCCCCACATGCGCGCCACTCGCCCGCGTTTCCCCACTCGCTCACGTTTGCAACGCGGGCGAGGATCGCGGCGCGCTTGCAGCGCACACCTTGAACCACACAATCCCGGAAGTCCATTTTACCGTCCTGCCGTCCCCACAGGGTCACGCTAAAATAGCCACCGGCACACGGCGGACCCTGTGCTGGGACGGCCTGAAACTGTAGCTTGCCCCCATGCAAGCCTGGCAACTTACCGCCCACGGTTCACCGGAGCAGGTGCTTCGGCTATGCGAACTCCCCGACCCCGCGCCCAAGCCGGGCCAGGTGCTGATCCGCAGCGAGGGCTTCGGCCTGAACTTCGCCGATGTGATGGCCGTGAAGGGCCTGTACCGCGATGCGCCACCGCCGCCGTGCGTGCTGGGTTATGAAGTGGTGGGCCGCGTGGAGCGCTGCGGCGCTGCGGTGCCCGCGGGATTGGAGGGCAAGCGCGTGCTGGCCTTTACGCGTTTTGGCGGATACGCGCAGCTGGCCTGCACGGACCACCGCGCCGTGGCCGTGATCCCGGACGACATGGACCTGGGCACCGCCTTGGCCTTGGCCACGCAAGGCGCCACGGCATGGTACATGGCCATGGTGGCGGCGCCGCTGCAACAGGGCGACCGTGTGCTGATACACAGTGCAGCGGGCGGCGTGGGGCAATTGCTCGTGCAGGTCGCGTTGCACCAAGGCTGCGAAGTGTTTGCTGTGGCCAATGGTGCGGAAAAGCTGGCCTACCTGAAGCAGCTCGGCGCACAACACCTCGTGGACCGCAATGCCGGAGACTATGCGGCGGCGGTCCACACGGCTTTGGGCAAAGACCGATTGGATGCGAGCTTCAACGCCGTTGGCGGCACCACCTTCAAGAAAGACCTGGCCTTGCTCGGAGCAGGGGGTAAGCTGGTGCTGTTCGGTGGTGCGGAACGCGGCAAGGGCGGTGCCTTCGGCGACCTCCGCTTTGTGTGGAACATGGGGTTTATTGTCCCCATTTTCCTGATGATGCGCAGCAAAAGCCTCATCGGCGTGAACATGCTGCGGCTCAGCGAACACAAGCCGCAATTGGTGGCGGCCTGCATGCAGGGCGCGTTGGGCGCGCTGCGCGAAGGCTGGCTGAAGCCCAAGGTCCATCCGCTGTTCAACGCGGGCCAACTTCCTCAGGCCGTGGAACTGCTGGATTCCGGCAAGAGCATCGGCAAAGTGGCCGTGCGCTGGAATTGACGGCTACTTCTTGGGCGCGTTGTTCGTATCGTCCTTCTTCGGCGCGGCATCGTCGCCCTCGTCCGCTTCATCTTCCTGCCGGAGCATCTCATGCAGCGAACCCGGCGGTAGCGTAGGGGAGAACGGATCGGTACTCTCATTGCCCAAGGGCCTGGGTTCAGGGTCGGGTTGCGGTTTGTGCTTGTGGTCCATGGCAAATGCTGAATTGGTTCCCACAAGGTACGCACCAAGACCGTGCCGGTGTACCTGTGCCTCCCGGTACCTTTGCCCCGCATGTCAACTGCGATCGCCCCAACACCTTTTGCCCAATGGGGCCTGGGCCTGCAACGCCCGCTCTTTATAGCCGGGCCGTGCAGCGCGGAAAGCCGCGAGCAAGTGCTGGCCACGGCAGAAGGGATCAAGGCACATGCCCCGCAGGTAAAGGTGTTCCGCGCGGGCGTTTGGAAGCCGCGCACACGGCCCGGCGGATTTGAGGGCATGGGCGCGGCGGCGCTGCCTTGGTTGAAGGAAGTGAAGGAGCGCACGGGCCTGCTCACCATGACCGAGGTGGCCACGCCACAGCACCTGGATGCCGCACTAAAGGCCGGAGTGGACATGCTGTGGATCGGTGCGCGCACCACGCCCAACCCGTTCAGCGTGCAGGCCATCGCCGATGCACTGGCTGGCGTGGACATCCCTGTTTTCGTGAAGAACCCCGTGAACCCCGATCTGGCCTTGTGGATCGGGGCATTGGAGCGCCTGCACGAGGCCGGCATTCGGCGCATGGCCGCCGTACACCGCGGCTTCCACTGGTTTGGGCGCTCGCCTTACCGCAACCACCCGATGTGGGAATTGCCCGTGCGCCTGAAGGCGGCATTTCCAGCATTGGAGCTGCTTTGCGACCCCAGCCACATTGCGGGGGACAGGGCCCTGCTGGCAGGCATAGCCCAGCAGGCGCTGGACCTCAACTTCAGCGGGCTGATGGTGGAAGTACACCACGCGCCCGATGAGGCCAAGAGCGATGCCGCCCAGCAACTGGCCCCGGCGACTTTTGCGGACCTGCTCCGCAGCCTCATCCTCCGGCAGTCCGCCGCGGAGGCGCACTTGCGGAACGAACTGCAGGAACACCGCGACCTGATCGATCGGTTGGACGAGGAGATCATGCAAAAGCTCGCCGCCCGCATGGAGATCTCCGAACGGATCGGGGCCTTCAAACAGGCGCACAACATCGCCATCCTGCAACCGGAGCGCTGGCGGCAGATCATGCTGGCCATGCAGGCCTTCGGGAGGGAGTCGGGGCTGTCGCCCGCCTTCATACAGGCCGTGATGGACGCGGTGCACGACGAGAGCATCCGCAAGCAAACCTCGGTTTGGGAGAAGGACCGTTTGGCCACGGACATCCAAGGGTCGGTAAAAATGGAATGAGGGATTGTGGATTTCCGGAAAAAAGGCGTTTACCTTGCATCGTTTATTAGACCCCAACCACCCCGGAACATGATCAAACAATTCCTCTTTGCAATACCGGCCCTCCTGGGGGCCGCTGTTGTTTCTGCGCAACCCGCCTTCACGGACGGCACGCTAACGCTGGGGCACGTGGCCCACAGCGGCGGTTGCATGGCCGTTACCGACATGGACGGTGACGGCTTGGACGATGTGATCCAGCTGGATAACGGCGAGCATGTGTATGTGCTGTACCAGGAGGCGGACGGCAGCTTCACCACGTATGACTACGGGACGGTGGACAACAGCTCCCAGTGGGGCTGGGCCATTGGCGACCTGTACAACGACGGCTTCAAGGACATCTGCAGCGGGGCCACGGGCCAGCAGAATTTCCTGAGCATCACCGCGCGGGGCGTCTCCACGCTTTCCACGTTGGACGGCCCTTCCATCTTCACCCAGTGCATGAGCATGGCCGACATTGACAACAACGGCCAAGTAGACATCTTCTCCTGCCATGACAACGGACCGCCCAACCTCTGGTTCACTCCTGCCAGTGGACTGCCCGCCTATAATGGAACGTACATCGACTGGGCCACCACACCCGCCAGCGACATGAGCGGGAACTACGGCAGTTCCTTCATTGACTTTGACAATGATGGCGACCTGGACCTTTACATCTCGCACTGCCGCCAAGGGGTGAACAACCCGGATGATCCCCGGCGCTGGAACCGGCTCTTCGTGAACGACGGCACCAACCACTACACGGACCAAGCCGTGGAATACGGTGTGCAGGACCACGAACAAACGTGGACCACGGACTTTGGCGACTACGACAATGACGGCGACCTGGACATGTTCAGCAATGAACACAGCACCGGCACCCAGCTGTTTGAAAACGATGGCACGGGGCACTATACCAACGTAACGGCCGGCAGCGGCCTGGGCGTGGCGGATTTCCCCTTGCAGGGCATGTTCCGCGACATGGACAACGACGGCTTCCTGGACATCATGATCGCGGGGGGCAGCGAATTCTACTACAAGGGCAACGGCGATGGCACGTTCACGCAGGTGCAGGGCCTCTTCCCCAGCAGCAAGGCCATGCACAGCTTTGCCTTCGGCGACTTGAACCGCGACGGTTTTGAGGACGTGTACGCCAACTACGGCAGCGGCTACGTGGACGGGAGCAGCGGCAACCCGGACCGGTTGTGGCTGAACACGCCCAACGGCAACCACTTCTTCCGCGTGCGCCTGCAAGGCACCACCAGCAACCGCGATGCAATCGGGGCGCGCGTCACCATCACCGGGCCTTGGGGCACGCAGATCCGCGAAGTGCGCTCCGGTGAAAGCTACGGCCTGGTGAATTCCTTCATCCTTCCTTTTGGCCTGGGAGCAAACACCATGGTGCCCACCATGACCGTGCGCTGGCCCAGTGGGCTGGTGGAAACCTTCAATGACCTGCATGCCGATCAGACCATCACCGTGGTGGAGGGCACCTGCATTTCGCCCAACGTGGCCATTGCCGCTTCACCTGCGGGAGTGCTCTGCCCCGGCAGCGGCCCCATCACCCTCACGGCTTCGCCGGGAACCAACTTTACTTGGAACACGGGAGCAACAGGAGCTGTGATCAGCATAACCGATCCCGGTGCATACTGGACCATGACCGGATCAGGGACATGCACCACGCAGGCCAATGCCAACATCCTGCTCAGCCCGGATGAAACGCCTTCCGTAACCGTGGCGGGCCCCACCACCATTTGCCCGCTGGACCAAGTGATGCTTACCTCCAGCCCGGCATCCAGCTACGCTTGGAGCAACGGCAGCGACCAGCAGAGCATCACCGTGAACACTGCGGGCTCATATTCGGTCACCATACAAGGCGCGTGCAGCCAATTTACTTCCGCCGCGGTAGACGTTGTTGTGCTGCCTGCGCCGGATGCGCCGGTGGCCAATGATGTCTCCATTCCGGTGCCGGGCACGGCGCAGCTTACCGCCACCGGCGACAGCGTGGTGTGGTACGATGCGGCCACGGGCGGCACGCCCATCGGCGCAGGAAGCCCCTGGACCACCCCGGTGGTGAACACCAATACCACCTTCTGGTGCGCGGGCCTGGGGCAGAACGGCGGGGTGAGCGAATACGGGGGCAAAACGGACAACTCAACGTCCGGGGGCTACCAGGGCAACAACACCTATTACCTCTACTTCAGCACCACGGAGGATATGGTGATCAAGAGCGTGAAGGTGTATGCCAACGGGGCCGGCTACCGCACCATCGCTTTGGTGGATCAGGACGGCGGTGCCGTGATCACCTCCGGCGTGTACAACATCCCCGACGGTGAAAGCCGCGTGCAACTGGATTGGGATGTGGCCGCCGACGGCGATTACGGGCTGCGTGTCCTTTCGGGAACCAACCAGTTGTGGCGTGATGCCGTGGGCAGCAACCCCGCGTTCCCCTACGACTTGGGCGGCATGGGGTCCATCACCGGCAGCAATGCGGGCTCATCGGCCTACTACTACTACTTCTATGATTGGGAAGTGGCTTCGCCGATCACCTGGTGCGAAGGACCGCGCACCGCCGTGCAAGTGCTGGTGGGGCCAAGCGGTATTGCGGACCAAGCGGCGGCCAATGCCTTCACCGCGGTGCCAAACCCGGCTTCCGACCTGATCACCCTGGCCGGTGAGCTGCCTGCCGGCGCATCCGCCGTGGAGGTAATGGATGTATCGGGCCGTGTTTGCCTCACTGCGGACATCAGTGCCGGCCACCGTATGGTGCAAGTGGTGCAATTGGCACCGGGCGCCTACACGCTCCGCATCAGGGGAGCGCATGAAATTCGCACCGCTTCCTTCGTGAAGCAGTGACGGACAACAGCGTTCAGCACAAAAGCCCCGGCAAAAGCGGGGCTTTTGTCATAAATTGATCGGATCAGGTTTACTTCCTTTGGGCCATGGCCACCCCAGGGAATGAACCTGCGCTCCTGCGCCTGCTCATGGTAGGCACAGGCGCCATCGGCAATGCGCTGCTGCCGCGCATTGTGCGCTGGAACTGGGACGGCATCACCCTGATGGACGGCGACCGCGTGGAGGAAAGGAACCTCGAACGGCAGGAACTCTTCGCACCGGTGGACATCGGAAAACCGAAAGTGGAAGTGGCTGCGGCATGGCTGCGCAACGCGCCCATTGCCGTAAGCGTGGCCACCCGCTTTGAATTCCTCGACGCAGCCAATGCGGAGGGCATCATCGCCCTGCACGACGTGGTGGCTGACTGCACCGATGATGCCCACGTGAAACTGCTGCTGGACCGCACCTGCGCCGCCTACGGCGTGGCGCTGGTGAGCGGGTCGGTACACGGCGCACAGGCACAGGTGATGGTGCTGCATGCGGCCGGCCAAGGGGAAGCGATCGGCCGCAAGGACCTCTTCCGAGGCAGGCTGGGCATGGAGCAGGACGGTTGCGACATGCGCAATGTGCCCCTGACCACCCTTGAAGAAACGGGCCGCCGCATGGCACAACTGCTGCGAGCGCTGGTGCATGACGAGCCTGTCCGCAACGGCTGCATCGACCTCTTTGATGGAAAACATTGGACCGCCATTGATCCACCAACACATTGATCCCATGGACCCGCTGCTGCTCATCCTCCTCATCGCCTGCGTGGCCTTTGCCTACGCCATGGTGGGCCACGGTGGCGCCAGCGGCTACCTCGCCCTGATGGCCCTGGCCGGCATGAGCGTGGTGGTGATGCGCCCCTCAGCGCTGGTGCTCAATCTTTTCGTCAGCGCCATTTCCTTCACGCAATACGCGCGCACCGGGCATTTCAAATGGCGTGTCTTCCTGCCTTTCGCGGTGCTGTCCGTTCCCGCAGCGTGGCTGGGTGCGCAAGTGCAGCTGGACCCCGTGATCTACAAGCGCATCCTGGCTGTTTGCCTGCTCTTTGCCGTGGCCCGCATGTTCGGTTTGCTGGGCAAGGGAAGCAGTGGGTTGAAGCCGGTACCACTGCTGCTGGCGGCAGTGATCGGTGCCGTGCTCGGCTTCGTATCCGGCATGATCGGTATCGGTGGCGGCGTGCTGCTCAGCCCTGTGCTCCTGCTATTCAACTGGGCCGACATGAAAACCACCGCCGCCACCTCGGCGCTCTTCATCTTTGTCAACAGCGCTTCCGGCCTGGCCGGTGTCCTGGGCCAGGGGGAAATGCTCAGCCCCCACATGTTCGCCTGGATCGCCGCGGCCGTGGGCGGTGGCTTGCTGGGCGGCTGGATCGGTGCGGTGAAAATGAACAACCTGCGCGTGAAGCAGGCGTTGGGCATCGTGTTGCTGATGGCCAGCGTGAAATTGATGATGGCATGATCGACGTGGAAGAGGCCAAGCAACGCATGATGGCGGCGGTGCGCGTACTGCCTGCGGAAACGGTGCCGTTGGCGCGGGCCGTGGGGCGCTTTGCCGCTGCGGACGTGCCTGCCCCTTATGATCATCCGCTGTTCGACGTGAGCGCCATGGACGGCTACGCCTTTGCGTTTTCCGAGACGGCGAAGCAGTACACGGTGGTGGGCGAAGTGCCCGCCGGGAGCATCTTTCCCCAGGTGCTGGCCCAGGGCGAGTGCGTGCGCATCTTCACCGGTGGCATGCTGCCGCCAAGCGCGGACACCGTGGTGATGCAGGAACTGGTTCAGCGCACCGGTGACCGGATCGCCTACGCCGACGCCAAGCTGAAGCGTGGCGGTAACGTGCGGCACACGGGCGAACAGGTCCGCGCAGGTGATGTGGCGCTTCCGCAGGGCACCTTGATCGATGCAGCTGCCATCGGGCTGCTGGCCGCCGTTGGCGCACGCGAAGTGGTGGTGGCCCGAAAGCCCCGCGTGGCCGTGCTGGTCAGCGGCGGCGAGTTCATCGAAGGTGGTGTTCCGCAACCAGGCAAGATCTTCGGCAGCAATGACGTGATGCTGGCCGCCGCATTGCACAGCACGGGGATCAGCACGGCCACCATGCACCACGTGGATGATGACCGCGACGCGCTCCGCGCGGCATGGGCCGAACTGGCCGCCACACACGACGTGGTGCTCTCCACCGGCGGCGTTTCCGTGGGCGACTTCGATCTGATCCCCGCTGTGCTCCACGAGCTGGGCGCGGACATCCGCTTCCACGGCGTGCTGCAGAAACCGGGCAAGCCCCTGTTGTTCGGCCGGCTTGGCGATGCGGCACTGTTCGGCCTGCCAGGCAATCCACGCGCAGTGATGGTGCTCTTCCGCGAGTACGTGCTGCCGTATCTGTTGGCCATGCAGGGTGCCGCCTCACCATGGATGCGCACGGCGATGCTGCCCGTTGCGCAGAATGTGTCCATCAAGGGCAACCGCGCCGAGTTCCGTGCGGCCCGCGTTACAAACGCACAGGTGGAACTCCTCGCCGACGAAGGATCTCACATGCTGCGCTCCTTGGCGGAAGCCGATGCCATCGCCTACATCCCGGCGGATGTACGCGAACTGAAGAAGGACCAACTGGTGGAAGTGCATTACCTGAAGTGATGGTAGTCGGACACGCATGGACGATCCAACCCGCACCGCTCCCGCAGCGGTCTCTTCCCCCCATGCTCCCGCAGTGGTCTCCCGAAGGGGACCCTGCAGCTTCCATTCCCTTCACCAAACTCCGGCAGCTGTCTCCCGCAGGCCTTGCGGCAACCACACCATGAACAGATAATGGGAAGCAAATACGCATGGACCGGCGTGGTGCTGGCCGGTGGCAAAAGCACCCGCATGGGGCAGGACAAGGCCCTGCTGGAGGTGGACGGCAAACCTTTGCTGCTCCATGCCATTGAGCGGTTGAAGCCCCACGTACGCGAACTGCTCGTAGTGGGCGATCCGCACAAGTACGGTCGCCTCTGGCCCGAAGTGCTGCCGGACGAGATCCCCGGCATGGGCCCCTTGGGCGGCATCATCACCGCGATGGGTGTGGCCCGCTTCGACCGCCTGCTGGTGTTGGCCGTGGACGTGCCCGGCGTGAACGACCGCCTGCTGGAGCGCCTCACGCGCGAAATGCCCGAAGAGGCCGATGCGCTGGTGCCCCGCCACAACGGCGACCTGGAGCCGCTGGTGGCCGCCTGGCACCGGCGCTGCCTGCCCGCCCTCATGGGCCGATTGATGAAAAGTCAGCTCGCCATGCACCGCGCCTTGGAAGATGTCCGCACCGCCTACTTAGACATCAACCCCGGCGAGGACGGCTGGCCGGAAGACCTCTTTCGCAATCTCAACAGCCCTGCCGACCTTTGAGGGATGGAAGTACACCACACCTTGCTTCCGCAGCGGTCACCCGCTCACACGCTCCCTCAGTGGTCTCCCGAAGGGGACCCTGAGGCAACCCAACACCGCATGGGCCCCATGGAAGTGAAGCTCTTCGGCATCTCACTCCCGCAGGGTCTCCGCCTCGGAACCCTGCGGCACCCTCATCATGAACTGAACCCATGGAAGTAAAACTCTTCGGCATGATCGCGGAGAAGGCCGGCGCCGAAACCATCGCCGTGGCCGCCACCACCGTGCGCGAACTGCGCCTGGCCGCGGAAGCCCGCATCGACGGCCTCGCCGCCATGAGCTACGCCATCGCCGTGGACCGGCGCATCGCCGATGACGCATTGAAGTTGGACGGAAACGAAGAGGTGGCCTTGCTGCCGCCGTTTGCAGGAGGATGAGCACCGACAAGCCACACAAAAAGCGGGACATCTTCATCGATGGCCCCATCGATCCCGCCTTCATCGCGGAGAGCATCGCCAAGCACGCCACGCGTACCGACATCGGCGGCCACGAGATCTTCCTCGGCCAAGTGCGCGCGGACACCGGTAGGGGCGATGGATCCATAGCCCTAGCGGTGGCAGCCATCGAATACACCGCCTACCGCGACATGGCCAACGAACAGATGACGCCTATCCGTGAGGAGGCCTTCGCGCGCTGGCCCATCACCTGCCTGCACGTGTACCACAGCCAGGGCATCATCAAGGCCGGGGAGCTGTGCTTCTTCGTCTTCGCCTCCGCCGCGCACCGTCGCGAGGCGCGCGAGGCGGTGGCCTACGTCACCGATGAAGTGAAAAAGCGCCTGCCCATCTTCGGCAAGGAGATCGTCGCAGATGGCGGCCACCGGTGGAAGAGTAATTCGTGAGCATCCAGCTTGCCCCTCCCTTCCGGATCTGATTGCGTTCATGCCATCTGGCAAGGAACCCGTGCCTACGGAGTGCTACATTTACACCATGGAAGTCAAACTCGACATTCCTTTCGAGCAATTGCTGCGGATGTTGCGCCAATTGACGCCTGCCCAACGGGAGAAGGCACGGTCCGTGTTGAAGCCTGTCAAGGAAAGCAAGGGCGCGCACATCATGGACTTTGCCGGTGCATTCGCCGACATGGATGAAGATACTTATACCGACTTGGCCCAAAACCTGAAGGACACCCGCACCGGGCTGTTCATGCGCCCAACGGCAGGCCGATGAAGCCCGTGCTGTTGGACACCGATATCCTTTCAGCGTTCTTGCGCGGTGACGCCAAGGTTGTTGCGAAAGCCAAAGCCTATGTGGAGGAACATGGTGCGCTTAACTTGAGTGTGATCACGTATTACGAAATGCGCAATGGCCTGTTATACAAGGATGCGCGGAAGCAGATGGAGCGATTTGAGGCATTTATCAGCCTCAACCAAGTGTTGCCGTTGACCTTGGAGGCCGCGAAGCGTGCTGCCAGTATTCAAGCCGATCTGCGGAAGAAGGGCGCCGTTATCGGACACACGGACACGTTGATCGCCGGTGTCGCCTTGACCAACGGATTGCATCTCGCCACCAACAACACGGACCATTTCAAGCGGATCAAGGGTTTGGAGCTGGACAACTGGCTGAAGCAGTGATTCGACCTTGACGCGGGGAAAAAGCGCCTGCCCATCTTTGGCAAGGAGATCGTTGTGGACGGTGGGCACCGGTGGAAGAGCAACACGTGAAGGTTGAGTTGTTCGTTGATAGTTGTTAGGGCGTAGTTCGTAGGACCGCTCACCAATCACCACTCACCATTCACCACTCACCACTCACCAATCACCAATCACCAATCACCAATCACCCTCAAGCAATTCCATGATCGACATCACCCGCAAATCCACCACCCTCCGCGAAGCCATCGCCGAGGCCACGGTGCTCGTCAGCTCGGCGGCGACCATCGCCGCCGTGAAGGAACGCCGCGTGCCCAAGGGCGACGTGCTGGAAGCCGCGCGCATCGCGGGGCTGTTCGGCATCAAACGCACGGCCGACATGATCCCCGACTGCCATCCGCTGCCGGTGGAGCACGCCGAGGTGAGCAGCGAAGTGCAGGAACTGGCCATCGTGATCACGGTGAAGGTGCGCACCATCTACCGCACCGGCGTGGAGGTGGAGGCCATGCACGGCGCCAGCGTGGCCGCGCTCACCATTTACGATATGCTCAAGCCCATCGACAAGGGCATTACCATCGAACGCATCCGGCTGGTGGCGAAAAAGGGCGGTAAGAGCGACTGGAAAGATGCCTTCGAGCGGCCGTTGAAAGCCGCTGTGCTGGTGATCAGCGACAGCGTGGCTGCAGGAAAAAAGGAAGACAAGGCCGGGGCGGCCATCGCAGAACGCCTGGCGGCCATCGGCGTGGACACCGCCGCACAGGGCTTGGTGCCGGACGAGCCTGAGCAGATCGCCGCACAGGTGAAAGCATGGGCCACGCAGGACCTGGACCTCATCCTTACCACCGGCGGCACGGGCCTTTCCCCGCGCGACCGCACCCCCGAGGCCATCTCGCCAATTCTCGATCGCGAAGTGCCCGGCATCATGGAAGCCGCGCGCAGCTATGGCCAGGAACGCATCCCGCTGGCCATCATGAGCCGCGGCATCGCTGGCATGATCGGCCGTACCCTTGTGATCACACTGCCGGGCTCCACCCGTGGCGCCATGGAGACGATGGACGCGCTTTTCCCGTTCGTGTTGCATGTGGCGAAGGTGCAGGAGCATGCGTACAGGCACGGGCTGTGATGGAAATTCTATTGATTCTGCTGCTTATTGTTGTCGGCATACCGCTTCTTCTGGTGTTCATCACTTGGTGGATGTGGAGATCGAAGCAACGCATCATTCGTCGACTGGCATTCGTTCCAATTGCACTGTTGATAGGGCTCGTACTTGAGGTTTACTGGGCATTTTACCCAAGGGAAGAATTTTATCGCGCCGAATGGGTGGAGAATACGGGCTTCATCCTCCCCGACGATATTGATTTCATCGCGAAATCTGCGACCTATCCGGATATCCATGGCGATTATTCGGCCAGTGCCGTGATGGAGGTTAAGGCGGCTGACCTGGCAAACATTGAAATGCGCTTGCAACAGAGCAGCATTTTCGAGGTTGATACATCACAACAGCGCTTGGGTATAACCACCGATTTTACGGATCTTTTGAGGAGCGCAATTGAAATCCAACCGGATGTAGTCTATAGGAGCACGAGGGCAGAATGGTTTCATGTCGGCCTTATCAAAGCGCATAGCATCTTCGTTTTCGAACGGAGTAGTTCGTAGCAACCTGCGTGGTAAAAAGTTGATGTCCCGAAGGATCGCGGGCTGTAATCAGCCAGCGTCCATCTGTGCCCCATTGGTCACTACGGTATCACCACCAGACCGCTTCCAACTCGTCCGCCCGCTGTTTGAAAACGCCAGACCATGGCTGTGCCTGAAGGAAGCGGAACCTGCTCCTTTGCGGTTGCGCCGATCGGGTGTACGGAAACCCGGCGTCCTTGCAGGTCGAACAGAACCAAGTTGCCGGCGCTGCCGGCGTTGATCACCACCAGCCCTTGCGCATCACTGGTGACCGACACCAGGGGCTTGTCCAATTCACCGATCCCGGCGGCGGTCATGTTCACCGTGAACACGCTCGTGTCCGTGCGCCCGCAATCATCCGTGGCTACATAGGTGACGGTGTAGGTGCCGTTGGCGGCGTAAGTGTGCGTGAAGGAAGATTCCGTGGAGGTACTGCCATCCCCGAGGTTCCAGTAATGCGCCATGGCGTTCACGGAGTTTTCACTGAAGAACACGCTACCGTTGCCTTGGTCCTGGTGCTCGGGCAACGCCTCCGGGTCGTTCACGCCGATGTTCCAGGTTTCCAAACTGTCCATGACCACCGATGAGGCCACTTGCTGCAACGTGAGGGCTGTGGCGGCATCCAACGATGACGTGAAGGAAGCGCCGACTGTGGAAGTGCGGAAGAACGTGCTGTACATGGTGCAGGCCACCAAGTAGGTGCCCGCCACGGTGGGGTGGCTGCCGTCGCTGCTGTACAGGTTGATGGCGGGGAATTCGGTGCGTACCCGTTTCCACGCCATGCCCGCCGGGGCGCAAGCCGCGCTGTTGTCCTCGGCCATTTGCAGGTAGCTCTGGCGCAACTGCTGTTGCATGCCTTCGTAGGTACACACCGGCGGCCAGCTTGCACAGTTCTGCGCATCGCCGTTCTCGCGGCCCCAGGTCATGTAGAACACCGGCTCCGCACAGGGCGAATGCGCACGGATGGTATCCACCAAGGCCTGCGCATAAGGCAGGCATTCACTGGCCACTTGGCTCGGCGGGAACGAGGGCAGCTGGCTTTGTTCCTGCAACACCACGAAGTCCCATGCGCCCTGGTCGATCAAGTTCTGCGTGGTGGCATTGGTGGTGTGCTGCTGAAAGGTGTAGCCGCCGGGCGTGGAGCTGGCCACGGTGAGCGTTTCCCCCATGGACAGCGCAAGTTGCCGGGTCATTTCAGGCAGGTCGTTCACACCGGTGTAGCTGTTGCCGATGAAAAGCACGCGCGTGGATTGCGCGTTGGCGAGGGAACAGCTCCCGATCGTGGCGAGAAAGATGAAGATCAGTTTCATGGAGTTGCAAACTAAGGTGGTCGATCAAGTACAAGCGGAGTCGGCGCCTGTCCATACTTGTGTTCGTGCCACTCGACGGGCGGATCATGCGCGGCGTTGCCTGCCATATTATCCGGCGCCCGGCTGGGTTCCATCAGGCTCACACGCTGTAAACCCTGCGGTACAGGTATCTCGCCCGGTCCACTTCGCGCCTTCGCGTCTTCGCGTGAGCCTCCAAGCTCCTTGCGCGCCCTTGCAGGAAGCCTCGCCATTCTTCGCGTTCTTTGCGAAAGCTATTCAACGCACAACCATGGTGAACGGAAAGGAAGGCTTGGTGGAAGAGTTTGTGCTCCATCGCATCGGCACGGACGCGGAGACCAGCGTGTTCAGCGATTTCAGCGCGGTGATCAAGGGCGAAGAGGAGCAGCAGTTCCTGCGCAAGCTCTTCCTGCGGCCCTTCGCCAACATGGCCTTCACCTCGGAGTTCACCTCGGAAGGCAAGAAGACCCCCAACATCCTCCAAGAACACTGTGCAGCCATCCACAAGGGCGACGGCGTGGTGGAACGTTCCGAAGCCATCGCCAAGCACTTGCTTGCCGTGGCCGAAGGGCATGACATGCCGCCGGGCGAACTCGTCGTGGTGCGCTTCAGCGACGTGGAGATGGGCGGTGCCGCGCACGATGCCGTGGGCATCTTCAAGTTCGATGACAAGGAAGTTTTTCTCGAAAGCCGCGTGGAAAAGCAGAATGTGCTGCTGCGCATGAAGCGTGGCTTAGGCAACAACAAGCCGAAGAAGGCCTGCTTGGTGCTCTTCACCGCCAAGGGCCACACGCTCTTCCTCATCGACGACCAAGGCAGCACCGATTATTGGCAGCAGGACTTCATCCATGCCCGGCCCAAGAAAGACCACGTGAACAGCACCAACGACGTGATGCACCTGGCCAAGAGCTTCATCACCGAGCAACTGCCGCAGGATTTCGTGGTGGAGAAGGCGGACCAGATCGACCTGCTGAACCGGTCGGTGGAGTACTTCAAGAGCCATGAGGCCTTCGACAAGAAGGAGTTCGCCAATGAGGTGTTCCAGCAGGAAAACACCATCCGTTCCTTCAACCAGTACAGCGACCGTTTCCAAGAAGAGAAGGACGTGCAGTTACAGGACAACTTCGAGATCTCCGCCCAGGCGGTGAAGCGCCAATCACGCGTGTTCAAGAGCGTGCTCAAGCTGGACAAGAACTTCCACATCTACATCCACGGCGACCGCAACAAGATTGAACAGGGCGTGGATGAGAAGGGCCGGAAGTACTATAAGATCTACTACGAACAGGAGGCGTAGTTCGGTAGCGCGCAGTTGTCAGTTGTTCGTTGTTAGGACGGCGAACACGGCTGTATCGCCGGGCTCATGACCGACCTCCATCCGTGTTCATCCGAGTGTATCCGTGGTTAACAAACTGTGGAGGAGTGCCGAGTGGCGCGAGGCACTGATGCAATGGCCCTCACCGAACGGGGTCATGCTTCTTCCGGATCACGAAGTTGCCCTTGTCTTCCGTCTTGTGCCGTGCCGGGAACCCCGGCCTGTCGAAGCTGCGCAGGAACCACATGAAGCGCTCGTGCGGCGTGAGCGCCAGGAACTCGCGTTCCCGCCGTGCATTGGCCTCTTCCTTGGTCTCGAACCGGATGCGCTTGTCCATTGCCTGACACCCACAAATTTAACTGAACAGCTCCTGTTTAGCTTGCGCGCTGAGCTGAGACGCGATCTTCACCCCCCAATGCTCACCATTGGCCTAGTGCTCAGGCCGTGCAGCACCTCCTGTTGCGTGTCCGGTTGGAAGGGCGGGAGCCCGCCGAGCATCTTGTGCTTGGCCCGTACGTTGCCCGTGATCAACTCGGAGAGGTCCTCGCCCTGCCGCAAAGCCGTGAGCAGGTCCGTTTCCTCGCGGGCGAAAAGGCAGTTGCGCATCTTGCCTTCGGCCGTTAGGCGCAGCCGGTCGCAGCTTCCGCAGAAAGGTTCCGTCACGGTGCTGATCACCGCGAAGGTGCCCTTCCAGCCTTTCACGCGGTAGGCTTTCGCCGTGCTGTGCGGGTCGTCGTCCAGTTTTTCAATGGCATGCACACTGCCGATGCGCCCGAGCATTTCCGCGTAGGAGTACACACGCTCGCGGCCCCAATGGTTGCCCGCGAAGGGCATGAACTCGATGAAGCGGACATGCACGTTGCGTTCGCGCGTGAATTCCACGAAGCGCAGCAGCTCATCGTCGTTGATGCCGCGCATCACCACCATGTTCACCTTCACGTGCAGACCGCGGTCAATGGCTTGTTGGATGTTGGCGAGGACTTGTGCGTGCCCATCGCGCCGGGACAGCTGTTTGAAGCGCTCCGCATCGAACGTGTCCAGGCTGATGTTGAGGTGCTTCAGGCCTGCGTCCACCAGCCTGTCCAGGAAGAGGTGCAACCGCGTGCCGTTGGTGGATAGCCCCAGTTTCACCGGCAACGCGGCGAGGTCCTGTACGATGTCCACCACGTCCGGCCTTACCAAGGGCTCGCCTCCTGTGAGGCGGATCTTGGTGATACCGTAAAGCTCTGTGAACAGCGTGGCCAGCGCGCGGATCTCCTCCCGCGTCATCAGCTTTTCCCTGGGCAGGAAGTGCTGCTCCTCCGGCATGCAGTACGTGCAGCGCAGGTCGCATTTGTCCACGATGCTAATGCGCAGGCTGCGGTGGGTGCGCCGATGCAGGTCCGTGAGTTCCACCAGGCAAAGGTACCCAAGCACAGGTCTCTAAGGGGCACAACTGAGCGGGCCTGTTTGCCGCTGCACCACAAATCCCGGTTCTCTTCGCGCCTCCGCGCCTTCGCGTGAGGATCCAGTGCCGAACTTCGCCCGCATGAAGCCCGACGGAAAGCCCCGTTGCCCCTGGTGCCTGAAGGACGACATCTACATGCGCTACCACGACGAAGTTTGGGGCGTACCGGAGCACGACGACCGCAGGCTCTTCGCCAAGCTGGTGCTCGATGGCGCGCAGGCAGGCCTGAGCTGGTATACCATCCTTATTCGCAGCGAGGGTTACCGCAAGGCCTACGACGATTGGAACGTGGAGAAGATCGCGCGCTATGGCGGGAAGGACGTCGAGCGTTTGATGAACGACGCGGGCATCATCCGCAACCGGGCCAAGATCAACGCTTCCATCGGCAACGCGAAGGCATATCTGAAGATCATGGAGGATGGCCCGGGCTCCTTTGATCGCTTTCTCTGGAAGCACGTGGGCCACACCACTCGGGTGAACCGGTGGAAGGAAACTGCTCAAGTGCCCGCAACCTCACCGGAAAGCGATGCCTTGAGCAAAGACCTGAAAACGCACGGCTTCAAGTTCGTGGGCAGCACCATCGTATATGCCTTCATGCAAGCCTGCGGCATGGTGGATGACCACTTGGTGACATGCTGGCGGCGCACCGCGTAAATTCCCGGCGATGATCGCCCCGATATCCAAGATCTCCATCGTCCGCGTGGATGGTGGTGCGGCCACCACAGATGAGGCCATCGTGGTGGCGGAGGAACCGCTGGAGATCCGCCTGGGCTATGGCCCGCTGGATGATCGGCGTGAAATGCGGCTGAGCGTTACCATGCGCACGCCGGGCCAAGATGCCGAGTTGGCCACGGGTTTCCTTTTCACCGAAGGGATCATTACCGGGATGGACCAACTGCTGCGCATAGACCATTGCGAAAACGTGAAGGAGGAGGAGCGGGGCAATGTGGTCCGTGCCGAGTTGCATCCGTCGGTGGAAATGGACTTGGAGAAGCTCAAGCGGAACTTCTACACCTCGAGCAGTTGCGGGGTGTGCGGCAAGAGCAGCATCGAGGCCGTGCATGTGCAATGCAGGCGCGGGTTGGTGCCCTTTGGCCCGGTGGATCCGGAGGTGATCGCGGGCTTGCCCGACCGCATGCGCGAGGCGCAGACGCTTTTCAAGCACACCGGCGGCATCCATGCGGCCGCCTTGTTCAACCACGCGGGCAAGATGCTGTTGATGTGCGAGGATGTGGGCCGCCACAACGCCGTGGACAAGGTGATCGGGGCGCTGCTCTCCACGATCCGCACGAACCCGGATGGCTCGCCCGGTCAACTGCCAACCAACAACTGCCAACTCTTGGTCAGCGGCCGCGCCGGCTTCGAACTCGTCCAAAAGTGCGTGGTGGCCGGCATCCCGCTGATGGCCGCGGTGGGGGCGCCCAGCTCACTTGCCGTGCAGTTGGCCAAGGAAAGCGGCCTCACGCTCATCGGCTTTCTGCGGGGTGAGCGGTTCAATATCTATTCCGGTGGGATGGCAGCGACGGAAGCGACGGCCGTCCCTCCAAACGGGCGCTAAGCGTCCATGGCCTGACGATCGTCAGGCAAGGCCCCGGAGCACACTGGTAACTTGCGGTCCCCTAAGTGGGAAGCAGAGGCAGGGCCATGAATGAACCGAACAACGGAGTGAACACGGACGGTGAGCGCGGCGAGATCCTGAGCTTGGCCGACATCCGCCTGTTAGTGGACACCTTTTACGGCCGCGCCCGGCAGGATGAGTTGATCGGCCCCATCTTCAACGACACCATCCAAGACCGCTGGCCGCAGCACCTGAACAAGCTCTACAACTTCTGGCAGACTGTTCTGCTGGGCCAGCACACCTACTACGGCGCGCCATTTCCGCCACATTCCGTACTGCCCTTGCAACAGGCCCATTTTGAACGCTGGCTCCAATTGTTTCACAAGACCTTGGACGACCTCTTCACCGGCCCCAAGGCCGAGGAGGCCAAACAGCGCTCCGTGATGATGGCCCAAATGTTCCAGTACAAAATGGCCGAACACGCCCGCATGGGCACCACGCCCATACGGTAAACGCCGATCGTTTCACGCTCATTCACTTCAATGCACTGCTGCTCCCCGAAAGCCCGTTGCAACCAACCATGAAAATCACTCCTGAAAGGACCATCGGGTCCATCGTTGCGGAGGATTACCGCGCGGCCGCCACGTTCACCAAGTACGGCATCGACTTCTGCTGCAAAGGAGGGCGCTCCGTGCAGGAAGTGTGCGAAAAGCAAAACATCGATTCGCAAAAGTTGGCCGAGGACATTGCAGCCTCCCTGTCCCGCGATGCCAAGAGCAGCGATGATGTGCGCACCTGGCCCTTGGACAAGCTTGCCGACCACGTGGAGACCGTTCACCACCGCTACGTGGAGGAGCGCGGGCCCATCATCAAGCAATACTTGGACAAGCTGTGCCGCGTACACGGCGACAGGCATCCGGAGTTGTTTGCGGTCAGTGAGGAGTTCGATCACTGCATCGGCGCCATGGCCATGCACATGAAGAAGGAAGAGCTCATCCTCTTCCCCTTCGTGCGCAACCTGGCAAAGAGCGAACGCAGCGGGGAACCGTTCCGTGCACCCAAGTTCGGCACCGTGGAAAACCCGGTGAACGCCATGATGGCGGACCACAACGACGAGGGGGAACGCTTCGAGCGCATGCGCGCGGAGACCGGGAACTTCACGCCGCCCGCGGACGGCTGCTCCACGTACAACACCGCCTTCCACATGTTGCGGGAGTTCGAGGAGGACCTGCACCTGCACATCCACCTGGAGAACAACATCATGTTTCCCCGGTCCATTGCGTTGGAGAAGGCATTGACCCTGTCGGCTTCCTGATCGGGCAGGGCCTTGGTGCCGTCCCGAACGGCCCGATTACTGATACGGAGACGAAGAAGCGGTCCTTGCCGCCGATTCCTGAAGAAGTAGGGCAGTGGGCAAGCTACGCCCATCTTCACTTCTTCTCCTCTTCACCATGACGGACACCGATCGGGTTGACCGGATCTTCATCACGGTTCAGTAAGGAGCCTTGCGCCACCTTTGCTCCACCGTTTCCGGCAGGTCCATGCCGCTGAACGGAGCACGCATGCCCTTCACCGCCGACCGCCGCATCCTGGCTTTCGCTGCGCTCTTCTTCGTCAACCTGCTTTACGGCATCAACTACGTGGTGGCCAAGGGCCTGATGCCCCAGGTGATCGGTCCCTCCGGGTTCATCCTGCTGCGCGTGGTGGGCGCCAACCTGTTGTTCTGGCCCGTGTGGCTCATCAAGCGGGAACGCGTGGCATGGAGCGATGCGAAGCGGCTGGTGCTCTGCGGCATTTCCGGCGTGGCCGTCAACCAGCTCATGTTCTTCCACGGCCTCATGCGCACTTCCGCCATCCACGCCAGCATCATCATGGTGGCCACGCCCATCCTGGTGCTGGTGCTCAGCGGCCTGCTCATCGGCGAGCGCATCACGCGCAACAAAACGATCGGCGTGGCGCTGGGGGCCACCGGTGCCCTGCTGCTCATCTTCCTGGGTGGCGGCCGCAGCGACGGTTCCTCCACGCTCGGCGACTTGTTCATCCTGGTCAACGCCAGTTCCTACGCGGTTTTCCTGGTGATGGTGAAGCCGCTCATGTCCAAGTATTCCGCCGTTACCGTGATGAGCTGGTGCTTCCTGGTGGGCAGCTTGCTGGTGGTCCCCTTCGGCTGGGGTGAATTCACTGCAGTGGATTGGCCGGGGTTGAGTGCTGCACAGGTAGCGGGCCTGCTCTTCGTGGTGGTCATGGTCACCTTCGTGGCCTACCTGCTGAACACCTGGGCGCTGCGTGTGGTGCAGCCCAGCGTGGCCGGCACTTTCATTTACCTGCAGCCCGTGTTGGCGCTGGTGGTTACTTGGCTTACCGTGAAAGGCGGGGTGGAACTGGGCTGGATGCAGGGCTTCAGTGCATTGTGCATTTTCCTCGGTGTGTGGCTGGTGGGCCGTAAGGAACGTGCCGCGGAAGCCGCTTAAGCACCTGTGCTCCATTGCCGCATGCCGCTACCTTTGGCGCCCATGTTGCGATCCATGACCGGCTTCGGCCGCTCCGAAGGCTTGATCAATGGCAAGAAAGTGGCCGTGGAACTGCGTTCGCTCAACGGCAAGCAGCTGGACTTGCAGGTGAAACTGCCTTCCGCCTGGCGCGAGCACGAAGCGGAATTGCGCCAATGGGCCGGGGAACTTGTGCAACGTGGCAAGGCCGACCTCTTCATCAGTGCGGAATCCGCCTTGGCGGGCAAACGCACCACCTTCAATAAGGACCTGGTGCAGGCTTACTACCGGGAATTGCAGGACATTGCCCAAACGGTGGACCCCGGCTCACGCACGGACCTGTTGGCGCAGGTGCTCCGCATGCCTGACGTGATGGCCACCGCCAAGGAGGAGTCCGCTCCGGAGGAATGGGCGAACGTACAGGCGCTCATCGAACAGGCTTACAGCGCCTTTAACGCGTTCCGTTTGGCGGAAGGCACAAAGCTGCACTCCGAACTGGGGGAGCGCACGGGCAACATCCTGCGGCTGCTGGAGCAGGTGAAGGCCATGGACCAGGGGCGCGTGGACCGCATCCGTGAGCGCATCCAGGGGCGGCTGGAGGAGTTGAGATTGAAGGCGGACCCGGACCGCTTTGAGCAGGAACTGGTCTTTTACCTGGAGAAGCTGGATGTGACGGAGGAAAAGCTCCGCTTGGCCACGCATTGCAACTACTTCCTGGAGACCATGGGAGAACAGGAGGGGCAGGGGCGCAAGCTCGGCTTCATTGCACAGGAGATGGGCCGCGAGATCAACACCCTCGGCTCCAAGAGCAACGATGCCGACATGCAGCGCACCGTGGTGCTGATGAAGGACGAGCTGGAAAAGATCAAGGAACAAGTGCTCAACGTGCTCTGATGTCCACCCCTGTTGGAAAAGGCAAGTGCATCATCGTCTCCGCCCCTTCCGGCGCAGGCAAGACCACCATCGTGCGGCACCTGCTGGGGCGCGGGCTGGGCCTGGATTTCTCCATCAGCGCCACCAGCAGGCCCAAGCGTGATCATGAGCGTGACGGACACGATTACTTCTTCATCTCAGCGGATGAGTTCCGCAAACGCATTGCCGCCGATGCCTTCGTGGAGTGGGAGGAAGTGTATCCCGGCCGCTTCTACGGCACGCTGCGCAGCGAGATTGAGCGCATCTGGCAGGCGGGAAGGCACCCCATCTTCGATGTGGACGTGGTGGGCGGCGTAAGGCTGAAGGAGATCTTCGGCGACCGCGCACTTTCCGTTTTCGTGTCACCGCCCACCATTGAAGCCTTGGAACAGCGTTTGCTGTTGCGCGGCACCGAAACCCCGGAAACCCTGCGGGTCCGCGTGGACAAGGCGGCTTATGAACTTTCCTACACCGTGAAATACGACCACGTGGTGATCAACGACGACATGCACCTGGCCTGCGAGGAGGCCTATGAAACCGTGCGCGCTTTCCTGGCCCCATGAAGATCGGTTGCCTTTTTGGTTCCTTCGATCCGCCGCACTTGGGCCATGTGCAACTGGCCAAATACATGCTGGAGCACCGCAGCCTGGACCAGGTGTGGCTGGTGGTCACCCCGCAGAACCCCTTTAAGCAGGACCGCAAGCTGAGCCCTGAGAAGCACCGCTTGGCCATGGCCCATTTGGCCGTGCAGGGCATCGAAGGCCTGAGCGCCAGCGGCCTGGAGCTGGACATGCCCAAGCCCAACTACACCGCCGATACGCTTGCCTTCATGCGCCAGCGCTGGCCCCAGCATGAGTTCTTCCTGATCATCGGCAGCGACAACCTGGCCACCTTGCACCAGTGGAAGGATGTTGCGGCCATGCTGGACAAAACGCACGTGCTGGTGTATCCCCGGCCCGGCCTTGAGGAACATCTGGCACAGGCCGATCTGCTCTACCACCCCTCAGTCACGCTCGTTCCCGACGCACCGCAAACCCCGGTTTCCTCCACGGGCATCCGGGTGCGGCTGCGCAGTTGGAAACCGGTGGAGGGCCTGCTGGACCCCAAGGTGCTGGCCTACATCCGCCAGAACGGACTGTACGCCGATTGAACCGGGCGATGGAATGCCTGGTCGGCGGGCACTGCCGTTAAAGCGGTTCGCCCAAGGGCACGGCTATGCCCGCATGCTGGGCCAAATGGTCGCGCAGCACGTGCAATCCGCGCTCAAACCGCGATTCGTTCACCACGTGGATGTCGCAGTGGTTGCGGTAGGGCAGCAGGTGCTCCCGATAGGCGGGCATCACATGGTTTTCCCACTGGTAAAGCACCTGGTCACGGGTGTAGCCGCGCTCACGGCCGTCCCGGACTATGCGCCGCTGCAACTGCACAGCTTCACAGGCCTCCACGTACACCTTCAGGTGGAACAAGTTGCGCAACGCTTCGTCCTGCAGCAGGAAGAGGCCTTCCACCAAGATCACCGGCGCGGGGCGGATCTCCATCCACTTCGGCTCGGTGTCCATTTCATAGTGGTATTCCTGCCGGTACACGGGGTCGCCTTGTGCCAAGCTTCGCAGGTCATCGCACAGCAGGGCCATGTCGAATGCACCGGGAAGGTCGAAGTTCACTTTCCCGTTGGCATCGCGCTGCTGCCGGTCCAAGGGCAAGTAATAGTCGTCCAGCGAAACCAAGGACACGCTCCCCGGAGGAAGCTCGTTGCGGAGGGCGCGCACCAAGGTGGTCTTCCCTGATCCGCTGCCCCCGGCCACGCCAACGAGGTACGTGCCGTGATGCATCGCCGCGAAAGTACAATGCTGCCGGACGGTTTGCGTTTTCAGGCATCGGGCCTTCGGGTCAGGTACATGAATTTACCAGCAATGGCGGGAACTCCCGGCTTTTGGCACGGCGTTGGTGAATGCTGGCTTGCACGCTCAAAAGACCCCGGACAAATGAAACCCAACACCGAACGCGCCCGCAAATTGAAGGATGCCGCCACCCGCATGATGATGGCCGGCGACGTGGAACGCTACATGCACGCCCTGCGCCTGCTGATCACATTAAGGGGCCGGTCGGTGGCCTTGGCCTAGCGGAAATCCCGGCGGAACCAAGGGCTGGATAAAAATTTCGCCCCGAATGGATCTTTTTGCCGCCGGCCCCCGTTGAACAGCCCATGACGAAGAAGGACAAAATAGCCTTCATCAAGAGCAGCAAGCGCAAGGCGCATGTGTACAACGACCTGCACCGGTATTCCGACCAAGAGCTCGATGAGCTGATCCGGGAGATCGTGCAGGGGCTGGTAAGGGAAAGCGAATTGATCGCCAACGCTTACATGAACGGCTACCGCTGAACACAGTCCTTCGCAGGCCCTTCTGATGGGGCTCTAAACGGACAGGTGGCAAGGCCCCGGCAACGCGTCGGGGCTTTCTCACGTCAGGTAGGCACATGACCCTTGCATTGGGCGGCCAAGAGTGCCCTGAATTTGATGACCGGACCGGCCCGGTGCCGCATTTACCTCGGCAAGCCGATGGCTTAATTTGGCGGATGATGCGCCTGTGGGTGTTCCGCGCAGTGGCCGTTCTGGCCGGTTGTACATTGCTGACAAAGGCGGAATGCCAGCTTCAGGTCACCAGCAATGTGCCGGCTGCCTCCGTGGTGCAAAACGTGCTGCTCGGTCCGGGTGTCACTGCAAGCAACATCACGTTCACCGGAAACCCGGCACAGCTCGGCACCTTCATCGGCACCAGTTGCTTCCTGGGGCTGGATTCCGGCATGGTGATGACCACCGGTGCCGTAACAAATGCCTTGGGCCCCAACAATCAATCCGGGATCACCACGAATTTCAATGGTCCGGGCGACAATGACCTCTGGGTGGCATCTGGCTCCGGGCTGGCGCTGTCCTACGATGCCGCCGTCCTCCAGTTTGATTTCGTTCCAACCGGCGATTCTCTTTCTTTCCGTTTCGTATTTGCCAGTGATGAATACCTGGAGTATTTGGGCGGCGGCATCAACGATGTCTTCGGGTTCTTTCTGAGCGGTCCGGGTATTTCCGGGCCATACAGCAACAACGCGGCCAACATTGCCCTCTTGCCCGGAACTTCCATCCCCGTCACCATCAACAATGTGAACGAAGGCTCCAATTCCAGCTACTACATCAACAACGGCGATGGCTCCAACGCCCCGTACAATGGCGACGCACGGTACATCCAGTTTGACGGGCTTACCACCGTGCTCACGGCGAACGCCAACGTGATCTGCGGGGAGACCTACCACATCAAGATCGCCATCTGCGACATCTCGGACGGGATCGTGGATTCCGGCGTGTTCCTGGAGGCCGGAAGCTTCCGCAGCAACACGGTGGAACTGTCTGCACAGATCAACAGCGGCGGCATGGACAGCACCTTGTATGAAGGCTGCGGGAATGCCACCTTCCACATTGTCCGCGCGGGGGACATGACTTTGACGGACACCGTGCAGCTGGTCACCTCGGGCACCGCCATGGCCGGCATGGACTACAACAGCCTCCCGCCGCAATTGATCTTTCCGCCGGGCGAAGACACCCTATCCATCACCGTGAACGCATTGGCGGACGGCTTGGCGGAGCCGCCTGAGTTGATCAACTTGATGGCCGTGTGGAACGGCGATTGCGGCAGCGATACCACGGTGCTGCATTTCTACATCGCCGATCCCCCGCCCATACTGGTCTCGATAAGTGAAGACACCACGCTGACCTGCCAGGACAGTACGCTGATGATCGCCCATGTGTCCGGCGGATATGGTGTGCTGCAACTGAACTGGAACACGGGCATTGCGGACGGGGATACGCTGGCGTGGCTGCATCCGCCGCAAACCACGCAGTACATCCTTTCGGTTTCGGATGATTGCGGGGTGCTCAACCCATCCGACTCGATGACGCTCACCATCTTCCAGCCGGACACCTTCGTACTGGCCATGCATCCGGATACACTGGTGCACTGCCCGGAAACCACGGCACACCTGTACGGCATGGCCTCCGGCGGCACGCCACCTTATGCATATGCCTGGACCGGAGGACCGGCCGTGCCACAGTTTACTGTGGCGCCTGCGGTTACCCAATCGTACTCCTTGCAGGTGCAGGACCGGTGCGGCAATTTGGTCACGGGTACTTCCACCGTAACGGTGAACTACGATTCCATCCGCGTTCAAGCCGGGCCGGATACGCTGATCTGTTATGGCGATACCATCACCTTGCATGCGTTCCCGTCAGCTGGCTACGGAACCATCGGCCTGGAGTGGTTTTCCGGGTCCGCAGCGGACAGGGTACGGGTGAACCCGGAACGGTTCACGCATTACTGGGTGAGGGCCACCGACCAGTGCAACATCTCCGATTCCACGTATGCAACGGTGGAAGTGGAGCGCCCCATCGCTGACTTTACCGTTGACGGTGACCTTTGGGAGAACAACTTCCCGATCTTCTTCAGGGACATGAGCGAAGGCGCCATCGGTTGGTCATGGGACTTCGGTTCGGCCGGCCTTTCCAGCACGGACATCAACCCGGTGATCACCTTCCCCGATCCCGGCAGTTTCCCGGTGCGCTTGGCCATTGTGGATACGCTGGGTTGCGTGGATACCTTGGTGAAAACCCTCGTGGTCTCCCCGGAGTTCAACCTCTACTTGCCCAGTGCGTTTACGCCTGACGGCGATGGAATAAATGACGTCTTCGCGGTGTCCGGAACGGGCATCCAGAAGTTCCGGCTGCGCATCTTTGACCGTTGGGGCCGCATGGTGTTTGAAACGGAGGACCCGGCCAAAGGCTGGGACGGCACAATTGACGGCAAGAAGCCGGTACCCGGCGTGTATCCCTATTTGTTCAGGTACCTCGGCTCCGCCGGAAGGACCGCGGACCGGTACGGCAGCGTGACCTTGGTGCGTTGAGCAACACCTCCTGCAAAGCCAACGCCAAGCCGGTTACCTGCGGCCCTTCGCTGGGGTTCGCACCGGCGGTGGCGGGCGCTTTACCGTCCCGTTTTCATACACCACGGTCGAAACCACCTTGCCCGTGCCGTCATACGTGATCGTCGGGCCGTCCAGCCGTCCCGCCTTATAATTCATCTCCTGGGTTAAGCGGCCGCGCCGGTCGTACACCAGGCACTTGCCGTCCGGAGCTCCGTTCAGGAAGGATTGCTCACGCTGCTTTACGCCGGCATCATCGTAATAGGTCCATGGCCCGGTGGGCGTGCCTTTGGCATACATGCCTTCATTTGAGATCACCCCGCGTTCATTGTAAACCACCCAGCGGCCGCTCTTCAATCCATCGGCAAAGCTCCCTTCCTCATTCGGCTTTCCGCTGTCGTACCAGCTTTTCCATGGGCCGTTCTTCACGTTGCTTTTCCAGGTGGCCATGTAGCTCTGGGTGCCGTCCGGGAGCCAGCCTTGCCAGATCCCGTCCATTTGCCCCTGCTTGTACGATCCCTTGTCTTTTTGCTGGCCGTTCTCAAACCAACTGTTCCAGAACCCTTCTTCCTTGCCGCTCACATAGTTTCCTTCCTGGAGCTTTTGGCCGCTCTCAAACCAAGTGGTCCACTGTCCGTCCTTTTCGCCAGCCTTGAACGTGCCACGCTTCCAATTCTGGCCGCCGTTGTAGTAGTACAGCCATTCACCCTCCTGCTTTCCGTTGCGGTAGAGCCCCGTTGAGCTCAGCTGGCCGTTCGGGTACCAGTACTTCCACAGCCCGTCCTGCAGGTCATCCTTGAAGTGCCCCAGCATGTCCTTGCCTCCCGTGGTGGTGAGCCATGTCCACGTGCTGTCTTTCTTGCCTTCGCGGTAAAAGCCCGTTACGTTCTCTTTCCCGTTGGTGAACCAGGCCGTGAAAGGGCCGTCCAGCTTGCCTTTGCTCCAGTTCTCGCTCCGCTCGGGCTTGCTGTCCGAATACCAAAGGTCCCAGTGGCCATGCTTCACCCCGCCCAGCCACGGGCCCTTGGCCTTCAAGTTGCCGGCGGGCCAATATTCCCGTTGTTCACCGCTGCGAACGCCCAAGTGGTAGCGGCACACTTCCGCAGTATCGCCGGTGGGGTAGTAGGTCCGGATGAGGCCCTCGCCCTTTTTCAGCGTTTGGGTGCTGTCACGGTCCCAGGCATCCATGCTCAGGCAAATTCCCTTGTCGCACTGCTCGGCGAGCATTTTCTTCCCGTTGGAATAGTAGTAGTTCCAAGGCCCTTGCTTGGCACCTTTCACGTACGGGCCTTCCTCCATCAACTGGCCGTTTCGGTAGTAGCTGTGCATGGTGCTGTCCTGTTCCCCGTTGTGGATCCAGCCGTCGTGCTGCACCTGGCCGTTGTCGTAGTAGATCACCACGTGCCCGTCGCGCTGGCCGCTCTTGAAATCGCTTTTTTCGGTCAGCTTGCCATCGCGGTCCCAGAATTTCCATTCGCCCCATTCGCGTCCGTTCACCATCAGGCCCTCGCTCTTTTTCACGGTCTTCAGGCTGTCCCAATGGTCCACATACGGCTGCACGGCCTGGGCTGTGGCAGACCCTTGGAACATGGCCGTAAAAGCAAGGGCGGAAAGCCACGGCAATGGATCGAAGTGGCGGTAAGGACGATGTCGGTGCATGTGGCCAAAGGTAGGCGGGGGCGTGGTGGCGGCTGTTTTGCGGAACGCAGGGCAACGGCCGATCAGTGTGCGGTGTAAATACGGCATTTACCGTAGTTAAATCAGGTGTTTCACGGGATCGCGCACACCGTTGGAACCCCAAGTTTTGCATCGCGTCCTCCCACTGGCATCCGCAGCCATGAAGAACGATTCCCGCCTCCTCCTTTGCGCCTTCCTGTTGGCCTTGCTCAGCTTGGCGGTGCTGCAGGCCGAAGCCCAAGTGGTGAACGAGGACGACCTGCGCAAGATCGTTCTTCAAGGCAATGAAACGCCTTTGGTGGCCTTGGAATGCTTGCCGGACGGGCACACGGTATGGGCGTTGGCAAAAGATGGCGGCCGCATCCTGGCGTTGGACACCGCAGGCTGGAGCTTGGTGCGCACAATACCGCTGCAAGGCTTTGGGCGCGGCGCGGAAATGACGGCATCTGCTGACGGTCGCCGTGTGCTGATCAAGGAGTTTCCGCCCACCGGCAATTCCGGCAAGCCGAAAGAAGCACACATGGCCGTGCTGGATGCCGCCACCGGGGAAGTGGTGCTGGACATCCCCTCCGCCAAGGATGCCTGCCTGATGCCCGGAGGACTGGCCACGTTGAGCGGCGAAATCGTCACGCTGCAGCCTTTTAATGGCAGCCCGCGCAGCTTCCCAGTTTCTGCGGCGGCAGTTGCCCTGGCGGTGGATCCGGAAGGAAAGCATGTTGCGGTTTCCATCTGTCCCGATGCGGCTTCCTTGGGGCAAGTACCCAGCATGCGCAGCGACAAGAAGGCCATGAAGGCCGCATTGAAATTCCGCCAATTGGTGGCCATACATTCCGTTGGTGACGGGTCCCGTTTGCGCATAGTGCCCGAAGTGTACGATCAGGTGCAGAGCCTGCGGTTCACCGCCAACGGCCGGCTGTTGGTGTACAGCGTGCCCGATTTCCGCTCCGGCATTGCAGCAGGTGGCCATATAGACCAAGTGGATGCCGGCACGTGGGACCCGTTGCGTGCCAGCTTCATGACGTGGACCCCGCGGCCCGCCTTGGCCATTTCGCCGGACGGGGCCACCCTCGCGCTCAGCAGCGTGGAAGGACGCAACAAGCGAAAGCTCACGCTTTACGATCTGGCCAGTGGTGGTACGCGGCTGATGATCGACCTGGAACAGAAACGCCGCTACGACAAGGCGGAAGGTGAGCTGCATGATGCCCGCCTGGGCTATGCCTGGCTGCCGGACGGGCGCTTGCTGGTGGCCCAAGGTCCTTCCATTGGATGCTTAAAGCCATGATGAAAGCACCGGCACAGATCATGTTGGCATTGGGCCTGGCGCTCGCCGTTCCCGCCATGGGGCAGCGCAAGGCAGAACTGAACACGCAGGCCGCCGTGGATGAGCAAGTGGGCAACGCGCTCACTGCGGAAAAGGCCCGGGGAAAGCTGGCGGAGCTGGCCTCGGAGCCAGGCCTGCGTGGTTCGTTCACCTTCGACCTCACCGTTGGCGACAAGGGCACGGTGGTCACTGTTTTTCCCGTGGAATGGGGCACGCACGACATTCCCTTGCGGAACCGACTCAAATCCTGCCTCATGGGCATTCGGTTCAACTTCAAGGTACCTAAGGGGAAACGCTTCAAGACCCGGCAAATCCTGGTCTTCCCGTGATTCGATAACCACTGACGACCAGATAAAAACGACAACCACAACCATGACGCTCCGCCATACCGTACTGCTGGCCGCACTGATCAGCGTGCCTGCCCTTGCACAAGAGGAAATGCCCACCGTGTGGACCACCCGCTTGGACCACAAGATCCAATACTGCGGCACTGGCGATGCCGGGGGATTGAGCTATGCCGCCAGTGATAAGGAAATCTCCGTGTTCGACAATGAAACGGGCAAGGTGGTCTGGACCAAGGCCTACAAGGACATCGCACCAAAGCTTCGCAAGATCGATGAGCTGATCCCCTTCTGGGAAAGCGATTGCGTGTTCCTCTTCGACCGGAAGATGGGCAAAGACCAGATCGCCGTGATCGACCTGAAGACCGGACAAAGCTTGTGGACCACCGACGTGTACCAGAACGTGGGCGAGGAGAACGTGGCTTACATCAAGGAGCGGGACGGCTTCGCCATTTGCAACAAGGAAGGCATGCACTTTGTGAAGGCACGCACCGGCGAAGAACTGTGGACCACGGTGGCCTTCAGAGGTTCCATCGGGCGCTATGTCCCCACGCCGGACGGAAACATCATCGCCGTGAACCTCCTGCCCGGCGGGTTGGCAGCGATTTTCGCAGGGTTCAAGGCCCAGATCGCCAAGATCAACATGGACAACGGGTCCCTGGAATGGGATTCCCAATACATAGGCATCCCTGAGCGGAAAGTGCTCACGGGGGAATACCTCTATTCGCTCGACTTTGACCAGGACCGCGTTTACCTCCGCCTCAACGGCATGCAGGTGTTCGATTACAAAACCGGCGCAAAACTTTGGACGGCCGCCTTCGATTTCACGCCCGATCGCGTAAAGGGCAAGCCCATGAACGCCGTGAAATGGGGCGTATACGGCGCTGTGGCCGAACCGGTGGTGGTGGGCGATGACCTCTTTGTGCTGGATTGCTCCAACCGCAAAAACCAGTATGTGAAGAAGTATGACCGCAAGAGCGGCAAGCTCTTGTGGACCTCCCCGGAGATCCCCGACGCGCGCGCCATCCCCAACATGTACGTGATCGATGGCCTGGTGGTACTGCAGATCGGCGGCCAAGTGGAAACCCAGGCCCTGCTGAAAAGCACCAGCTCCGGCGCGGACGGCTCCACCACTGTGACTTACACCAGCCGCATTGAATACGAAAATGTAAAGCCTTATGGCGTGAAGGCGCTTAATGCCACCAACGGGTCCATAGCTTGGGAAAGCGAACGTTTCAAGAAAGGCATCACCAACATGTTCGCCGGGAACGGCAAGATCCATGTGTGCAGCGGCAAAGCCCTCTATGCCATGGATCCCGCAGGCAAGGAACTCTACGAGGTGCCCTTGGGGGATGACAACATAGGGAATGCCGTGCTCATCATGCAGCACAACGACAAGGTGGCCATCGTGGGTGAAAAAGGCATCAGCACCCATGGCCTTGCCGACGGCAAGCTCGTGAACAGCGGCAAGTACAAGGCTTCCACCCTGAACGACCGGGTGGGCAACATGGCCCTCATGCAAACCGACAAAGAGGACATTGCGGCCTTTGATCTGGACAGTTGCAAATTCCTCGCATACAACGCCCGCAAGGATGCCATGAACACCTTGACCAACGACGGGCAGTATGTTTATGTCTATGAGAAGAAGGACGTGACAAAGCTGAAAACGCACTGAGGGCCCATCGCCTCCATTGCGTGTGGTAAAAGCCGTACCGGATATCCGGTACGGCCTTTTTCCTGATGTGCGTCACCTTCCCGGACCGGGCTGCGTATAAATTGGCCACGTTATGCGCCGCCGTAAGTGGTTTCCGCGAAAGCTCCGCATCTTGGCGGGCTTGGTTGCCGTAGTGCTCCTCTCCGTGGCTTGGACAGCCGCCACCACGCCGGTAAGGGGGCCGCACAGTCGCTTGGAATTGCGGATGCTCCGCGACCAGA
>JAFDZY010000268.1 GCA_018266685.1 Bacteroidota bacterium
CATCCTCGATGCCGGCATGGGCAATATCGACATTGGCGGTATACCGGGGCAGGCTGGCTTGGTGCAGGCCGATGCCACGGGTGCCGGCATGGATGCGGGGACGGTCGATATCCGTGGCAACCAATTGTTCACCTATGGCTGCGTCGTGCCAGGTGGCGTGTGTGCGATCACCGACGCGTACGGCGTTATCGATGTCAATGCCTACGGTGCGGGTGGCGATGGTGGAATGATCACGATCAATGTCGCCGGTGACCTGTTCCACGCAGGTGTGCTGAGGGCGAGGTCGCCACAGGGGAATGGTGGCCTGATTGAGATCAATGCAGGCAACAGCGCCGAAGTCCACAACCTGATTTCTGCTGAAGGTGGCGTCAACGGCGGCATCATCAACCTCACTGCACCGAGCATCCTGTTGCACAGGGGCCAGATGCCTTGGCTTGGTGGGTCTGGCATCCTGTATTCCAAGGCGGTGCTCGATGTTGTTGGTTCGACCGATGGCGGTAGCGTCTACTTGACTGCCGGCACCCAACTGAACGTTGTGGACTTGGGTGATGTGGCTGTCAACCAGTCTGTCATCGATGCCGCTGGATTGAATGGAAATGGCGGATTGATCTACGTCTACGGGCCGACCATCAACATCGGCGATACCCGGTTTGCCAATGCCAGCGGCAGCACGGATGGTGGTTCAATAATGCTGTACGGGGACATAACCCTGAACGGGTGGTTGGAGGCGGACGGGGCTAGATACTACGGCAATACCATCGGTGATGGCGGCTATATATCGCTTCGCGGTCCCAATATCAATATTGCATCGTCGGCGCACCTGACGGCCAATGGTGGCGCGACCTACGGTTATGGGCCGAGCCAGACCAGCAATGGCGGCTATATAATCATCAGTGGAGATACCGTTGATGTCAGCGGCGAGTTCCATGCGCGCGGAGCTAGCGGTGGTGGAGGCATCACCGACAGAGGAAGCCAGTTGTTGCGAGTGGAGGCCTCCACCCAGGTGGACGCCGACAGTTGGTATATTATAGGCGGTGATGTCTGGGTCACCACGAACGCGGGCAGTGCCTCCCATACTGCAGGGGCGGTCGTTGTCGATGCGGCGCTGTCGACGGCGCTAGGACTTGGCACCCAAGTTTCTGTACTTGCACGTACCACGAGTGGCGGCACCGGGACGTTGAACTTCGTCGACGACCCCGTGATCACGAATGCCGGTGGTGATGCGGCATTGCAATTCGAAGGCCCTTACGGGATTTTCGGGGATGGCCTGTCTATTGCCACGACGAGTGGACAGACCGAACTGGCCTTCCACGGAGGTTACGGTGGTGTCCATCTCGATAATTTCAGCATCGACACCTCGGGTGGGGGGATCGTTATCACCGCATATGAGGAAATAGAGCTTGCCAATGGAAGCATCCGTACCGACGGCGGACAAGTGATTCTTGATGCAACCTACAGCACATACGGGATACTGGTTGACAATTCATCAGTCGTTACCGCTGGGGGAGGTATTGAAATCCGCGCCGATGGAGCAGTCCCAGCATTAGGGCGGAGTATCGAGATCAGGGATTCGCAGCTCGACAGTGACGGCGGCGGCATCAGGATGGCGTCCGGGGCCGCCATGGGGCTGGGTATCACGATCAACAATTCTTCGGTTGAAAGTGACGGTGGCAGGATTACCCTGTATGCCAGCGATAGCGGCTATGGCATTTATGTCTTCGGCTCATCGCTGCTCGACAGCGACAGCGGTGATCTTGTACTGGTTGCCGACAACAGTGCCGATATCAGTATCGTAGGTTCCACAATTAACGCTGGCACCGTCGCGGTGCAGGCCGACAATGGCTTGGGGATATCGCTCACGGATTCCACCATCACCAGCAATGGTGACATTGCGCTGCATGCAGGCAACAGTGTCACCGGCGTCCAAATTAACTACCTTACACATATCAGCAGCGCCATCGGGGACATCGATATTTACGGCACCACCACGACCGGTGCCAAGGGCGTGCAGGTTTATTACAGCAGTATCACCAGCACCAGCGGCGACATCTCCATCACCGGCAGTGGTGTGTCCTGGGGTGTGGATTTGTGGTACGCCGACATCACCACCACCACGGGCGCCATCCTGGCCAATGGCATCAGCAATGGCGCCAATGGCAACGGTGTTCGCGTGCTGCATTCCGATCTGTCCACGACGGGGGGCGCGATCTTCCTTTCCGGCTCGTCGACCGGCGCCACCAGCCGTGGCGTTCGGGTGTGGTACAGCGATCTGGCCAGTGGCGGTGGCGATATCGTGGTCCAGGGCGACGGCACACTACAAGGCGTCACCCTTTTCCATGCCGATCTGTCGAGTGATGGCGGCGCTATCCAGATGACCGGAACGGGTGGCTGGTACGGCTTGACCGTGTCCACAAGCAACCTGCTGAGCGACGGTGGGGACATCCTGCTGAGCGGCTCGGGTGACGATTCCGGCGTCGGGCTGCAATTGAACACGATGGTGTCCAGCAACGGTGGTGACATCGATATCGTGGGGCATGGTGGGCAGTCCATCTACAGCGCTGGTCCAAACACCGTATTCGGAGGCGTTGCAATCTGGAACGACAGCCAGGTCACTAGCGCGGGAGGCGATATTTACGTACTGGGAACGGGTGCGAATGCAGGCAGTTTTGGCGTGTATTTGAACGACAGCGGTACAGCACTTTCGAGTGGCGGTGGTGTGCTGACGGTGGCGGGCGATGCCGCCGGAACCGGCTTGTTGCTCAATGCGGACACCAGCATCGATGGTGGTGCCGGGGTGGTGGTGTTACGTGCCGGCAACGACG
>JAFDZY010000026.1 GCA_018266685.1 Bacteroidota bacterium
AGTAATACCCTTTCGCAATAAAGCTCCATCCGATCTACTTGCTCTTTTTCCGCATGGCTTCTCCGATGAGGTCGTTCCGTAGGCACCGCTACGCAACGCCCTCCTCGTATCGCCCTGCAAAAAAATAGCTGCGCATCTTTGGACGGCCCCTTATTGCGAAAGGGTATAATTCGACAAAGAGTTCACATGCCGTGCGCCAATGGATCAAAAGCCTTGGTGCAACTGCTGTCTGGCCAATAAACTCCCAAGCGTTCCAGCAAGCGGAAAAATCCCGACCTTCGCGTTCGGAAAAAAACGGAATCATGAAGCAATTCCTCACCCTGCTGCTCGGCGCCTTTGCCTTCACGGCTTTTGCGCAGGTCCCCGAAACCAAGGCCACTGCGGAATACGCCAGCTACGGCGACGCCATTACGCCCGACGGCGCCATCAGCGTGGCCGAGTTTGAAAAAGCTGCCACCACCGGGGACTCGATGAGCGTAAAGCTGCGCACCGAGATACAGGCCAGCTGCGCCAAAAAGGGCTGCTGGATGGATGTGAAGCTGGCCGACGGCAGCAGCATGAAGGTGCGCTTCCGCGACTACGCCTTCTTTGTGCCCAAGCAAGGACTGGAGGGCAAGGAAGCCGTAATACAAGGCCGCGCAAAGAAGGAAGTGACCGAAGTGGCCCTGCTGCGCCACTATGCCGAGGATGCCGGCAAGAGCAAGGAGGAGATAGCGGCCATCACCGAGCCAAGGACCAGCTGGACCTTTGAGGCGGACGGGGTGCTGATCCGCAAATGACGGGCTGCGGCCCGCGCACATTGCTGCCAAAGCCCCGGCTGCTGCTCGGGGCTTTGGTGTTCTCAGCGGTTTGTTGGGGACCACCAGCACAGGCGCAGGGTGCCTTTACCCTTGTTCCAGGGCGTGAGGCCGGCGTGCTCGGCACTGCTGCAGCACTGCACGGCTTCAGCATGTGGCGCCATGCACAACAGGCGCCAAACAACCTGCCACCGCCCGCCATTGACAGGCTTTGCGGCCTGGACCGCGCCGTAGTGGGCAATTGGAGCCTAGGCGCGCACCGTGCAAGCAACATCCTCTTCGCTTCGGCGGCTGCCGTTTCGTTGGCTGCCGCCTATGCAGCTCCCCACGGCGGACAGGCTTGGGCACCACCGGTGATGGTATTGGAGAGCGGACTGCTGGCATCGGGGCTTACCAATAGCGTGAAGGAACTGGTGCGCCGCCCACGCCCCTATCTCCACGACCCGGCCTTGACCGGCAAATACGCACCTGGGCCGAAGGACCGGCTGAGCTTTTGGAGCGGCCACACCGCCAACACGGCCGCGATCACTTTTTCCACCGCCTGCCTGGTGCAGCGCTCGGATGCGGCACCGGCCATGAAAACAACCGCGTGGATAACCGCTGCCGCCGTACCAGCCTGCATGGGCTACCTGCGCATGCGGGCAGGCCGCCATTTCCCCACCGACGTGCTGGTGGGCTATGCAGTAGGCGCCGCCGTGGGCCTGCTGGTGCCATACGTTCACCGCGCAACGAAAACCAACTGACATGCAAGAAATCGCCATTGCCGTGCACGGAGGTGCCGGCACCATTGACCCTTCCGCCATGACGGCGGAAAAGGAGGCCACCTACAAAAGCGCCCTTTCATTGGCCGTGCGGCGGGGCCATGGGGTACTTGCTGCCGGTGGCAGCAGCCTGGATGCCGTGGAGGCTGCCGTGCGCGTACTGGAGGATTCGCCCTTGTTCAATGCCGGGCGCGGATCGGTGTTTACGGCCGAAGGGAAACATGAAATGGACGCCGCAGTGATGCGCGGCAGCGACCTGCACGCAGGCGCGGTAGCGGGCGTGCAGAACGTGAGGAATCCCGTGCGCCTGGCCCGCTTGGTGATGGAACAGAGCGGCCATGTGCTGATCAGCGGGCGCGGGGCCTTTGAGTTTGCATACCGCCACAAACTGCCGCTGGAGGATGATGCCTACTTCTTCGACCAGCTCCGCCACGACCAGTGGGAACAGGTGAAGGGCAGTACCCAAGTGCGCCTGGACCACAGCACAGGGGAAAAGAAGTTCGGCACGGTGGGCGCAGTGGCGCTGGACATGCACGGTGACCTGGCCTCGGCCACCAGCACCGGCGGCATGACCAACAAGCGCTGGGGCCGCATCGGTGACAGCCCCGTGCCCGGCGCAGGTACCTATGCCAACAATGAAACGTGCGCCATCAGCTGCACCGGAAATGGCGAAGCCTTTTTACGTGCGGTGGCGGCGCACGATGTGCATGCCCTGATGGCCTACAAAGGTCTTTCACTGCAAGAAGCCGTGCGTTTGGTGGTGCATGAGAAGTTGCCGCCGCTGGACGGCGAGGGCGGCCTCATTGCCGTGGACCGCCAAGGCCGCGTAGTGCTGGACTTCAACTGCACCGGCATGTACCGCGCCAAGATCGACGGGGGCGGGGAGGAGGTGGCGATCTTCCGCTAAGCGCAATTCAATTGGTCAATTTGCCATTGCGCCAATGAGCGCACCGCTCCCGCAGGGCCTCACCACCCCACATTTCCAGCCATGGACGGACCCTGCCGCAGGGTTCACCTCGTGCGCTGCTGCGTGCGCCCATCCGCACCAATGACCGTTCAACCCGGTGGATCAATTCCGGTTGGCAGCGGACATGCATCTTTGTACAGCGCCGGAAACATCGGCTGCACCAGATCCCAAATCTTCCCTCATGAAACGTTCTACCATCATTCTGATCGCGGTCATCGGCATTGCAGTGCTCTGGGCCATCTCCTTCCAGCGGGGCATGGTGGGCATGAACGAAGGCGTGGCCGCCCAATGGAGCAACGTGGAAAACGCTTACCAGCTCCGGGCCGACAAAACCAAGAACATTGTGCAGATCATTAAGGGCTCCGCCGATTTCGAGCAGAAAACGCTGACGGACGTGATCGAAGCGCGTGCCAAGGCCACCAGCATCCAGTTGAAGGCCGACGACCTGACACCTGAGAAAATGGCCCAGTTCGAAGCTGCCCAGCAGCAACTGAGCGGCGCGCTGAGCCGCCTGATGGTGACCGTGGAGCGCTATCCCGACCTGAAGACCACCCAGGCATTCCGCGACTTCCAGGCCCAGTATGAAGGCATGGAAAACCGCATCGGCGTGGAGCGCCGCAAATTCAACGACCTTGCACGTGCATTCAACTCCAAGCTGAAGATGTTCCCCAACAACCTGCTCGCCGGCCTGTTCGGCTTCACCGAGAAAGGCTATTTCAAGGCACAGGAGGGTACGGACGTGGCCCCGGACATCAACTTCGGCAAGTGAAGCAGCGCATTGAAATTGAGGACTGGCTTACCCGCGAGGAGCTGGACCGCGTGCGCGGTGCCGTGCAGCGGGCCGAGCAGCACACCAGCGGCGAGATCCGCGTGCACCTGGACGTGGCCATCATGGAAGATGTGATGGACCATGCGGCATTCGTGTTCGGCAACTTGGGCATGGACAAGACCCGCGAACGCAACGGCGTGCTGCTCTATGTAAGCGTGCCGGGCCGCAAAGTGGCCGTGGTGGGGGATACCGCCATCCACGCCAAGCTGGGCAACGCCTACTGGCAGGGCGTGCTGGACACGGTGCTGGCGCATTTCAGGCAGGACCGCTTCTGCGACGGGCTCTGCGAAGGCGTGCGGCTCCTGGGCGAAAAGTTGCAGGAGCACTTCCCGCACCGGCGCGACGACAAGGACGAATTGAGCAACGAAGTGAGTTTTGGGAAATGAGGGTGTTTCGCGTGTTCCTTGCCGGGCTGGCCTTCGCGGCCATGGCGTTGCAAATGGTGGCGCAGCCCGATCCCTGCTTTCCGCCCAAGCCGAAGAACGAGGACCATTTGGTTTTCCAGTTCACCAAGTTCCTGAACGAACAGGAGGCAGCGGAGCTGGACGCCAAGCTGGTGAACTTCGCCCGCGAAACCAGCAACCGGATCGCCGTGGTGGCGGTGGACACCTTGTGCGGCTACCCGCCGTCGGACTTCGCCTTCCAACTCGGTGAGGCGTGGGGTTTGGGCAAGAAGGGCATTGACAACGGCGTGCTGGTGCTGGTGAAGCCGAACGGGCCGGCCGGGGACCGGCACGTATTCATTGCCGTGGGCTACGGACTGGAAGGTGCCATCCCGGACCTCACGGCCAAGCGTGTGGTGGAAGAAGAGATCCTGCCGGAGTTCCGTAACGGCGATTACTACATCGGGCTGGATCAGGCCACCAATGTGCTGATGGGCATGGCGAAAGGCGAGATCGATGCCAAGAGCTACGGGAAAGAACCGTTTCCGTGGGGCGGGCTGTTCACCGTGCTGATGTTCGGTTGCTTCATGGTGCTCGGCATTTGGATGAAGGCCCGCAAGGCCAGTACCTACGCCAAGGTGAACCACCTTGATTTCTGGGCTGCCTGGGCGCTGCTCAATGCGGCCAGTTCGCGGCACAGTGGTAGCTGGGGCGGTTTTTCCGGCGGTGGTGGTGGCGGCTTCGGGGGCGGTGGTGGTTTTGGCGGCTTTGGGGGCGGTAGCTTCGGCGGTGGAGGCGCAGGCGGATCCTGGTAAATGTCCGGCTACAACAAGTGGATCTTTGGCAGCTTGGGCTTTGCGCTCACGGGCACGCCCATTGGCGCGGTGGTGGGCTTTGCGCTCGGCGCGCTGATGGACGGGGCCAAGGGAGTTGCACCCGTGCGGCAGCCGGGCCAAGGCGGCCCACAATACCGCCAAGGACCCTCCACCGGCAGCGATCTGGCCATCAGCCTGGTGGTGCTCACCGCCGCCGTAATGAAGGCGGACGGCAAGCCCACGCACGGCGAGCTGGGGCACGTGCGCCGCTTCTTTGTGCAGCAGTTCGGTCCCCAGCACAGCGCGGAACTTTTACGCGTGCTGCGCGATGTGCTGAAACGCGAGATCCCCTTGCGCGATGTGTGCCTGCAGATCCGCAGCCACCTATCGCACCCCGAGCGCCTGCAGGTGATGCACTACCTCATCGGCCTGGCCCATGCGGACGGCATGATCCACATGGCGGAGCGCCGCGTGCTGGAGCGCATCGCCGCGGACCTTGGCATCAGTGACAAGGACCTGGCCTCGCTGGACGCCATGTTCCGGGGCCCCTCCACCGCCGGTGCCTACACCGTGCTGGAGGTGGACCCCAAGGCCAGTGATGAGGAAGTGAAGAAGGCCTACCGCCGCATGGCCATGAAGCACCATCCGGACCGCGTGGCCCACATGGGCGAGGAGGTGCAGAAGGCTGCTGCGGAAAAGTTCAAGAAGGTGCAGGAAGCCTGGGAGCGCGTGGAACGGGAGCGCGGAATGAAGTAGGCACTATCGCGCAGGATTGCAATCCGTGCGGCCGGTGCGCTTCAACGGCAGCTCGCGCCCGGTTTGGATCACCAGGGGCACCTGTTCCACCACACTTACGTTGGGGTCCAGTCCCAGGGCTTCACGATCGCCCAAGGCAAGCCGCTTCAGCGCATAATAGGCATCCAGCACCAGGTCGTCCCGCAGGCTGAAATCGTTCTCCACGGAAAGTACCCGCTCGGTGATCACGTACAGGATGTCCGTGTGGAAATCCCCTTTCTTGATGGATTCGTACTTGTTGCGGAACAACAGCTCCTGGTCCGCGTCCATGTCTTCCAGTACCCTGCGGAAGAGCAGGTTTACGCGGGGCTGTACGCGGAAGCCAAGGTCGAAGTCCACGCGGATCACCTTGTCGTCCACCAGTTCGCGCACGCGGTATTCCATGGTGTACGGCTCATCCGTGTAGTTCAGGTGGATGAACCAATAGATCTCCGCACGCTTCAGCTTGCGCGCCAGGATGGAGTTCATGATCTGCCGCTCCACCTGGTTGGGGTGGTCGGCCTTGGTGAGGTACACTAGGTGCGTGGCATACTTCGGGATGTCCTTGTCGTTGCTCAAGTTGCGCAGGGCGTCCACGAAATCGGTGAGGGGAAGGAACTCGATGAAACGGTTGGTGATCTTGCGGGCCCGGTACCAGATGAACATCACGCCTACCAGCCCGAAGGCGAAGACGATGAACCAGATGCGGTGGGTGATCTTCACTACGTTGGCCACGAAGTAGGCGCTTTCCACGGCCAGGAACAGGCCCACCACCGGCAGGGCCAGGAAGAGCGCCCACTTGCGCACGTAGTGCAGGTAGCCGAACATCAGCGTGGTGGTCATCAGCATGGCCACGCAGATGAAGAAGCCGTAGGCCGCTTCCATCAGCCCGCTCTCACGGAAATAGAACATTACGCCCATGCAACCGGCCCAGAGCATCCAGTTCACGCTGGGGATGTAGATCTGGCCACGGACCACCGTGGGGAAGCGCACCCGCACACGTGGCCAGAAGTTCAGCGTGATGGCCTCGTTGATCAGGGTGAAGGCGCCGCTGATCAAGGCCTGGCTGGCAATGATGGCCGCGAATGTGGCAATGATGATGCCTGCCAGCAGGAACCATTGCGGCATCAGCTCGAAGAACGGGTTGCGGCCCAGCAGATGGGTGTCGCCCTGGTGCATCAGCCATGCGCCTTGGCCCATGTAGTTCACCACCAGCGCGGTTTTCACGAAGATCCAGCTTACCTGGATGTTGCGCCGCCCGCAATGGCCCAGGTCGCTGTACAGGGCTTCGGCCCCGGTGGTGCACAGGAATACCGCGCCCAGCAACCAGAAGCCGTGGGGGTAGTTGGCCAGCAGGTCGTAGGCGTAATAAGGGTTCAGGCAGTGCAGCACATGGGGGAAGTGCACGATCTGCCGGATGCCCAATACCAGCAGCATGCTGAACCAGATGAACATCATGGGCCCGAACGCAAAGCCCACGGCCTTGGTGCCGAACCGCTGCACGAAGAATACGATAGAGAGGATGACGATCACGGTCCACACCGTGATGTCAGTGCCGGGATCGAAGATGCCCTCGAACGCCGGCAGGCCGCCCAGGCCCTCAATGGCCGATGACACGGTAATGGACGGGGTGATGATGCCGTCCACCAGCAGCGTGGCCGCTCCCAGGATGGCGGGGATGAAGAGCCATTTGCCGAAGCGGCGCACCAGTGCGTAAAGGGAGAAGATGCCGCCCTCACCCCGGTTGTCCGCCTGTAGCGTCAGCAGGATGTACTTGAACGTGGTCTGGATGGTCAATGTCCAAAACACGCAGCTGATCCCCCCGAACACCAGTTGCTGCGTGATCTCCCGCTCCCCGATGATGGCTTTGAACACGTACAGGGGAGAGGTGCCCAGGTCTCCGTAGATGATGCCCAAGGTGATGAGCACGCCGGCCCACGTAAGCGGGTGGGAGTTGGATTTGCCCATGGGGGATCCGGGATTACCTGGAGGCGGGGCGAAAACCCCTTTTTTCAGGAAGGCCGCGAATTTAGGCAGCGGGATGATCTGGGCGCAACAACTCTCCAGGGCAAACGCATCTAAATCGCTGTATTTACCGGAAGCTTGTAGAAGGAGTTGCTCTATGTTCTTGTTGTAAGGGGCTTCGGCTCCGCTCAGCCCAGTGTGCGTTTTAACGACAATTGAAAAGAGAAACTGGGCTGAGCGGAGCCGAAGCCCCAACGACAATCACTCACAAGCCGCTCGCAGTAACAGTTCCCAGGGCATGGGCGGCCAACAATTTTGATGCGTTTGCCCTGATCAACCCTCAGGGCTATCGCGTCTTATCATGCCTGCCGACGTACCTGCGTTGTGCGACACCCTTCGGGGTCGATAGCTGCACTGGATCCGGGTTCTACGCTGTGTGACCCACTTCGGGGTCACGTTCGGTCTTGCATCGGTTGACCCCAACGGGGTCATGGAACGTAGCACTCTCTTGATGAATGGCAGTTCGACCCTGAAGGGGTCGCACAATTTTCCCTTGTCTGCCGGAATCTTATACCAGTTAGGCATTGAAGACCGGCCAAAGATGCGCCGCTATTTTTTCGTATGGCGATCCGACGCATTGGTTCCGTAGCTTGGCCTACGGAGCCGTTGCGGCGGAGAAGCAAGACGGAAAAAGAGCAAGTAGATTGGCTGGAGTTTAATGTCTAATTGGTATTAAAAGGCGATAGCCCTGCAACAACCCTTTCGTCAGGGAGGAAGCGATCGGGAAGGGGGCATGGTGCGCAGGAAGGAGTGCGTAGGCCGGGATTCACCGATCAACCAAAAGTAGGCAGGAGCAGTGGGCAGGAAGCAGGAGGCCGCTCAGCGCATGTCGTTCACCTCCACGCCCGGGTATTTGCTCTTGTCAAAGCTGAAGAGCGCGTCCACCATTTCGGCGTTGGGCGTGAATTTTTTCAGGATGTACGTCACCTCGTTGCCGTCCTTGTACTTCATCACCACCTTGCGCGGCTCCATCTTGGCCTTGTCCACGGTGAGGATCACGGTGTGGAAGGCCTTTTTCACGGGATCCAGCGGGAAGAGCTTGATGGTCTCCACGGCCACGCCGTCCTCGGTGCCGGCCCCTACGTACTGGCTCTTGAAGCCTTTTTCGTAAACGTTGAACAGGTTGGCGGGGTCCAGCGTGGCGTCCATGTCCTTCGGGTCGGAGATGGTAACCTCGTTGGTCTTTTTGCTGTATGTCCACAGCGCGGTGCCGTCGTTGATCACGGTGTTGTCCAGCAGCGTGAGGCGGAATTTGCGGTCCTTCACCTTCAGGTTGCCGTCCTGCTTCAGGTCCAGCTTGCTGGCGGTGTTCACCAAGCGGCTGCTGAAGTCCGCATCAAAGCTTTTGTAGGTTTTGTTCTTGGCGAT
>JAFDZY010000269.1 GCA_018266685.1 Bacteroidota bacterium
ATCCAGGCCACGCCGTCGATGGCGGAAGCAGCGTCAATGAGGAAGGTGCAGAAGAGGAACTGCGCACCAAAGGCCACGCCGCGGTACACCGTGCCTGCGCCGCCGCCGCCCATGATGCCCGCCACATGCGTTCCATGCGTGCCGTAGCTGTAGATGTTGGCCGTATCGCTTTGCGCGGCGAGCAGCGCAGCGGGCGTGGTGAACTCAGCACCATAGCCATAGTCTGCGGGTGCCGGGCCGCCCTGCCGGAATTGGTCCCAGGCGGCGCGCACGCGGTAGGTGGTCATCGCGGTGTCGTAGAACATGGGGTGCGTGTAGTCAAAGCCCCAGTCCAAGTCGCCGATCAGCACACCCGCACCGGTGTATGGCTGCGGCAGGTTGATGCCCTGCTGCACGCTGTCCGCGTGAATGTCCTTGACCAGCTTGTCCAAGTTGGGCTTGGCCACCCCGGCCAGTTCCGCGTAGGCAAGTCCCGGAATGGAAGCGGCCGCTTCCAAATGGTAGGCATCCACGCGGAAGGACAGCACATCGCCTACGCGCGCCCCGACATGCACTATGGCACGGTCGATGGCCTCTGGATCGAAGGCCGCATCCACCTTCCCCAGAAAGCCCACCATGCAGCGGCCGTTCATCAGGGCCACCGGGTATTTGCCTAGGGCTTGGGCGGTGAGCTTGCATGCATCCGGCTGGTGTTTCGCCAGGGCTTGCAGCTCACCGATGGCCACGCGGGATTCCACGGGCATGGGCGTTTGGGCGTGCAGCGCGGCGGTGAGCAGAAGCGGGAACAGGAGGAATGAACGGACCATGGGGTTGGCTTGGGCCAACGAAGATGCGAAATACCGCGGGCACGGACTTGCCAAAGTGATCCGTCAATGGCCCGTGCCCCACATTCAGCAAGGGCTTTCCACACCGGTCAAGAAGTGAAGGGGCTGGGATCGGTTCACAATGCGAACGATGCCGTGATGTTGAGCGGCGGTTGAAAGAGCGTATGGATGCTGTTCGTAGAGATGCTCACATCGGGCTGAGGCACATGGTCCGCGTCCATGGGCTCGGTGAATTGACGCTGCTCGCGGTGCGTGGCCACCACGGCCAAGCTCGCTTCGGTAAGGAGGCTGAAGCGCGGGGTGATCCGGTAACGGATGCCAAGCAGCACCGCCCCGGCCAAGTCGGTGCCATGGTCTTCTTCACCGTGCCGGTAGTATCCATTGCTGTACTGGTAGTCCGTGTACTGATAAGTCCAGGCCGGTCTGAGGTCCAAGCCGTAGATTACCTGCCAACGTTTGGCCAGGTCCTGCCCGCGCTCCAAGCCGATGCGCACATCCACCTCAGATTGTTTGGTGGTGTACGTGAGCGGATCACTGTAACCGAACAATGGGCGCTCATCCTTCATGGCAAAGCCGCCGATGCCGATGCGCAGTGCCCAATGGTTCCGGAAATGATAGCGGTAGGCCACCCAATATGGCGCAGGCAGCATCCATGGACTGCTGCTGTCTGAAACGGCGCGTCCTGAATAGAGCCATAGAAATGAAGAGACATCAATGCCTACTTCATGGCGGTGCGTGGTGTCCGGCCAAGATTGCTGGGCAGAGGCAGACATGGGCAGGCCGAAGATCACTGCAAAAAGTAAAACCTGTTTCATCGTGATGCGGATTTGGTATGCCGAAAGTAGTATTTGAGCGGATTGGCTTCGATAAGACAAACGGGGTTGCTCATGCGTTGCTTCACGGTTTATTCACCGGTACCTTTGTTCCATGCCCAAGCCTGAGCTGAACCGCCGCATTTTCTGGGACGTGGACTATGACAAGCTGGACTACGATGCCAAGGCGTCGTTCATCATTGAGCGCGTATTCGAGCGCGGCGATGTGCCGGACATCCGGAACTGCAGGCGGTATTATGGGGATGAGCAGATCACCGAGGTGCTGCTGAACGCGAAGTTCCTGCCGGAGCACCGGATGCACATGGCAAGCGCTGTCATTGGTAAACCCTTGAAGGAATTCCGATGCTACACGTTGAGGCAGTCCCAGCCGGGGCTTTACCCGTATTGAGGCGGCTAATGGCGATGGAACGCATGGCCGGCTATGCGTTGGTAGGCGGTACTGCATTGTCGCTTCGCTACGGACATCGCCTTTCCGTGGACCTTGACCTGTTCGTCAATTCAGGGTTCGACCATGCCGAGGTGGGAAAACTGCTAAAGGATGAGTTCAAGGAGGAACTTGTGCATGAGCCGGACAATGTGAACAACATTGGGGTGTTCTGTTACGTCTCAGGCGTGAAGGTCGATATCGTCAACTATAGACATCCATTACTTGAGCCAGTGATCGTGGAAGACGGGATCAGGAGCTATCATGATGCGGATATCGCGGCTATGAAAATCCAAGCCATCCTAGGTCGGGGCAAGAAAAAGGACTTCTGGGACCTGTACGAATTGCTCCAACACTATTCGCTTCAGCAGATCTGCGATTGGCATGGAAAAAAGTACCCGGACCAAATGTTGGCGATCAGCATCCCGAATGCCATCAGTTATTTCACGGAGGCCAATGCCAGTGAAGACCCCGTAAGCCTCAAGGGCCAAACCTGGGAAGGCATCAAGCGCGCCATCTCACAGACGGTGAGCGATTATTTGAAGTAGCTCGTTGCGCAGTTGTGCAGTTGCCAGTTGTTAGTTGTCAGTCGTCGGGCTTGGCCGCGTGTGCGGGATGGTAGGCTGGGCCGGGAAAACGGGCAAATAGCAGAGAGCGGAATCAGCAATAGTAGTCGGTAGCTGTCGGAGAAAGCCTGCCAACTGACAACTGGCAACTAACAACTAACAGGTGCCCACCGCTCCACACGCCCCACCGTCACTTCCCCCCGTCCGGCACAAAATCCAACACAATGGAATTCATGCAGAAGCGCTTGCCGGTGGGCGGGGGGCCATCATCAAAGATGTGGCCCAGGTGGCTGCCGCAGCGGCCGCAGAGCACTTCGGTGCGGTCCATGCCGTAGCTGTGGTCCTCCTGGTAGCGCACGCTGTTGGGGCGCAGGGCCTGGTAAAAGCTGGGCCAGCCACAGCTGCTGGCGAATTTGCTGTCCGAGCGGAAGAGCGCATTGCCGCACACGGCGCAGTAGTAGGTGCCTAAGCCCTCGAAGTTCCAGTACTTGCCCGTGAAGGCCCTTTCGGTATCGGCATGGCGGGCCACCTCGAACACGCTGTCCGGCAGGATGCGCTTCCATTCCGCATCGCTTACATGCAGGGGCGTGGTGTCGGTGCGGGAGTAGTAGGGGTTGTTGCCGTGGGTGGTGGAGGCGGGCGTTTGTTCGGCCATTTGGGGTGAAGAGGTTGCACTGGTGCAAGCCACGATCAGGGCTGCCAGCGGAAGTATGGAATGGAACCGTGCCATGCTGTTCGGTGTTGCAAAGTTCGTAAACGCAGAAGGGGATGGGGCTTGTTTCCGGAGCATCACAAGAAATGTTGACCTGTGGCCTTACGTCAAGCCAGCGCACCGCCTTTCCTATTTCTGGATCGATCTGCCTCAGGGCGTGCGATCTTCGGTACATGAAGAACCAACTTTCCACCGTTGCCACGCTGCATTACGTGTATGGCGCGTTCATTTGCTTAGTGGGCATGTGCCTGTTGGGCCTGGTGTTCGCGGGCGTGTTCCTGAACAGCGATTGGCTTCGCCAACAGGCGGGTGATGCCCCGCCGGTGTTCGCCGGCCATTTTCTGCAATTCTTAGGCTGGTTCCTTTTCGCCCTGGTAGAGCTGCACGCCTTGCTGAACTTCATCAGCGCGGCGAAGATCCAGAAGCAGAAGGGCCGCACCTTCAGCATGGTGGTGGCAGCATTGAATTGCCTGAACATTCCGTTCGGCCTGGCGTTGGGCATTTACACCTTTGTGGTGTTGGGCGACCGGGAGGTGCAAGCACTTTACGATGCGCGTTCGATGGAGACGTCCGGCTACATTGTGCGCTAAGCACCCGGTACCTTTGCCCCACCATGAACACACTATCCTTGTTGCAAAGCCAATTGGACAGCATCGCCCAAGGCAATTTGAAGATCATCGAACGCATTCCGGAGGATAAATTCACTTGGAAGCCCCACGAAAAGTCCATGACCCTCGGGCGCCTGGGCCAGCACCTGGCTGAGCTCCCCCATTGGATGAACCGCATCCTGGAGGCCGACCACTACGACTTCGTGCTGCACGGCTTCAAGATTCCGGAACCGCCCAAGTCGCTGCAGGAGATCATTGACCTGTACCATGCCAAGTACGCAGCGGCAAAGGCCGCGTTGGCCAATGCCGGCAGCGTGGACCTGGATGCCGAGTGGCAAATGCGCCGCAACGGGGCGGCCTTCACGAAATATCCCCGCGCCATTGGCCTGGCCACGCAACTGGACCACATGGTACACCACCGCGGCCAGTTAAGCGTTTACCTGCGCCTGTTGGATGTGCCGGTGCCGGGCATGTACGGCCCCAGCGCGGACGATCGGCACTGACCAAACCCGCGCGGGAATGCAGGGGGGCTCAGCCTTGCTGCTCCGCCTCCTTCAGCACGCGTTCAAAGCGCCGGTCCGGTACTAACCAGATCATGGCAACCACCGCGTAGATGCCTGCCGAAAGCACGGGCATCCGGAATGCTGCGGCTATGGCCACCACATACAGCACGGCGGAAATGTTGCCCTTGAAGTCGCGGCCAATGGCCTTTTTCAGCAGTGAATTTGCGCCTTGCTTGCGGATGATGGCCCACTGCATCACGCCCCAGGCCACGGCGCACATCAACAGCACCAGGCCGTACAAAGCCGTGGGCAGCGGCGTGAAATGGTTCTCGCCCATCCAGGCCGTGGTGAAGGGGATGAGTGAAAGCCAGAAGAGGAAGTGCAGGTTGGTCCAAAGGATGGCCCCGCTCACTTCCTTCACCGTGTGGAACAAATGGTGGTGGTTGTTCCAATAGATGCCCACGTAAATGAAGCTCAGCACGTAGCTCATCACCTTGGGCACCAACGGCAGCAGGTCTTTTGCAGATGAACCCTCAGGCACATTGAACTCCAGCACCATGATGGTGATGAAGATGGCCATCATGCCGTCGCTGAAGGCTTCGATGCGGTTGGTTCCCATGGTGCGGGCCAGTGGCCGGTTGTTAGGCGGAAGTCACAATTTGCCAATTTGCCAAGATGCCAACTGCCGACTAACAACTACGCCCTGCGAACTCCTACCGGTTATGCGGCATCCGCTTGTTCTCCTTGAACTTCAGCACATCGGGGGTAAGGCGCTTGCTGATGTCCACGCGCTGGTTGAGCGGTTCCACGAGTTCCTCTTTCGTGTACACGAAAGGTTTGCGCTGGTAGCCGCTGTCCACCAAACGGTCGGTGAGGAAAATGGCCTCCTTGGGGCAGGCTTCCTCGCACAGGCCGCAGTAGATGCAGCGCAGCATGTTGATCTCGTACACCACGGCGTACTTCTCCTCGCGGTACAGGTGCTCCTCGCCTTTCTTACGCTCGCCGGCGTCCATGGTGATGGCCTCCGCCGGGCAGGCCACGGCGCAAAGGCCGCAGGCGGTGCAGCGCTCACGGCCCTGGTCGTCGCGCTTCAGCACGTGGCGGCCGCGGTAGATGCCGGGGCGGGGGCGCACCTGCTCAGGGTATTGGATGGTGGCCTTCTTCAGGGTGAAGAAGTGCTTGATGGTGATCCACAGGCCGGCCAGCACGGCGGGGATGTAGATGCGCTCCATCAGCGACATCTTTTTTTGGCTCACCTGCTTGCTGCGGGAGGTGAGCGGGGCGAAGCCGCCCGTGGCGGGGATGTTGCTGGCGGTGCTCATGGTGCCAGTTGGCCTTGGGCGAGCATGATGCCGCCGGTGATGAGAATGTTGAGGATGGCCAAGGGGATCAAGCCCTTCCAGCCCAAGTTCATCAGCTGGTCAAAGCGGAAGCGCGGCAGGGTCCAGCGCACCCACATGAAGAAGAAGATGAAGAAGAAGGTCTTGGCGAACATGGCCACCGCGCCGAGGACGGTGATCAGGTTGGGGTCCCAGCCGCTGTTGGCCAGCCCCGGTACATCATAAGCGCCGAAGTACAGCGTGGCCATCACGGCACCGCTGATGAACATGTTCACGTATTCGGCAAAGAGGAAGAAGCCCAGCTTCATGCTGCTGAACTCGGTGTGGTAGCCGCCCACCAGCTCCGTTTCGCACTCGGGCATGTCGAAGGGTGAGCGGTTGGTCTCGGCGAAGGCGCACACAATGAAGATCAGGAAGCCCAACGGCTGGCGGATGATGTTCCAGCCGTGCTCCACCTGGTAGTCCACGATGCCGCCCATGCTCAGCGTGCCGGTCATCATCACCAAGGCCACGATGCTCATGCCCATGGCCAGCTCATAGCTCACCATTTGGCTGGCCGCACGGATGGCGCCCAGCAGCGAATACTTGTTGTTGCTGCCCCAGCCGCCCAGCATGATGCCGTACACGCCGATGCCGGTCATGGCGAAGACGAAGAGGATGCCCACCTCGGGGTTCATGCCTTGCAGGCTCACGTGTACATCACCGAACGTTAGGGTGCCGCCCCAAGGAATGATCACGCCGGTGATCAACGCCACGGTCATGGCCACGGCGGGCCCCAGGAAGAAGAGGGTGCGGTTGGCGGTGGCCGGCACAAAATCCTCCTTCATGAACATCTTGGCCCCGTCGGCTAAGGGCTGCAGCAGGCCGAAGGGTCCGGCACGGTTGGGGCCGAGGCGGTCCTGCATGAAAGCGGCCACCTTGCGCTCGCCGTACGTGGAATAGGCCGCCACGGAGAGCGTGATCACAAAGAGGACGACCAGGAAAATTGCGGTGGCGATCATTTTTCCTTCTTGGCGGGTTTCAGGCGGGCCAGTTCGGGAACGTTCGGCGTGCCGCTGTCCAGTATTTTCTGCTTAGGCGCATGCACGTAGTGCCCCTGCGTGATCACGCTGTGGCGGTCGATGTTGCGCGGACCTTCCACCACCCAATCGCTGAGCTGCTTCTTTTCAAAGCGGCATTCGTTGCAGATGAATTCCTCCACCTCGCCCCACTGGTCCTTGCGGCCGGTGACGCGCAGCACTTCCTGGCCCTTGAGCCAGATGGCCACCTTGCCGCTGCACTGCTTGCAGTCGCGGTGGGCGTCCATGGGCTTGGTGAACCACACGCGGCTGCTGAAGCGGAAGGTGCGGTCGGTGAGGGCGCCCACGGGGCACACGTCGATGATGTTGCCGCTGAAATCGTTGTCGATGGCTTGTTGGATGTAGGTGCTGATCTCGGCGGCGTCGCCGCGGTTGATCACGCCATGTACGCGGCCGTCGGTGATCTGCTCGGCCACCTTCACGCAGCGGTAGCACATGATGCAGCGCGTCATGTGCATTTTGATCTTCTCCCCGATGTCGATGGGGTCGAAGGTGCGCTTTTCGAACTGGTAGCGGCTGGTGCTCACGCCGTGCTCGTAGCTGAGGTCCTGCAGGTGGCACTCCCCGGCCTGGTCGCAGATGGGGCAGTCCATAGGGTGGTTGATCAGCAGGAACTCGGTAACGGCGCCGCGCACGTCCAGTGTTTCCTGGCTCAGGGTGTTCTCCACCACCATGCCGTCCATCACGGCGGTGCGGCAGCTGGCCACGGGCTTGGGCATGGGCCGCGGGTCGCGTTCGCTGCCCTTGGTCACCTTCACCAAGCAGGTGCGGCAGTAGCCGCCGCTGCCCTTCAGGCTGCTGTAATAGCACATGGTGGGCGGGGCCACGTAGCGTTCGGCGCTGTTGCGCTCGCCGATCATCCGCGCAGCCTGCAGGATCGTGGTGCCCTCGGGCACTTCGATCTCGATGTTGTCGATGGTGATCTTCGGCATGAACAACCGGGATAAGCACTATTGGCCACAAAGAAAGGCAAGCAGGGGGAGAAAAGCGAACGCGATCATCAGTGTGCCTGCGGAAAGGTTAGGTTGCCCCGTGCGGCCCCGGCCCGGCATTGAGCCTTGCCAGCTTCCGGTCCATTGCCACCAGCAGCTTGTAGTGCTCCTGCTGCACTTCGCTTATGGATCGCACTTCGTCCTGCAGCAGCAGGTCCATCTTTTGGTGCAGGCTGCGCAGTTCAAGTTCGGCCTTCAGGTTGATCAGGTAGTCGTTTTCGCTGCGCTTGCGGTCTTTTTCTTCCTGCCGGTTCTGGCTCATCATGATCACCGGGGCCTGCACGGCGGCCAGGCAGCTCAGCACCAGGTTCATCAGGATGAAGGGATAGGGATCAAAGATTTCCTTGGCCGGGGCCACCACATTGAAGATGATCCACGCCAGGAGCACGACGAAGAACGCGGTGATGAAGCCCCAGCTGCCGCCGAAGGCCGCCACCCTGTCCGCCAGCTTCTGCCCGCGGGTGATCTCTTCCTGCGGCGGGTGGGCCAGGTTGTTCAGGATCAGCTCCTGCTCATCAATGGCTTCCTTTACGATGCCCTGCAGTTTGCGCATGCGGTCGTTGCGCGCCGTGAGGAGCCTGTTCAGCTCGTTGTTCACCTTTTTCCTGGCCATGGTGCGTGTGCGCCGCTAGGGCGGTGCCTTGCAAATATCGGCCGTGGGCCTTGGCCGCCCGCAGCAGAGCCAAGCGTTGTGAATGTGCCCATGCCCAAACGGCGATGCCGCAACTTTGCAGGGCGCATCGCCGACCATTGCCCTGCGCCTTATGATCCATGTGCCGCTTTCTAAGCTACCTCGGCGCCCCCATCAGCATGGGCGCATTGCTCTATGACCCCTCGGATTCGCTGATCCACCAGAGCTATGCGGCACGCGAGATCGAGGAGCCGCTGAACGGGGACGGATTCGGCGTGGGCTGGTACCACCACGACCGCAGCCCGGAGCCGGCCTTGTTCGCCAGCGTAACGCCTGCGTGGAACAACCGCAACTTGCGCAACCTGGCGCCCAAGGTGGTTTCGCACTGCATCGCGGCGCACGTACGCGCCGCCAGCGTGGGCGATGTGGCCGAGGCCAACTGCCACCCGTTCCGATACAAGGACAAGTTGCTGATGCACAACGGCGGCGTGGAACACTTCCAGCGCATCAAGCGCGACCTGTGCAACCTGTTGACGCAGGAACTCTATGATTGGGTGCAGGGGCAAACCGACAGCGAGCACCTTTTCGCCCTGATGCTGGGCCACCTGAAAGCCGACAAGCCCACGCCGGACCAGGTGGCCGATGCCTTCGAGGCCATGATTGCCGACCTGAAGGGCTTGATGGCCAAGCACGCGATCACGGAGCCTGCCTGGCTGAACATGGTGTACACCGATGGCCGCATCGCCGTGGGCCTGCGCCACGTAACGGACGGCAGCACGCCGTTGACGATGTACTACAGCGAAGGGAAGAAGTACGTGTGCGAAGGCAACGTGTGCCGCATGGTGCCGGGCCTGGACAAACAGGAGCATGCCGCACTGATCGTTTCCGAGAAGCTTACCGATGTGGCAGGTGATTTCACGGAGGTGCCCGCGCGGCACTTTGTGCTGGTGGACGAAAACTTGGGCGTGCGTATGCGCGCTGTCAGAAACAGTTGACCAACGCGCTATTTGTACACGACCACCTTGGCCATGCCGGATTTGCCGTTGCCGGCTTGGACCTGCACGAAGTACACCCCGTTGGCCACGTCCATTTGGAAGGATGGATTGCACATGTTGTCCACCGGGATGGTCTTCACCAATCGCCCGGACAAGTCGGTGATGCGGATATCCGAGTGGCTATGGGGCTTGTCCAATTGAAGGGTCACCCAGCCCGTGGTGGGGTTGGGGAAAAGGCTGAGGTTCCCCAGTCCGGCATGTTCGCCGATGCCGGTGACGTCAGGGGCCAATTTCACCACCCAGAAGTCCTTGTCGCCGTGGTTGCCTGAAACGTCGCCATTGGTTGAGCTGCTCCATCCGGCCACCAAGTACCCGCCATCCGAAGTGGACTGCATGGGCCAGGCCACATCCGCATTGGACCCGCCATAGGACTGTTCCCAGACCAAAGCCCCCGAACCGTCCAGCTTAACGATCCAGTAATCATCCATTCCATGGTTGTTGGTGATGTCACCGTCGGTGGAGTTGGAGCTGCCGGCCACCACAAAGCCGCCGTCGTCGGTTTCACGCACCGTGTAAGCTTTGTCCACCATGCTTCCGCCCAAGGCCCGCTGCCACGTGATGTTGGCTGCGGCATCCAGTTTCACCACCCAGTAGTCGCCGTTTGCATGGTTGCCGGTCACGTCCCCGCTGTTGGAAACGCTCCATCCGCCAATGATATAGCCTCCATCGGTGGTCTGCTGGATGGAATACGCGTATTCCTCATTGGTCCCGCCCATGGTTTTTTGCCACTCGAAGTTGCCCGTGGCATCCATTTTCAACACCCAAAAATCGTAATCGCCGTGGTTGCCGTCCACATCGCCGTCCGTGGAGTTGGAATACCCGGCGAAAATGTACCCCCCATCGCTGGTCTGCTGCACGGAAAAGGCCTTGTCCACCAAGGAACCGCCGAACGGTTTTTGCCATTGCAGGGTACCGGAGGCATCCAATTTCAGCACCCACGCATCGGCACCGCCGTGATTTCCGTTCAGGGTACCGTTCGTGGAGTATGCGTAGCCCGCAACGATGTATCCGCCGTCATTGGTTTGCTCCACGGAGTACGCGGCATCCTCAACGGACCCGCCGAAAGCCTTCTGCCATTGGATCACCCCTCCATTGTCCAATTTCACCACCCAGGCATCGGCATTTCCGTGGTTTCCGCTCACTTGGCCGCTGTTGGAATATGTCCAGCCCACCACCACAAAGCCGGCATCCGCCGTTTGGCGGATCTCCACGGCGCCATCATTCGCGCTGCCGCCCAGGGGTCGTTGCCACAGGATGTTGCCGGCGGTGTCCAGCCGGACCACCCAAAAGTCATCCTGGCCCTGGATCCCGTTAACGTCGCCATTGCTGGACCGGGTGCGGCCGGCCAGCACATAGCCCCCGTCCGTGCATGGGCCCATGGCATAAGCCTCATCGTAGCTGGAACCACCGAGTGACCGCTGCCATTGGATGCTTGGCTGGGCTTGTGCGAATACTGCGGCCAATAGGGCAAATGGGAGTAGAACTGGTTTCATGGGGCATGGTTTTGGGATTGATCGACTCTACGGAACAAAGACGCACCGTCAGATCTTCGGTTGCTTTCTGCCCCGCACTGCGCTTGTCGCAGTGCCTCAGTTCTCCTTCCCGGTGATTGGCTGTTTGCCGAGTGCCTTTTATCCTATTGGCCCCCGGCCGTTCCATCAACCTGCAAGCGGCGCTTGATTTGTTCGCACGTAATTGCCAATGACGGCAGCAGCCCGCCTGCCTTCAAGCCATCGGCACTTCGACAAGCTCAGTGCAACACGGTGCAGCACAGTGCAACGCAGCACAGGGCCAAAGGGTGCGGCGGGTCAATGGCCGGGCATTCGGGCTTCCGGGAGACGACACGGATCGCAGATCCGTATCAGCCTCTGCGCAACTGCGCGGTCAATGGTCCTTCACCAGATCGTACAACTGCCGGAGGTCCGGGGCCAGGATCACTTCGATGCGGCGGTTCTTGGCCTTGTCGTTGGGGTCCGCGGGCTGAAACTCGCCCTTGCCGGCGGCGGTGATGCGCACGGGGTCGATCTTGGCGCTTTCCAGCAGGATGCGCACCACGCTGGTGGCCCGCAGCACGCTCAGGTCCCAATTGTCCTTGTAAGCCGCGCCGCCCAGCACCTTGTCCGTGTCGGTGTGGCCCTCCACCATGATGTTGATGTCCTTGTCGTTTTCAATGGCCTTGGCCAAGTTGCTGAGCGCTTCGCGGCCTTTCTTGTCCACCACGGTGCTGCCGCTGGGGAAGAGCAATTGGTTCTCCAGGCTCACGTAGATCTGCCCGTTCTTCTGGGTAACGGTGAGGCCCTTGCCCTCGAAGCCGGTCAGGGCTTGGCTCACGCGGTCCTTCAGGGATTTCATCGCAGCGTCCTTCTTGTCCAGTTCGGCCTGCAGGGTGGCCAGCTTGGCCTCGCGGTCCTTCAGGGAACTGGCGAGCACGGAAAGCGAATCCTCCTTGTTCTGCAGCTTGAGGCGGTTGGCCTCCAGGTCGGTGAGCAGCTTGCGGTTCTCGTTGTTGCCGCCGGCCACCAGCGCGTTGTATTTGTCCAGCAATTCGTTGTTCAGGGAGTTGATCTTGTCGTACTGGGTAGTGAGGCGGCGCAGGCTGGTGCCCAGCGTCATGGTGTCGCGTTCCAGCATTTCCTTTCGGCGGGAGAGGTCTTCCAAGGTCACTTGCTGGTCCTTCAATGCGGCTTCGGCCTGCTGGGCCTTGGCCAGGGCAGCGCTTTCACTTTCCTGGCTGGCCTTGTAGCGGCTGTTCAGCTCCTCATACTTGCGTGCGGGGACACAGGCGGAAAGGAAGGCGACCGCGGCGATCAGGGGGAAAGTGGCGCGGGAACGGGCGATCATGCGTATCTTTATTGATGCAGCCAAAGTTGGGCCCGCAAAAGCAGTCGGGCGGTTGGTGGTGCAACCTTTTTATGAACATTGCGTTTTCCCACAGTCGATGGAACCATTGAGCTGGAGCGGCCTTCCTGCGGAGCGGATCCTCACGGGCACGCTGGATGCAGAGCAGGAGGAATACCGGCTGCTAGCCTACCTGCAGCGCGTGGACGGTTTCTACCGTGAGTTGAAACTGTACCCCTGCCTTGACGATCTGGAGGCACGTGTAGCGCGGCTGCGCGAATTGGCCGGGCGGACCCAAGAGCTGGGGTCGGGATTCCCCGGAGAGCTTACCGGCATGGACCTGAAACGCCAGGAACTTGTGCGCATACCTGTGGAACAGCATGGTTTGGATGCCGTGCTGCGCCTGTTGGAGCGTGCATTGCCGAAATTGCATTCGGCCATGGAACGCGGCGGTGAGCTGCGGGAGGAGCTGAACCGTACCATACGGTTCGGGCCGGTGGGCGTGCTTCCGTTGGATGCGCGGGAAGGCTGGTTGTTGTTGCGCCAGCGGAATGAGGCAATGGTGTATGCGTACACGCTTCCGCTGGTAAGAAAACCGGCTCCTGCCGGGCCGCACGGTCAGGTACGCACACACTACTTCGCCACTTGCACGGTGGGCTTGGGCACCCACTACGGGCACATCAAGGCGGAACTGGTGCGCACGGGCCCGTTCCCCAATCCGGCCACCTTCGTGTTCGAATCGGACCTAAGCTTGCCGCGCATCGAAACATTCCTGCCGCTGGCGAAGCGCATTGCATACGAACTGGTGTCGGCAACGCGGGCCTGAGCGGCCGGCCGGGCCAATTTCACCAAACGCAGGTCCAGGAGCTCCATGGGGTTGGCGGCAAGCCCCTTCACGTTGGGGGCCAGCAGCATGATGTACCGCTCGTGGTAAAGGGGTAGCAGCGGCACGTCCTCCATGGCGATCTTGTCCGCCTCGGCCAGGTCGTGCATGCGGTCCTGTTCGCTCTTGTGTGTCATGGAGCGGGCGAAAAGCTCATCGAAACGGGGATCATTAAAGCGCGTGGTGTTCAGGGTGGACGGCTTGGAGGTGTCCGCTTCGGCGTTCTTGCCGTAGAGCAGGGCGAGGAAGTTCTCCGGGTCCGGCAGGTCGGCCACCCAGCCTTCGCGCCAAAAGAGGGCTTCGCCGCGCTCAATGCGCTGGTAATACTCCTTGGGGGCAACGGCGCTCACGGTGATGGCCACGCCCAGGTTCCGCCCCAGCTCCTCCTGTACTTTGCTGGCCACGCTGCGGTATCCAAAGCCGGAGTTGTTCACTTGGAGCTGGATCCTGGGGAATCCTTTTCCGCCCGGATAGCCGGCTTGCGCCAAGAGCAGCCGTGCACTGTCGGGATTGTAGGGAATGCCGGGCACCATGCCGTACGGATAACCGGCCAGGCCCGGCGGCACCAAGCCATGGCCCGCCACCACAGCCATGCCGCGCAGCACACTGTCCACCAGCAGATGGCGGTCCAGCGCCAAGGCGAAAGCCTTGCGCACCCGGATGTCCTTGAAGGGGGGCTTCGACGCGTTGAAGCCATAGTACTGCACCGCAAACGCCGGGGTGGACTCCACGTTGAACCGGCGCTTGCCGGTTTTGGCATCCACCGAATCGGCCAGGACGCCGATTCCGTCCAAGGACAGCTCGGTGACCATGCTGAGGTGCCCTTGGAGGAATTGTGCGATCTCCTGGTCCTTGTCCTGCACGAAGGTGATGCGCACCGCGTCCAGGTAGGGAAGCACCAAACCATCCGTGTCGCGGCCCCAGTAGCTTGGGTTTCTTTCCAGCACGATAACCTCCTCGGGGCGTGAGACCTTCAGGCGGAACGGGCCCGTGCCGATGGCGTGGCGGAACAGGTCATCCCCGTATTGGTCCACCAGTTCCTTGGGCCAGATCCAGCAGCCAGCCCCGGCCAGGCTCTGCAGAAAATTGGGGCATGGCCGTGTGAGGGTGATCTTCACCGTTTGGTTGTCCGGCGCGGTAATGCCGCCAACCTGCCCGCCCGTGGCCCCTGAATCGTGGTAGGCGGCCGCACCGGCCACCTTGTCCTGGAAGAGCCAGTACACCTGGTCGCCCTTGCCTTTTTCGCAAAGCGAGGTGAAGCAATGGACCACATCTTCGGCCGTTACCCCGCGTCCTTCGCCGCCGGGGAATGCGGGGTCGTCCTGGAAGTGCACACCGGCGCGAAGCTTGAAGGTGTACACGGTGCCGGAAGGGTCCACGTCCCAGCTTTCGGCCAGGGCGGGCTCAATGGCGAGGGTCTTGGCATTGAAGCGCACCAAGCCTTCATAGATCTGCGAGGCCACGCGCTGTTCGGAAATGCGCGTGATGCCGAGCGGGAAGATGCTGGTGAGCGGCTGGGTCTCGTTGAAGTTGAACACGCCCCCGTGCGGGTCTGCCACGGTGCGCACTTTGCCCGGGGCATTGCCGCAACTGCAAAGCACGGCCAGAAAGGCTAGGGAAACAATAACGCGGGACATGGAGCGGGCCAAAACTACCCGCCGCCGCCACCGCCGGACGGAGCGGAAAAGGAATTACCAACACGGGAGCGGTGATCTCCGCCGGCCCGTCAGGCATCTTCAGGGATAATTTTCAAGCCGCCGCCGCGTACCCACATTCGCATCCCCCGTGCCCGCCGCTTCGCATATCACCGGATCTTGCCGTGCAATTGGCGCGGCCATGTTGCTATTGGCGGCCGGTTGTGTGCATGCCCAAACGCGCGACAACCGCGTGGTGAAGCACTTCATCATGGCCAAGGATACCCTGGTGCTCGACACGCTGGGCATCGTACCCGGCTCGTTCAGCCTGTGGACGGGCACGGCGGAGGTACCTGCGGACCGCTATGTGCTGGACCCCTACCGGAGCCTGTTGGTATGGAAGGGCCAACCAACCGCTGACACGCTTACGGCCCGGTTCCGGACGATGCCCTTGCTGCTGGGGGCGCGCATCCGCCACAAGGACAGGGAAAAGCTGCTCCGTTCTTCCGGGGAGCGGGAGGATGCCTTCAGATATGTGCCGTCCAAGGGAGGCCCCCAGGACCTTTTCGGAACGGGCGGGCTGAACAAGAGCGGAAGCATTTCGCGCGGCATTCTGTTCGGCAACAACCAGGACCTCTCGGTGAACAGCACCATGAACCTGGAACTGAGCGGGCAGCTCACGGACAAGATCGGCGTGCAGGCATCCGTAACGGACAACAACATCCCCATTCAGGCCGGGGGCAACACCCTGGAATTGCAGGATTTCGACCGTGTGTTCATCAAGCTGCACGATGATCGGCAGGAGCTTTCCGCCGGCGACATTGTGTTGCAGCGCCCCAAGAGCCACTTCCTCACCTATTACAAGAAAACCAAGGGCCTCAACTATTCCACGCGGCTGGGCAAGGTTGGCGGCCCGCAGGACCAGCTGTCCCTGAGCGCGGCCATCAGCAAGGGAAACTTTGCCCGCAACACCCTCCAGGGCATCGAGGGCGTGCAGGGCCCCTACCGGCTTACGGCCAGCGACGGCGGAACCTTCATCATCGTGCTCTCCGGCACCGAGCAGGTGTACATCGACGGCAAGCTGCTCACGCGCGGCATGGACAACGACTACGTGATCGACTACAACACCGCCGAGGTGACCTTCACCGCCAAGCAGCCCATCACCAAGGACAAGCGGATCACTGCGGAATTCCAGTACTCGGACAAGAACTACGC
>JAFDZY010000270.1 GCA_018266685.1 Bacteroidota bacterium
CGGGGGAACGCCGGAGCCACCGCACCACCATCGGCAAAGCGCCGAATGCCGCCGCCGACCAGTCCGCCCGTGGCGTTGGTTTCCACCTTCGTCACGTAGATCGTGTGCGTGCTGCTGGTGTTCGCACCGTTGAGGCTCATGATTTCGGAGCGGGCCGCGTCGGCGTTGGTGGACACTTGATGTCGTGATTCGGTCTGAATGCGATCCAGCGCCTTGATCATTCCGTCGACGTTGGTGATCGCCGCCTGCGCCTTCTCGGTCGCCACCTTCAGTTCGAACTGCGCGTTCTGGTCGGCGTAGACCTTGAGCTTGGCCAGCGCTTCCTTGGCCTTGGACACGTCGGCATCAACCGGCAGCGTCTTGCCTTCCTTGAGCAGTTGCTCGTACTCCTTGAGCTTCTTCTGCGCTTCCTGCAGATCGGCCTGAATCTGCAGCAGGTATTCCTTCTCGGCGAGCGCCTTGTCGAGATCGGCGATTGCCTTGTCGAAGCGTGAGGTGTCGGCGTCGAGCGTGAGCTTCAGGCCATCCTTGAGCTTGGCGGTGATCTGATCGATCTGCGTTTGCGTCTGCTCCAACGTGCTGCGGATCTGATCGCGCGCGCTGAGCGCCTCACGCGCGGCGGTCTGGTGCGCCTTGGCTTCGGCATCGAGCGTCTGGTTGAGGATTTCCTCGGACTGGCGAATGCGCTGGACGGCCTGATTCACGCCATCCTTGCCCTGGGCGATCTGGGTGTCGGCCTCCTTGGTCTTCTGCGCCAGCTCCGCGCGCAGCTGATCGGCCTGCCGCATCAAATCGGTGGCCTGCTGGTACTCCTGCCTGCGGTAGGCCTCGCGCGACTGCGCTTCCAGCTGCGTGGCCTGCGACACCGCCTGTTCGGCCTGCTTGCGCGCTTCCTCGGCGCGCTTGGCCTCACTGGTCTGGCTGCTGGCCACCTGCGCCGCCATGTCCATCGCCTTCTGCGCGAGCTGGCGGGCCTGCTCCAGTTCGCCATTGGCCAGCGCCCGGCGCGCCTGCTCCTGCATCTCGGCGATCTGGCGCTTGCGATCCTCGGTGGCCTCGTACTCCGTCATGCCTTGACGCCGGATGTCGCGGATGCGCTCCTCCGTGGACATCGACAACTGGCGCTTGGCTTCCTCGATGCGCTGCACTTCCGCCAGATGCCGGTTGGCCTCGGCGTTGAGCGCATCGATGTGCTGGCGGTATTCGGAGAGCGCCTGCGCCAAGGTCTGGCGCTTGGTGGCGAGGATGTCATTCTCGACACGCTGTACGTTGGCGGCGCGCTCGGCCTCAGTCGTGCCCTGGCGGGCGGCAGCTTCCTTGCGCACCTGCGTTTCCTGGTCGATCAGTTGCAGGGTGTCGGTGGTGGCCTGACGGCGCAGTGTGGTCTGCTGGGTCAGCGCCTCGGTGAGCAGCTGCGTGGACTTGGTGATCTTGGCGGTTTCAGACTGCTGGGTGCGCTCCAGTTCCGCCTTTTCCTGCTCATAGCGCGCCTTGACCGCCGTGATCTGCGTTTGTAGATTGACCTCGATGATGGCGGTGAAGCCCTTGTAGGCCTCGGCCATCTTGGCGGTGGCGTCGTTCACCACGCCTTGGGCCTTGCCGACCGCCTGTTCGACCTCGCCCAGCCTGGACTTGAGCTTTTCCAGCGCGGCGTGAACCGCCTCGACGCCGCGCCCGACCGCTTCCTGCGTACCCTGGCGCACGGCTTCGAGCCGCTTGGCGATCTCCTCCGCAGCGGTGGCGGCGGTGTCCATCGCACCCTTGGCCGCGTTTGCGCCTTCAGAGGCGTCGGCGTACATCTCGGCGAAGATGCGGTTCATCTCCGTGAGACGTTCCTGATGCCGCTGAGTGGCCTCAGCGATGGAGTCGGACGTAAAGATGGCGGCGAACACCTCCCAGCGAAAGCGCAGGTGCTCGATGCCTGTCATCAGCACCTGCACCATGAAGATGCCCGCCTTGCGGACGATCTCGAACTTCTCGGACAGCCAGGTGCCGATCTCCCAGCCGATGATGGCCGCGCCGAGCACGCCGAAGGCCACGCGCAGCTTGCCGACGGTGGCGATGGCGTTGGACAGCGACAGATTGGCCGTCGCCCACGCCGCCGCCGTGGTGCTGGCCGCCGTCACCGCCGCCGCGCCCGCCGTCTGCCACGCGATGATCAGCGCCGGGATCAGCCGGTAGATCAACACCGCCAGACCCACTTCGGCGATGCGCTTCAACCACTGCATCACCGTGTCCAGGTTCTCCGACAACCACGTCAGCGCCTCGGCGAGCTTCTTGGTGAAGCCGGTCGATTCGTCGAGGCGACTGATCCACTGGCCGAAGGCGTTGGACAGGCGCGTGAAGGCCTGACTGACCGTCATCGGCAACTGCGCGTACTCGGCGGCCAGCTTGTCCTTCTGGCTCATCAGCGCGTTGACCACCACGTCGGCGGTGAGCCGTCCTTCCTCGGCGAGCTTCCTCAATCGCCCGATGGGCACGTTCAGGCCATCGGCCAGCGCCTTGGCCAGACGCGGGCTGCTCTCGACGACGGAGTTGAATTCCTCGCCACGCAGCACACCCGAGGCGAGCGCCTGCCCGAACTGCAGCAGCGCCGACTGCGCCTCCGTGGCCGATGCGCCGGAGATGCGCAGCGCCTGCGAGATGCTCTCCGTGAGGGACAGCGCATCCTGCTGCTCGCCGCCCAGCATCCGCACCGCCTGCTGCAGCTTGCCGTACAGGGTGGCCGTCTCCTGGATCGGCACGCCGATGCGCTGGGCGATGGCGAACAATTCCTTCTGCGCGACCGTGTACTCGCGGCTGCCTGCGGTGGCGAGCTTGAGCCGTGCGGACATCATGTTCCACGCATCGGCGATCTGGACGACCTCCTGCAGCTTGCCCGCCGCCCAGTTGATGGTCAGGAAGGCCAGCAACTGCGTCTTGGCCTTGGCGACCTGATCGCCGAAGGCGTTCATGCCTGCCTTGACTTCGGCCACCCCGGCAGCGGCCTTGTCGCTGGCAGATTTGGCGCTGGACCCGAAGCCACCGAGACTGCGCTCGGCGTTGTTGATGGCACGCTTGAGCCCCTCGTCAGCCCCTTCCAGCGCGACGAGGACGGAAATTCGATTTGCCATGAGGCGAGGAATCCTGTAAAATTCTGACTTGTCTAGTTAGACTATTTAGGTCTTTAGGAGGCTGGTCATGCAAAGCTGGCAAATGCAAAACGCCAAGGCGCGGTTCTCGGAACTGGTCAAGCACGCGGCCCAAGAGGGCCCGCAGGACATCACCCTGCACGGCAAATCCGTGGCAGTCGTGGTGTCGCGCGAGCTGTTCGACCGCTTGTCCGGCAACGAGCAGTCGCTGGTGGACTTCATGCGCGCCTCGCCGCTGGCGGGCCACGATGAAATCCAGTTCGAACGCAGCCGCAGCCTGCCGCGTGAGATCACGTTTTGAGCTACCTCGTCGACACCAACGTCCTGTCCGAACTGCGGAACCGGAAAGCCGATCCGAACGTGGTGGCGTGGATGCAGGCACGTCTACGCCAGTCGCTCTACTTGTCGGTCTTGAGCCTCGGCGAAATCCGCAAGGGCATCGAAGGCGTCGCCGACCCCGCTTTCCGCCAGACCCTCACGGACTGGTTGGAAGTGGATCTGCCCAACTACTTTGTCGGGCGGCTGTTGGACATCGATGCGCAGGTCGCCGACCGCTGGGGGCGTGTGCAGGCCAGCGCCGGTCGCACCTTGCCGGTCATCGACGGTCTGCTGGCGGCAACGGCCTTGCAACACGATCTGACGCTGGTGACCCGCAACGTCAAGGACTTCGCTGGATTGGGCGTTCAGGTCGTGAACCCGTGGGACGTCTGAGGGTCAGTCCACCTGCCGCAACTGCTTCTCGACGGCTGCAGCCAGACGCGGAATGCGACTGGCGACCATGCGCTCGATGTTCAGGCGCTTCTTGAGCTGCACGCGCGGCACCAGCACGGCGATGGGGACATGAGCGCCGCGCTTCAACTTCTTGATGCCTTCAGCCTTGCGGTAACGGCGCTTGAAGCCCGACAGTGGCCGGTCGTATTCCTTGATGTTTTCGGCCATCAGCACGATGTTCCCCTTGGCGTTCTTGATGAAATAGGCATTGCCGCCGCGCATCAGCTCGGCGATCTGCGCTTTGAAACGTTTGCGGCCCACGCGACCGTGCAGCGGGATCAACATCCGGCCCTGGATGCCGCCACCGCGCTCGTGAATGCCCAACCACGGAATGCGCGAACCGACGTAGAGCGCGGGCAGGCGGTTCTTGTCCTTGTCCAGCACCTTGGCGGTGAAGCCTTTGACGAAGGATTTTTTGACCACCGCCATCTGCCCCGCGACGTGGCTGCGCACGTCTTGCTTGAGATCAGCAGCTTCGCTGGCGATGCCGCGCGCAACCGCCTTCTGCACCTTCTCGCGATACTGCCCGCCCCAGCGGCGCAACTGCGCCTGCGCGGCCTTGCTATCGATGCGGATAGCGATTCGCATGGTCTTGGAGCCTGTCGAGGGTCTGGTCGAGGTGACGCGCATCGCCGCGCGCGCCAATGGCGATCAGCGACAGCAGGTTTGCGTCGCGTGCCGCGTCGGCGCGCACGGTGGCGGCGGCGAAGCCGCGCATCTGTGCCAGGGTGTAGTCGAGGATGTCCGGCAGCCGGTGGCCGTGGGCAATCAGGTGCTGGACGGTGTCGAACCAGCCGCCACCGTGCTCGCCTGTGTGATCAGACCGTCGAGCCTTGGCATCACCGTCCGGGTAAAAAAATCCGCGTTCACCTCGATCACCTTGGCCGCGAGCAGGATGGCTTCGTCAGCGGCCAGCTCATCGACCCACGCGCGCGGCCTTCCGACGGCAATCGACACTGCCGTCAGCAGATCGTCGCCGCGTTCGCCGAACAGTGCCAGCCAGTCGATGCCGTCGCCGCCGATCTGCTGCATCACCGGCGTGATCGCACGCAGGAAGGCGGGCATTTGCCCGACCTTGAGTGGCTTGATCGCCAACGGCTCGCCGTCGATTACCAGTTCCACCGCCTGCGGGATGAGGGTTTCCAGATCGCTCATGGCAGTCCCCATCACAGTTGCACAATGCGGCCGAACTGGCCCAGCACCGCGTCATAGGGCTTGGTGGCGTCGGCCAGCAACGAGCCTTCCAGCTCGAATTTGTTGTACTCGTCCGAGATGAAGGAGATTTCCTTCAGCGGATCGAAGGCTACGCGGTAGAGCTCCACCAGCACCTTGGCGTTGCCCTGTGCGGTGTTGACGCCTTCCAGGCGCAGGAACCGCTCGGGCAACGCCTGCGTGAAGATGCCGATCTCGGTGGCGACGCCGTAGCTGTAGGCCGCCTTGAACGGCGCGGTGAAGCCTGTGGTATCCAGAAACTGGAGGGCACCGAAGTCGGTGTCCACCGTGTAGTGCGTGCCTGCCACCAGCGTCGCGGGCGTGCCCGCCGAATCCGTGACCACCACCGCCGACACCTTCGGATGCGCAAAGAAGTAGCGATCGCCGATGACGGGTGTCGCGCCGCCGATGGTCTCGGCGGTGACCGAGCCGGTGCTGCCGGTGATGTGGTTGCCGTAGAGCGCCAGCGCGAGGTTCTCCTTGGTGAACTCCTCGATGGTGAGGTTCACCGTGGCCGACTTCTGCTTGACCATCCGGTGGTCGAGCGAGCGCTGGCCGGTCTGGCTCTCGTAGTGCTCCAGCACGTCGGTCTTGAGCGAGAGCTTGAGCTCGGCGACGTTGCCGGGCGAGCGCACTTCAATGGGAAGGCCGTCGATATCGCGCTTGCCGAGAAAGACGCGGCCCTGAAAACTGGCGTAGGTGCTCATGATTTGGATTCCTTGCGTTGGGTGGTGATGGATCGGATGGCTTCAACGGGCGCGCCGTCACCTTCCGGTGCTGGCACAGGTTCGGGTTGGCGGTCGTGGCGCGCGACGCCGTTGGCGATGAGCCAGTCGGCGGTTTCACGTTCCACGTCGAGCCGTTCGCCCGCCGCGTGGGGTTTGCCTGCGTGGGTGTGCGGGCGGATCAAAACGAGTGATTTCATGGGAGTCATCCGTTGGTTGAAAGATCGGTGTCGAGCGTCCGATAGGTGATCGCGTAACGCGCCGGGATCGAGGCGGCCACCGCATCGGCGTCCTCCACGTCCCATTCGCAGTCCAGCTCGCGGATGCCGAGGCACAGGCCGCCCAGATTCCGATCGGCCAGCAGCGCGGCGTGGGCGGCGGTGAGCAGCCGGTCGGCTTCGGTCTCCGGAATGGCGGACGGCACCGCCCGGGCCAGCGCGACAAGGCGCACGGTCAGTTCGCGCGTGACACGGTCGTTGGCGCGCTCGGTGATCTGCTCGGCTTCGGGGAACACCACCAGCGCCGGGGAAAGTTCACGGCTGATGGCGACCGTGGGCGAGCGATGCAGCGTGGCCCCGAGTGACTCCACCGGCGTGCGGACAGCATCGAGCACCGCAAGCAGAATCCGCTCGCGGATCGAGTTGGCAGCCATCGGTCAGAGCCTCGTGAGCTTGGCGCGCATCTCCGAGCCGTCCGCCACGGCCCGGACATCCCGCACCTGATAGGCCACGCCGTCGATCTCGACCACCTCGCGGGCGGCAAGACCTTTGAGACCCGACGACGGATAGGTGATCGCGTAGTCGGTGTTCAGGGCCAAGCCGTCGAGCACGGCGTCATCCGGCGCGGAGAAGCCCACCTGCTGCGTTCGGGCGGGCCCGCCGCCTGCGGGCAACCAGCGGCAGCGCACCGTCAGGCCCGCATTGGCGGCGGCCTGGTACAGGCGCTCGATCAGGGCCATCACGCCACCGTCAGTTTGACCAGCACGCCCGGGCGGTGACACATCGGCAGCGGGTTGGCCTGCGTGTGCAGATCCGTGCCTCGGTCGAACTTGCGCGGTTCCTGCTTGGCGTACAGCGGCTGACCCACGGTATTGACGGTTTCGTTGAAGTCCGCAGGGGCAAAGTAGGTGCCGAAGGTGTCGATGGTGCCCAGCGGAAAGGCGTGTGCCTCACCAGCGGCGATAAAGCGGCGTGCGGTACCGCTGGCGTCGGTGGCTTGGCCCCGGTACTCCTCGAAAGTGATGCCGCCAAAGGTAAAACCTCGGCGCACGTCGTTGATGAGGATGGCGCCGTTTTGCCAGTTTTCGAAGGCTTTTTCGACCTTGGCGTGACCGGTGAGTGCGGCGAAGAACTCGGGCGAGCACAGGCAATGCACGCCGTTCATGAACTCGCCCTTGAGGTTGTCCTCGATGGCGGCGAGCACATCCATGCATTTGCCCTTGACATTGGTGCCCGCATTGCCCAGCTGGAAATTCACCGTTTGGGGCGTGATGCCAAAGGCATCGAACAGGTCGTAGAGCACCGAGCCGTCAGCGTCCAGGATCACGCCCTTGAGTGCGCCCATGCGCAGGTGCTCCAGCGTAATGGCATGCTTGTTGCGCATGGTCTCCAGGTGGCGGGCGATGACGCCTGCGATGGTCTCGGTTTCGGTCTCCGAACCGAAGGCGCGGATGCCCTGCACCTCCTCGGGCAGCACCACATCGTCGTGCGGAATGTGCGGCACGACGAAGGAGCGGAGCTTCCGTTTGCCGCGCACGCCCACCGTGCCGGGCGAGCCCGGCGGCAGCGTGGGTAGCAGGTTGAGCACGCCGTTCATCTCCTCGACGATGACCTGGCGCTGACGCACGGGTTTGGGCGGCATCAGGTTCAAGGACTCCAGCCGCCCATAGCGGTTGGGCAGGATGTTGATGGCTGCGGTCAGCGCCGCCATCGAGAAGGCGGGATTGCTGAAAGGGTTGTTCATGGTCAGGCTCCTTGACGAACGAGGACGCCCAGCGCCTTGAGCTGCGCCAAGGCGGTGAGTTTTTCGGCAGTGGTGATGGCGTCAGGCCACGCGAGCGCGTGATCGGCCACGATCGCGTGGCGTGCGACAACGAGGCCGTCATCACGGTCGGCGAGCGTCGCGTCGCAGTCTTGCAGCAGTACGGCGGCGGCAACCTGCGAGCCGTCTTCGGCGGACGGATCAATCTGCTTGTATTTGCCGGAAGCGGTAACGATGCCAAGTACCGTGCCCAGCGGCAGGTTCTGGCCGGAGGTCACGGTGACGCGGTCGCGCGAGTAGAGGTTGGGCGCTTCGTACTTGAGCAGGTCGCCCAGATTCAGTGGTTCGGCGAGGACGGGCATCTCAGAGCTCCTTCTTGGCGGACTGCGCCGCGATTTGTTTGGCCGCGTCGATCAGCGGATTGCTGGTGGCAGGATGTGCGGCATCGGGCGCGATTCGGCTGGTGATTTCCGGACTGGCGTCGGCCTGCGCGGCGAGCAATTGGCTGCGCACCGTGGCGGGCGTGGTGTTGGTTTCGAGGAAGCCCGCGATCAGGTCGGCGCGACCGGCAAGCTGGCAGGTCTGCGCGATCTCGATGGCGTCGCTCACGTTCAACGTGGCGCCTGCGGGCGGTTGAGAAAGGCTGCCAGCAGGATCAACCGTATCGAGTTGGGGCCGATCAAGAGCAGCGGGGTCGGTTCGATCATTCATCAATGACTCCTGGGGGTGGTTGCACAAAGAGCCCGCCCGTGTGGCCGCAGCCTTCGGAGTCGGGTTGGGGGAAAGGGAGACGAGAAGCTGGGTCAGCGCGTCGTCGAGGGTGCCGACGGCGTCGGCAAGACCCATCGCCACGGCGGCCTGCCCGAAGAACAGCCCTGCCTCGGTGTCGCGCACGGCGGACGGCTCCAGCCCACGGTGACGGGCCACCGTTTCGACGAACAGGCCGTAGATGCGATTGACCTCGGCCTTGAGGAAGGCGTGGGCTTCGCTGGAAATCGGCTCGTGCGGGTTGAGATCGTTCTTTCGGTCGCCCGCGAACACGGCGGTGTAGTGAACGCCGTCCTGCGCGTCCTTCTCGGATTGGTCGACGTGCATCGCAATGACGCCAATCGAGCCGACGCCGCCGGTGCGCGAGACGAATACGCGGCTCGCGGCAGACGCCAGCGCGTAGGCGGCCGAGAAAGCCATGTCGTTGGCCACGGCCCAGACCGGCTTGATCTGGCTGGCGGCGCGGATGCGGTCGGCCAGATCGAACACGCCGCCCGACTCGCCCCCGGGCGAGTCGATGTCGAGCAAGATGCTTGAGACCGCCGGATTGCCGATGGCCGCATCCAGTTGCGCCGCGAGGGCCGCGTAGCTGGTCAACCCCGATTCGGCTTCCAGCCCGACGGTGCGGCGCACCAGCGTGCCGTGAATCGGCAAGATCGCCACGCCGGGTGGTGATCCGGGCGCGGCGCTGCATTGACGTTGGGGCGGCGTGAAGCCGGGGGCGGTAGCCAGATCGGCAAGGCCCACTCGTGGGCCGAGCACGGCCAGGATCACGTCAAGTTTGGGGCGATGGATCGCCAGTGGCACGCCAAAGAGGCGCGCCGCCAGATGCGGCAGCAAAGTCATGGGAATCCTTCAGGCAGTCGAAGCGCTGCCGGATGTGTCGGTGGCGTCGGGGGTGACGGCGTTGCGGTTGGGCTCCGCGCTGCCACCGTCCTTGGACGTGTAGCGGGCGTCGGAATCGAAGATCAGGCCGAGGTCGTCGGCGCGCTTGTTGTCGGCAGCGATCTCGCGGTCAACGTCCTCGGCGTCGTAGCCGAAGGCGGAGATGGCTTCCGAGCGCGACATCAAGCCCGCGCGGATCGCCAGCAACATTGCCTTGAACTCCTTCTCCGGATCGACCCACTGCCAGCCCTGCGGAATCCACTTGACCTGTAGGTACTGGCGGCGTCGTGCGGGCCCGCCGCGCGCGAATCCGGGCGCATCGAGCGCACCCGCGAGCACGGCCTGCTTCATCCACGCCGCCCACACCGGACGGCACAGCTGATGCACCAGCACGCCGTGCTGCACCATCTCGCAGCGGCGGCGGAACTCCAGCATCCCCGCGCGGATGGACGAGTAGTTCACGCCGGTCAGATCGCCGGTCAGTTGTTCGTAGGTGACGCCCAAGGCAGCGGCGACCGCGCGGAACTGCGTGCGCAGGAACTCCGAGTACGAGCCGCCCACGTCGGCGGGATCGGAGAACTTGATGTCCTCGCCCGGCTCCAGAATCTGCAAGGTGCCGGGTTCGAGACCGGCGAGCGCGATGCCATCGCTGTCGGCCGCGCCTTCGCCCATCAGGCTGTCTTCGGGGTTCTGGCGGGTGACGAAGCCTGCGAACATCGCGGCGGTCTTCTTGCGCACCAGCTCGGCGTCGTCGTACTGATCCAATTCGTTCAACTTGACCAGCGCGCGCGACAGCCACGGCTCGCCGCGAATCTGGCCCGGGCGCAGCACGCGGTAGAGGTGGATGACCTCGCGCGCGTCCACGCGCACCGTGTCCATTCCGCCCTGGCCGGACATCGGCGCGAGCCGACCGTCTTCCGGATGCGAGCGGTACAGGTGGTAGGCCACGCGCCGCCCCATCGCGTCAAACTCGATGCCCGAGCGCACCACGTTGCCGGACGGCAGATCGGTGTTGAGCGAGATCGGTAGGTGCTCCGGCTCCAACAGTTGAAGCTGCAGCGGCACGGCCAGTCCGTCCTCCGGGCGGCGCGGCCGCAGCCGGATCAGGCATTCGCCGCCTTCGAGCATCGCCCGGCAGGCCAGCGACTGCAGGCCGTAGAAGTCGGTCTGGCCCGCCGCGTCGGCTTCTTCGACCCAGTCGCGCCACAGCGCCTGCACCTCGGCCTTGAACTGCTCGTCGCCCGACAGGCTCTGTGGCTTGATGCCGGTGCCGACCGCGTTGGCGACGAAGGCTTCGATGCCTGCCTGCGCCCACGCATTGCGGCGCACGAGGTCGCGGCTCTTGATGCGCAGCTCGGTGCTGGTGGCCAGCATCGCAGCCACTGCGCCGGGATTGCCGGGCATCCACGCCAGGGCGCGGCGGCCACGGCCTGCGGCCTCGTGTACCGGGGGACCGAACAGTCCTTGCCTGAGTTTCGAGAACCATGCCATCAGAAACCCTTCGCCGTGGTGACACGGATCTGGCGCTTGGGCGTGCCGCTGCCGCGCGCGATGTCGGCCTCGACAGAGCGAATCGCCGCCTGCAATTCGGCGACGCTGCGGTACTCGACCGTTTTGTCGCCGAAGCTCACGCGGCGCTCGCCGGTGGCCAGCGCCTTCTTGAGCGCGTTGAGTTGTGCATTCGTGTATCCCATGGATTCCTCGTCGGTCGCTCAGCAACCGAGCCAGCGGCTCTTGATGACGCGCCGACCGCTGTTGCGGGTTCCAGAAGCAGCAAGGCCACCGCTGGGGGTGGCCTCGTTGAGTTCGATGTCGTGCAGGGGCGGCGGCTCATCCGGTGGAGGTGCCACCCCGAGTTGCCGCTCCAGTTCGCGCCAGTGGCGCTCCTCGAAGCGATCAAGGCCCGCCGCCGCTGCTGCGGCGCGGGCGTAGACGTAGCAGTCCAGCGCTTCGTTGCGCTCGCGCATCTTTTGCCACTCGCGCACCGGAAAGCCGTTGCGATCACGACGGGTGATCAGTTGCTCGGCGCACAGCTGCTGGATGAACTCGGCGTCGATTTTGGGCAGGTGCACGAACCCGGTGGGGTAACGCATCGTGAGCCCATCGTCCTCGACATCGGCGTTCTTGCGCAGGTTGTTGTACAGCTCCAGCTTGGCGATGCTGCCCGTCACCGCGAAGACCTTGATGCCCCGGCGCAGCCGCTTGCCGCCTTGGCTCATATCGACTGCCGTCGGCGTGCCGATCAAGGCCGCGCCGCGCGCCACACCTTTGACTGCCATCACCCGCGCATCGCGACTGGCGCGCACGAAGGCATAGGCTTCCTGCGTGGCAAAGCCCGTGTCCAGGGCAAAGCGCGCCAGCGGCAGCGCCACGCCAGAGGCGTGCGTCCAATGCTCGGCCAGCATCGCCGCCAGGGCTTTCCACACCGCGTCGCGGGCGGTGTCACCCATCAGCACGCGGTGCTCGACGAGCCATGACTCCTTGCCGCGTCCGAAGGCCCAAATCGAGGCCTCGATGCGATCCTTTTGCACATCAGCCCCGCCGACCAGCAGCAATCCGCCATCAGGCACGCTACCGATCTTGTAATCCTCGCGGCGCTCGACGAGGCGTTGCCAGTCCGGCGCTTCGCCTTCCTCGACCCAGGTTTCGCCCAGCTCGGTGTTCTTGAAGGTTTTGATCGCGGCCGCCGAGCCGGATTCCTTGCTGACGGCGGCCTCCCACGCAGCTGCGATGTCGCGCCACGCGCGCCAGCCGACCGGGCTGTACAGCGAGGACAGATGAAAGCCCGTGGTCTTGCCTGCCTCATCGACCGTCGCGCGCCACTCGCCGTGTTCGAGCATCCACGTCTTGTGGTGCTCGGCAATCGCGGTGTCGCAGGATTCACAGATGTAGGCTGCCGTCTCAGGCAGCCCCTTGTCCCAGCGCAGCTGCTCGAAGCGCAGCCACTGCCGGTGCGAGCAATGCGGGCACGGCACGAAGTAGCGACGCTGGTCGCTGGCCTCGTACTCGCGCTCGATGGCCGAAGCCCCGGAGATCGTCGGCGTGGAGACGATGAAGATCTTTCGCCGGGCGAAGGTGCGCGTGCGCGCCTCGGCCAGCGAGATCGCATCGCCTTCGCCATCGACGTCGAGCGGATACCCATCCACCTCATCGAGGAACAGGTAGCGTACCGGCATCGAGCGCAGACCGACCGCGCTGTTCGCGCCCGTCATCACCAGCACACCGCCGCGAAACTCCTTCGCCAGAATCGTGTTGCCCGAATCTCGGGAGCGCGCCGGAGCAATCAGTTCCGCCAGCGCAGCCGACTCCTCGATCAGCGGGTCGATGCGCTGCTTGCTGTTGCGCTTGGCCATTTCCACCGTAGGCCACACGGCCATCATCGGCCCCGGTGCGTGGTGGATGACGTAGCCGATCCAGTTGCTGCCCATCTCGGTGGCACCCAACTGGGCGGCCTTCATGAACACTACGCGCTCGATGGGCGAGGTGGGCGAGAGGCAATCCATGATGGCCTTGAGGTATGGCGTGCGGCTGGTGCGCCATCGCCCAGGCTCAGCGGACGCCTTGGAAGACAGCATCCGGTGCCGATCCGACCACTCGGACACGGTGAGTAGCGGATCAGGCGTCAAGCCATCGCGCCACGCCCGTTCGATCTCCTGTGCGCCTTCGTAGTTTTCCATCATCAGTCCACACGCGGGCGCAGCTCGCCCAGTTCGATCAAGTGCTCACGCACGGCGGCTTCGAGCAGCACGTGCATCTGGTGCGCATCGACGCCAAGCGTGGACGCCATTTGCCCGGAGATGCGCGCAGGCCAGTTCAGCCAGGCATCGCGCTCGATGCGCGCCAGCTTGAACACATGGGCCACGGCCTGGGCCCGATCGACCAGTTCCTTCTTGCGGTGCGCCAGCTCCACCTTGTTGAGCTGGGCTTTGAGCACTTCGTTGACCGTGCGCGCCTGCAGCAGCGACGTTCCGCCCGCTGACAAGGGCGGTGCAGACGCCTCTGGCGTTTCACGTTGCGGCGTGGTGACGGTGCGTTGCGGACGCTCCTTGGTTGTGCTGGCCGCGCTGGCTACCGCCTGCTCCACATCCTGCACAACTTCCTGCACCACCTCCTGCGCGATGGCCTTGCGCGGTTGCAAGGTGTTTTGCGCCCACTGTGCGTCGGCGGCTTGCGGATCAATCGTGCCGTCAGGCAGCGGCCTGATCCGCCCGGTGTCGATGGCCTTCTTCACTGCCACGTGCGACACGCCACGGTGGCGCGCGTAGGCGCGAATCGAGAGTCCCATCGTCACTTTCTTCAATCATTTGTTCGTCGTTTGCGCAGATTGAGCTTGGCTTTGAACGGGAACAGCGCGTTCATCACGTCACGCCAACCACCCCTCGAAAGGACGAACGATGGACACCGCCAACCTCGACACACTGGCCAACAAACTCGCCGACGCCGCACTCACCATCCTGGTGCGCACCTGCCGCAAGGAAACCGCTGCCGCCAGCCACGACGACCTGGAAGCCGCGTGTGCCGCGATGCGGGCCAAGAGCAAGCAAGTCATGGATCAGCTACTCGACGACGTGCGCATCGCGCCCTGGGCTGCAGAAAACGCCTTTCGCTGCGCTGCGCTCGATCTTGCGCAGGCAGGCATCGCCACCTTGCGCAAGGTCTGAAAACAGGCACGAAGCCAAGCAAAAAGAACCATCAAAAACCGCTTGGCTTCACTTACGAACAGCGCGTTCATCACGTCACGCCAACCCCATCCACGAAAGGAACCCGCCATGAACCAGATCGACACCATCCTCACCCTGATCGCCCAGAAGCATCTCGGCATCGACACCCTGCAAACCCGCCACGCGGACAGCCTGGATTTCCACGACACGGCGGTGTGGTGCATCCGGGACGCGCTGGAAGCAGCCTTCAAGGCAGGCGTCGAACTGGGTGCAGCGATGCCGAAGGGATCGGAAACAGAAATCGCCAAGTACTGATCGCCAAGCCACTAAGCCAAGCAGAAAGCGCTTGGCTTCACTGACCAACAGCGCGTTCATCACATCGCCATCCACCACACCGAAGGAGCAGCAAATGACCATCACCCCAATCACCCAACTCACCCCGGCCCAGCACGCCATCCTCGCCAAGGCCATCAACACCAGCGCGGGAAAGATCGAATGGTTCCCCGACCACATCAAAGGCGGCGCGCGCAAGAAGGTGCTCGCCGGGATGTTCAACCGCGCTCTGATCACGCCTGACGGCCAGAGCTGGCGCGTCGCCGCCGAGGGCTATGACGCCTTGGGGATGGCGCGCCCAGGATCTGCCACAACGTCACAGGGCGCGCCGCAAGCACCTGCCGCCCCCTTGGTGCCAGACCAAGCACTCGAGGCCGACGTGGCCGCGTGTGAGGCCCAGTGGGCCAAGCAATCCACGCCGCGCCGCCGGGCGAACAGCAAGCAGGCCGAAGTGATCCGGATGCTGCAACGCCCAGAGGGCGCAACCATCGCCCAAATCTGTGAAGCCACAGGCTGGCAGGCACACACGGTGCGCGGCACCTTCGCTGGAGCCTTCAAGAAAAAACTTGGCCTGGCCATCACCTCGGACAAGGTGCAGGGCGGCGAGCGCGTGTATCGTGTGGCGTGATTCAAACTGCGAGCAAGCCGAGCAGAAAAAGCTTGGCTTCTCTGGCCACCAGCGCGTTCATACAGTCATCGAGCAACACCACACGAAGGACAGCGAAATGACTCAACAACACAGCACCCAGCAGGATGTCTTGCAAGCATTTGCTGCTGCACACGAGGCAATCAACCAGAAAATTGCAACCCTGCAAAGCCTGGCCGACCGGCGCTTTGGGTTCGCGCAAGCCTCCCTCAACTGGAGTCACGTGGCCGAACTTGGCCGGGTCAACCAGGGATTGGACGATCTGCTGGCGATCTTCACTGAGCAAGTCTGAAAGGCTCCGCAGGAGGCCAAGAATAGCTTGGCTTCTTGCCGGACAAGCGCGTTCATACGGGTGTCACAACGATTACCCCGGAGAGCACCATGAACGCCATCACACCCATCCGCCGCGCCCTGCAAAAAGGCGACCGCGTCGCGTACACCATCGACCGCACCATCAGCACCGGCCACCACAGCATCCGCACCGCGCAGGTGCGTCGCACTGGCGTCGTCCAGGGTTGGCGAGGTGGCAAAGTAGTCGTGCTGCACAAAGCGGGCTACACCGAGGACTTGAATGACGCCGATCTCCACCTCGTCGAATGATCGAGAAAGAAGCCAAGAACAGCTTGGCTTCTTGATCGAGAAGCGCGTTACTACGGGTGTCGCAACGATCAACGTCAAGGAGCCCAAGATGAACACCACCACCACACAACTCCCCACCACGGAAAACCCGGATTGGGGCTTCTGGGGCACGATGGACAACCACGCCGACAAAGCCTGGCCGCTGGCCATCAAGATCATCGGCCAAACCACTGGCCTGGAACCCGAGGCAGTACGCGCCTTTCTCGACAGCAGATACGGACGCCACTTTGCCGACGAAGTGCACAACGCCCTGTTTGCAAAGAAACCACTGCAACAAGCAATCGAGACCACCGCCGCCAAATGGATGCGTTACAAAATGCGCCCATCGATGCTGCGCGAAATGGACATCCCGCGCGGATTGCCCTACCTCACCAGCCTGATCGTGCACTGCGACATCAACGCCCAGCTCTACCCCTGAGATCAGGCATGGTCAGCCTGCAATCGGCTGGCCTTGTTTCCGGAAAACTCTTCCCACCGGCGCACGATCACGTCCACGTACTTCGGATCGAGTTCAATCAGCCGCGCCACGCGTCCGGATTTTTCTGCGGCGATCAATGTCGTGCCGGAGCCACCGAAGGGGTCGAGCACCACGTTGCCGGGGCGGCTGGAATTGCGAATCGCCCGTTCAACCAGTTCCACCGGCTTCATGGTCGGGTGCAGATCGTTCCTCGTGGGCTTCTTGATCTGCCACACGTCGCCCTGGTCACGGTCGCCGCACCATTGGCGCTGCGCGCCCTCGGGCCATCCGTAGAGGATCGGCTCGTACTGGCGCTGGTAGTCGGCGCGTCCGAGGGTGAAGGTGTTCTTCGCCCAGATGATGAAGGTCGACCACTTGCCACCGGCGGCGCGGAACGCGGCCTGCAACACATCCAGTTCGCTGGAAGACATCGCCACGTAGATCCCGCCTCGACAGTGCGCCACCATCTGGGTAAGCGCCGTCAGCAGGAAATCGTAGAAGCCGTCGCCCAGGTTGTCGTTCAAAATCGCACGATCCTTGCCACGCATTTTGTCTTTGGCGCTATTGGCGTAGTTCACGTTGTACGGCGGGTCGGTGAATACCATGTCCGCCACATCGCCTTGCATCAGGCGGTCATAGCTCTCGGCCACGGTCGCGTCGCCACAGAGCAGTCGGTGTGGGCCCATGATCCAGACATCGCCCGGGCGCGAGATCGGTGTCTCGCCAATCTCAGGCACCGCATCCTCATCGGTCTGCCCCTCGTTGTCCGGCTCGTCGCCCGCGATCAGTTCGGCCAGCGCGTCGGCATCGAAGCCGGTGATGTCGAGATCAAAGCCTTCGCCCATCAGGGCTTCCAGTTCGATGCGCAGCATGGCCTCATCCCAACCCGCGTTCTCGGCGATGCGGTTGTCGGCGATCACCAGCGCGCGACGCTGCGTGGGCGTCAGGTGATTGAGCACGACCACCGGCACGATTTCCAGCCCAAGTTTCTGGGCTGCGGCCAAGCGTCCGTGGCCAGCAACGATGATGCCATCGCTGCCTGCGAGGATGGGATTGGTGAAGCCGAACTCCGCGATGCTGGCGGCGATCTGCGCCACCTGATCATCCGAGTGGGTGCGCGCGTTGCGGGCGTAAGGCAGCAGTTTGACGGTCGGCCACTGCTCGATCTTGTCGACCAACCAGTTCATGCGGCCACCTCATCATCGACGATCGTGGTGCGCTCGGCTGCGATCTGCTCAAAGGTCTGGCCAGTGGCGAGCAAGGTCACCGGCACGCCGGGATGTTTCTGCTGGAAGCGCTTGATGGCCACGTCCACATACTCCGGCGCAATTTCGATGCCGCGGCAGATGCGACCCGTGCGCTCGGCAGCCAGCATCGTCGTGCCACTGCCGCCGAAGGGTTCGAACACAATGTCGCCCGCGTCGGTGTAGGCCTCGATCACGAACTCCGGTAATGCCACCGGGAACACGGCCGGGTGGTCGATGCCCTGACCAATCTTGCCCTTGTGGCGCATCACGCGGATCACGCTGTCGGGGATGCGGGTGTCCTGCGTGGGTTGCCCCTTGTGCGTCCAGCCGCCAACTTCGCCATCCTTGCCGCGCATCGCCGTGCTTGAGCCATCGGCGCGCAGGTGCGATTCCTGTCCGGCGTGTTTGCAGGGCACCGTCTTGTGGGGCTTGCGGCTTTCGCGGTTGAAGTGGAAAACGAACTCGAAGCTCGGAGCCAGCCGTCCCTGCCAGTCGCCGGGCATTCCTGGCCCCTGATCCCAGACGTACCACGCGAAACGCCGCCAGTCTTGGCCGCGCATCCACGCCAGCCAGCCGTCCCAATACGGGATGACCTCGTTGTCGCGGTGGATCAGGCCGAGATTGACCAGCACCTGACCGTCGCCCGTCATCGGCAGGTGCGCGAACACGCCGCGCATCAGGCCATCCCAATCGGTGATGCCGCCCGAGGTGTAGTCGCGTTGGTTGCCGTAGGGCGGCGAGGTGAAGCACAGCCGCGCCACATCGCCCACCATCAGCGCAGCGACCACGACGGCATCGGTGGCGTCGCCACAGATCAGGCGGTGTGCGCCGAGTTGCCAGACGTCACCCGAGCGCGACACCGGCACCACGGGCGCATCCGGCACATCGTCGGTGTCGTCGTCGGTGCTGCTTTCTGGGTTTTCTTCTTCTGCCGCTGCATCGTCCTCCAGACTGCTGGAGAGCAGGCGCTCGAGTTCGCTGTCGTCGAAGCCAGTCAAGGCAAGGTCATATCCCGATTCGGACAACTCGGCGATCTCGAGCGCCAGCATTTCTTCGTCCCAGCCCGCATCGAGCGCCAGC
>JAFDZY010000271.1 GCA_018266685.1 Bacteroidota bacterium
CTCCGGGGTCCCGCCCCGCCGTTGGCGGGACTTGCAGCCTGCCGTCGGGCCTCCTCGCTCCACGGTGGCGCACGGCCCGGCCTGCGGCCAGCCGCCGCTGCCATCCCGGGCGGAGATCCCCGTCCCGATTTAGCCTTGCGTACCATGGCCAAGGACTCTTCCCCCTCGCACCATTCGACATCGCTCCACCCGGCTGAGGGATCTCGGGGTGCGGGTGCCGCTGCGATCCGTAACGCGGGATCACGTTGAGAAAGTTGTTACCGCCCATCATTTGGCTTCCTCGCCCACCCCAGATACATTTGTTTCGTGCCCCATTCATCAGGCGTTCAATACCAACACATCAACGTACAAGACCAATTCCACCGCTCATGGCCATTGTCAAAGAAGTCACTTCATTTGCGGACATCAAGGTCCAGATCGTCACCTCTTCACCGGGTCTACTGGTGTACATTACCAAGAACAAATACGAGGCGAAAGGCAGTGATGCCATCTGGTTTTTCGATACTTCGTTCGAGGACAGAAAGATAAGTTTCGTCAATAGCTTTCCTGACATCAAGATCCAATATGTGAATTCAAAGAGTGATGCCGGTTGGAAGAACAAGACGCACAAGCTCCAGAACCGTATCGGATAGCAACCGTTGATCCCTTCTGCATGGTCACCGCCGTAGCTTCCATTCGGCCCACACCACAGCATGCTGATGGCAACGATTAAAACATACCCTGCCTGGCTCGAACTGGAGATCGGGCTGGACGCTTATTCGATACCACTTCCGTGGAAGGAGCGCAAGAAGCTCTTTGCCCGGCGCATCGAGACTTGTCTTTGCGCGCTTGAAGAAGCAGCACCCGGCATTCGTGCCAAGCTGGAGGTCTTTCCCGGACGACCCTTCGCCTTCACCGGGGACTTGTGCGCCGCTGACATCCGCGCCATCTGGAACCTGCCCGAACTACGTATGCTCTCAGACCGGAGCGCTACGAACCAGCCCGTGCCTGACGCATCCGGCCGACTACCCTTCGCTGTGGATGTGCTGTGGCATACGCAGGCCGAGGACAGCCCAGTCATTGAGGTCGAGCGGACCACCGTGATCGTTCGCGCGAACGGCGAGGAGGAAGCCAAGCGCATCGCCGTGGCCGAATGCAGCACGATGCCCGCGCACTTCATGGGCTGCGACTATCGGATCCATCGACGGTGGTGGAGCGCGGAGCATGCAGACATCAACACCATCTTCGACGAGGAGCGCATGCGCCATGGTGAAGCGATCGTAGTGCATCAGTTCAGCCAACCGAAGTTGAAGAAGCAACCGATGTGGCGTCCGGATGAAAGCATTGAGCACGTGGCGTATGGCAGCCCCAAACAAAGACCGAAGACATGGGAGTGGATGATCGAGATGCTCTGACCCAGGCGCTGGCTCTTTCGTATGGGGCGGAGTATAACAAGGCGTGTTCGCCGCAATGGGCATTCCAAGACATTGCACCGGCCATTCCATACATAGGCGAGCGATTTCTAGAAGCACCCAAGAAGGTCTTGATCTATGCCAGCGCGGAGAATCTCGCATGCGACCCAACGCACCGGAGGGTTCTCGAGGCGTGGCGAAGGCCAAAGCAAATTGAACGCGCATACCGCGGAGGACAGTTGCCGGATGGCATGCGGTGCGTGATGATCGAGCCTATCACCAATGGGAGTTTGCTCATGGCCGCTCGACATGCATTGCACAAGTACGATGCTGACCTTTCGTTTTCCCGCGCATCAGCGGAAGACTTCTTGGAGGAAGTCACTGTTGCGAATCCATCCAAGTTCACCATAGCAGGAGATGCCAACATCGACCCAGCAAAGAAGGCCATGTACTGGCCGCCCTCAAAGCCGTACATCGTTGCAGACCTTGACTTGATCAAGCCGGATATTATCATCGTTCCCCGAACTATCCTATCGAAACTATCTGGCCGAAAGGTTGGCCTTGGTGCGTCCCTTCGCTCGTTCACCATCCTACCCAACTGGCAGATCACTTCGAGAACGGTTCGGAACGCCCGCCGTGTGGTCCCCGGAAAGAATCTATCCAAGATTGAACTATCTCCATTCTCGATCTGGAAACTCACCAGGGGTGCCGAGCGATGGGGCATGGAGTACTACTTGCAATGGCTGGATGTCATCGCAAAGGATTGGAAGCAGATGTCGGCAGTATCGTGACAGAGACTCGAGAGGAGAAGCTTTTGCTCTAATCTCAAGCCCAGTGGTACAGGTGATCAGCTCGGGTTAGCACTGAACCGCTCTGAACAGATCCGCCACCAGCCTGCGCACACCTTCCAACCCCAGCAACCTCCGCTTCACCCCCACACCGCCCGCATACCCCGTCATCTCCCCGTTACTCCCGATGATCCGGTGGCAAGGCACGAGGATGCTCAACGCATTCGCACCGTTCGCGGCAGCGACTGCACGGATCGCTGTGGGTTCCGCAACCTTCGCGGTCAGTTCAGCATAGCTCATCGTGGTGCCATAAGGAACCGCGAGCAGTGCCTTCCAAACCCGTTGCTGGAAGTCGGTGCCCACCATGCGCAAGGACAGATCGAA
>JAFDZY010000272.1 GCA_018266685.1 Bacteroidota bacterium
GGCTCAGGCATTGGCCGAACTCTGTGTCCCGCCCAAGGCATACGAGGCCGCCCAGAATCTGCGTCAGCGGATTGAGGTGGAGTTGGACGAAGCCTTGGCGGGGCAGACGGCGCGGCTGGGTGGAGATGGGGAGTTGGGCGAGCACAGGACGTCGCTGCTCCATACCGTCGCACTGGTGCGCCAGAGAATGGAAAAGATGGGGCTGAGTGCGATGCAGCGCATGTATCCAGTGCTCTGGGTTCGGTTGCTGCGTAAAGCAGGGGTCAAGCTGGAAGGGCATGTCTACCAGCAGTTGGGCGAATGGCGCTTGCGCTGCGAAGCCGAGGGGGCGGTGGTATTCGCCCTGGCAGACCCTTCAGCGAAGAACCCCAGAGCGTTCCGTGAGATCGTTCAAGGGGGGCAGAACCTGGAATATGCCTGCACGGTCGAGGAGCTTTTGCTGCGGCCTACGGTGTGCAAAGGCAGTCCCTATACCCAGACCTGGGCGCTGCATGTGATCCCCAGGTTTCAGCCAGGGGCCGAGGCACCCCCTGCCAAGCCAGCCCCACTGAAGGCAGCAACCGCAGAGGTGAAGAAAAAGCTGCGCCGCAAGCCAAAGACCATGGAGCATTTCAAAAAAATTTGCGGGGCTGGGATTATGGAAAAGCTAGCTATCGCCTTAGAGAAAGAGGCCGGATCGAGCCGTGGCTTGGTAGTGGTCGAAGGCAACGGGCGCTATTTCACCGAATTATCGGCAGACAAACTGTGCAAAGCCCTCAAGCAGTATCAAGGGAAGGTACTAACTGGCTCCGATAGCACCTTGCGTAAAGCGCTGGGGGCATACGTGAAGCTTCCGCGCGGGCGGCCACCACGCCAAAAACCACTCATCAGAAAATCGCGCTGATGAAAATCGTATTTTCCAGAAGGCCGATTATTCTTGCAAAATACTGAAAAACCGTAGCCAATACATATGCGGTATAATTGAATAAATCATCGCAAACAGATTTAATGCCGTCGTTGATCGAGATTTTCGGAATTACCGAATTATTCCACGGAAAATAAATTGACTCCAAGCAATTCAGGCATCGAAATGCTTGCATTTAGTCTATATGAACACGGCGATTGTGCGCATGCCAGAGGTAATGCAGCCTTTCGCCGCCATCATATGGGACGGCTATTGCATCGTGTTGGAGCACAACTGCCCCAATGGCTGGGAGGGCAAGCGCTAATCCGAGAAAGTTGCAGCATCGAGCGGCTTTGCTGGCGTGAACTGGGATATGCAGAGCAGCCTATTTTTGAGGGCGATCTTCCAGCCTTTTTGATGGAGGATGAAAGCGGCGCTCCCCGCAATCTGATGATCCCCACGGTTCCGGTCGAGTTGGCCACCCGGATGGCGGCTGCGAGGCCCTCAGCATTGCCAGCGTCTTCACCCCTTGGCACGAACCTGAGCAGGCTGGGGAGGTTGCTGAATCTCTCGGCGTTCGAGTCCCAATGGCTGAAATGGGGGTGCTGTCTCCGGCGCTATGGGGATGCCATCCTGCCGGTTATTCCATTGCGTGATGACCAGCATGCCTGTGAGGTGCTGGCGGTGCTGTGCAAGGTGCCGATGGGCATGGTTCGGCAGGCCATGTCATCGCGCAGGCTATGCGCCTGGGGTTTTCTCGATGATGGTGGCGCTCAGGGTGCAATGCCGGTGCTCAGCGGCTGGCTGCTGGCCTCCGAGCAGTTTGTTGAATGGATCGAGCAACCCTATACCTCGGACGCTGATCTGTTGATGGCGCTGTGCAAAGCGAGCGTTTCGTTGCCGGTCTCTTGCTGAGGCCCAGTCCCCTGTCGGCTGCTGTTCTGCGGCCGCGCTGATTTCCTTCTCCCGCGTTTTCTATCCGGTACTCGTCTGCGGAGGACTACGCACGTCCCTTGTTTTTTGAAAGTCCTTCACCATGACCAAAGCTGTTCCCTCGAAGCGCCCCGCGCCGTCCTACACGTTCCAGCGTGTTCATGCGGCGCTGCAGACCGGCGCCGTGCTCACGGTGCAGCAGAAGCGGCAGGAGCCCATGCCCTGCTTCATGCAACAGAGCATGCTTGATGGCGCCTGCGGCGTTCACGTTCTCGCCATGGCGCTGGTGATCCTTGATCTGGCCAAGGCATCGGCGCTGCACAACATGAGCCGCCGCACCTACGGCACGGCCGCCCAGGTGCATCGCGCGTTTGAGCCGACCTACTTCACGGGCATTCACGCACGCGAATGGGTGGCATTGGTCCAAGGATTGGACCTGCCGCTCGCGCTCAAAGCCAGCTATGTGGCGGACGGTGGGGTGGATAGCGCAGCCGTGGACTGGCTGATGCGTGGCGATCTGGTAGCCCTGGCCTTCGCATCAGTCGAGCACCAGCGCACCAAGCATTGGGCCTTGGCGGTGGGGATTGAAGGGGTTGTCTCAGGCCAGCGGTATCAGCCGCAACGCATCCTGCTATTGGACCCGAGCGCGCCGGAGCCGGTGGTGTTTCAGGCGTCTAACGCGAGGCTTTCCCTGCCACAGACAGGTCTGGGCAGCCGCCGTGCCAAATCCATTGAAAACGGAAAGACTAGCGAGCAGTCTCGAAAGCCCTGGCTCTGGCGCTATGAGTCGGAGTCATGGAGCCCTGAGACGGTGCATCTGCTCGCCGCCGTGCGTGTACGGAGAACACCATGACGATGAACATGCACCGGCGCCAATGGCTGCGGATGCTGGGACTGGCATGTGTTCCCCATGCGCCAACTTACCTCGCACGCCAAGTCCATGAAGACCTGCTGGCAGTCACGGAGCCTGACGCCCTGCCTGCCATGGACTGGGGCGACCTGATCCGCATGCTTGAAGACTGGGGGCCGTCGCCCTGGTATTGCTCGGTTACGGGCCGCCATGGCGATCTGGACACCATGCTGGCGGACTGCCGCCATGCGGTGGAACAGCATCAACGTGCCCTTGGCGCCACCCCGACCACTGCCCTGGTGGTGGTGCGTGGCAATGGCGCTGCCTTCCGGCTGGCCGATTTCGTGGAAATTCACACTGCGATCAGCAGCGCAGCAAATGCCTCTACGGAATTGTGGTTCGGCGCAGCGCATGACCCGGCCCTGGTGGAAGCACTACGGGTGACGGTGGTCATGGATGCCAGCACTTGACCACCCACGTGCTCACGGATTCCCCGGCTTGGTGGTGCCCTTGGCGCGCTTGCTGACCTGGGGTTTCTTGTCGAGCACGGCTTGATTCGCTCGGCGCGGCGTTCCGCCCTCCGTGGTCGGTGGATGCGCCAGCCGAATGTCGGCGAACAGATCGGCCAGCGTAATGCCCAGCACATGGCAGATCGTGGCCACGGTCAAAACACTGGGGTTCACCAGACCGAGTTCCAACTTGGAAATGCGCGTGCGCTCCACCTCGGCCGTCATCGCCAGTTCCAGTTGTGTCATCCCGCTTTTTCCACGGAAAAACCGCAGATTCTCGCCAACAGCTTTGGTGATGGCATTCGGTATGTGCCGCACCTTGCGGCGGCGCTGAGCAAGCGATTCGCTGGCGGCGTCTTTTTTCTGTGGAGCAGTCCGTGACATGCTCCGCAGGCTCTCGAAATGTGCTTATTAAGGAAACGTCTTAAAAGGGGCATTACATGCCAGAATGTTCCTTGAGAGGCACAAATATTTACAACCAACGGGAAGAAAAAATGAACCCCAAAAGAACTACCGCCGTGACCTTGGCGGCAACGTCCGTGGTTTTGCTGGCCGCATGCGGTGACAAAGCGCCGTCCTGCGCTGATCCGGCTACGGTGTCGCTGGTCCAGCAGATTTACCAGCAGAGCTTTGACAAAGAGCATGCCAGCATGAGCCCTGAGCGTCAGCGCAGCGTGCAGATCACGAGCAAGAACACCAAAGTCACGGTGGAGTCCATCACCACCGCTCGCAGCGACGAATCGACAGGGAGGAAGACCTGCTCAGCGGTCCTGACGGCGGTGATGCCGCAAGACGCCATCCCGACCGATCAACGGATGCTCAATCACCTGCGCGGTACGTATGAGCCTCAAGGCGCCGCGTTGGATGGCAATACGGTCAAGGGCAATGTGACCTATACCGTCCAGCGAACCGAAGACAGCAAAGAGATACTGGTCAAGCTCACGGGACACTTGGCATTCATGGGGCTGTTCCACGATCTGGCTATGCTCCGGGTGTTCGACAAGAGCGAAGCGGAGATTGCCAAGATCGCTGGTGAAGCTTCGCCAGCAGCCGAGGCCAAGCCAGCGGAGCCACCTCCAGCAGCGGTTTCACCAGTGGCCCAGCCTGCGCCGGTCGTAGCTACGCCAGCGCCTGCGAACACTGCACCCGCTGCAGCGCCAGTTCCTCCGCCAGCCAACGTGACGGCTGCAGCTACGGCTGTGACCGTCCCGCATCTATGTACGGCCGCTGAGACCCCGATCTTTGCGTGTTCCACCGGAAAGAAGCGAGCCTCGGTGTGTACGGGGCGCAGTGATGGCAATGAGCAGTTGACATACCGGATAGCACCGCTGGAAGGGGCGGTAGAGATGGAGTATCCGAACGGTGGCGCTGGTGCGGCTTCAGCTTTCCAGCGTGGCTCACAGGTCGTTCAAGACAGTACGGCAGTGAACTTCCTGTCCTTCGACAAGGGCAACTATCGCTATGTCGTATATGCCGGTGATGGTGAAAATGGACGCAAGGGAGTGGTAGTGGAGCAGAGTGGCAAGCGCATTGCTGATCTGCGTTGCCAGAGTGACGCCATGTCCGCGATAAGCGCGAAAGAGCTTGATCGCTATGGGATGCATGTGGACTCACGGCCTCTGCAGCTTCCCTGATGGATCACCCAACAAAAAGAGCATTCACATGACCAGACAATTTCTCAAGGCTGTTTCTCGCTTGACCGCCGTGATGGCTATCGGCGTGGCTTCAATGACCAGCCATGCAAATGACGATGTGATCCCTGTAGAGAAGTTTCAACCTGCCATCACTGTGCAGTTCGCCCCCGAGAAACCCAACGGTTGGGAATTGGAGCGGCCCATGGCGGCTTACGGCATGAATCTGTTCGCCGCCAACGTCCCCGCGTACAACGGCAAGGGAAAGCTGATCTCAAGCTGGAGCCCTCAGCAGGCGCCCGTGTTTGAGCAGCCCACCGTGATCATCGTGCACGGAGGCCACGGCATCTCCCCGGCCAACGTGGATATGGCAGTTTGGCTGCGCAAAGAACTCAAGGCCAACGTGCTGATCTTGGACTCCTACTGGTCGCGCGGAAAGTCGGAGAACTGGCTTGCATGGACGGAGTACGGTGCCAACATGCGCGTACTCGATCTGATCGCAGCAGCGCGTTTTACGCAAAGCCAAGGCGCTGATCCGAAGAAGACCTTCGTGATCGGTGGCAGCCAAGGTGGTTGGACTGTGTTGCGAGCTTTCAGCAATCACAACCTCAGCAGTGAGGTGAAATCCCTGCTGGTCGGCGGTGCATCGCTGTACCCCAACTGCTACGTCAAAGAGTCGATCTTCGGCCGCTCCCCCAGCGGTACCACGGACAAGCAGTTTGCCCCACCTCTCGGCAACTATGTGGCGCCTGTGATTGCGTTTACCGGCACCAATGACTCGGCAACACCCTTGTCGCAGTGCAATGTTGAGAAGGTGTTCAAAGGCGTAGAGAAGTGGACTAACTTTGAAGGAGCGACCCACTCGTGGGATTCACCCAGTGGCGGCATCGGTCGGCCAGGAGTCGATGGCAGTTGTTCCAATGCTCTCAACAAGTACAACCAGTTCCCGGTCTGCCGCAACAACAAGTACACCGAGATCATGCGCAAAGACATTCTTGCCTTTATCGAGCGGCACCTGCCATCCGCGCAATAGTCGCGGTTGCTACCGTAGTTTGTTGATCCCTTGTTTGCCCAAAAAATGAATAAACGAAAGCTCTCTGCTTTGCTCCTCATTGCGGGGATATGGACCACCGTCTCTCTGTCTCCGGCCGTTTATGCAGCGCCACTATCCGACCTCAGTGGCGGTCAGACTGGTCGCATTGAGTTCACATCCTCCACTCCCGATCACCGATGGGCCCTGATCCGTGGTCGGCTGGGTCCTGAAGTCACGGTCTACGGCGATCTGTTGATGCCAACCCAAGCGAGCAGCGGAAAGGTACCAGCAGTGGTGTTCTCGCACGGCAGTGAGGGCGTCAGCGGCGTGTACTTCGATATATGGGCAAAAGCTCTGAACAACGCGGGGTATGCCGTGTTCGTCGTGGACAGCTTCAAGCCGCGTGGAGAAGACCGGGTGACCGGCCCTACAAAGCAGTTGACGTGGAATACGGTTGCCAACACTACGGATGCCCTGTTTGCCCTCAAGTTGCTGGCAACCCATCCGCAGATTGACAGCAGCCGCATCTTCCACATGGGTTGGTCGCGCGGCGGGCAAGCCTTGCTGGATGCTGCATGGCCGACGTACCAGCAGCATGTGCTTCCCGCCAACGTGAAATGGGCCGGCAGCGTGGCGGTCTACCCCGGCTGCAACATGCGCTACCGGGTGGATCACCACAGCAAGCTACCCGCACCCCTGCTCATGATTCTTGGTGAAAAAGACGACATGACCTTGCCAAAGCCTTGTATGGAGTTGGCAGAGGAGTACGCCGCAGCAGGCAATCCGGTGAGCTACAAGATTTATCCGGGTGCAACGCATGTGTTTGACCGGCTCAACCAACCATGGAAGAAGTACAACGAAGGCAACTTCAATCTCTGCTCCATGGACGTACGAATGCCCTACGGGGCAAACGACCGTAGTTGGGGTCCAGCTCACGACAAATATTCGGGTAAGTCCTTCACTGACAATGCGGAATGGAACGCCTACGTGCCAAAGTGCAGGCAGACGTCCTGGGTCACGGTGGAAAGTAACGAGAAGGCCCGCGAGCAGGCCGTAAAAGACGTTCTGGCATTTCTTAAAGGCATCCAATGAAGCGCGCCGCCAAGTTTTCCTTGCGGCTGCTGGCTGGGGTCGCGTTGACCTTTTGCGCAAGCGTAATGGCTCAGGTCACTCCAGTGGCAGACGGCGGTGCAGCCGCGCCGGACGAATGGCTGCTGGCCAAGACCGGCCCGCGCTGGTTCCAGATCACGCAGCCCAGCCCCAACCCGAGCACGCTGAATAACCGCGCACCATCGGCTGGAGAAAGCGCTCTCGTAGACCGTGCTCGCGCCCTCGTCGGCCAACGGCCCGCCAAGGCCTTTGCGCTGATGGACGGCAACACCATCGTGTACTCCGTGTTCAACGCCCCGGCCGATTCCGAATCCCTGTTCTTCGGCATGTCCATGGGCAAGACGGTCACGGCCATGGCGGTGGGGCAAGCCATCTGCGCGGGCAATCTCACGCTGCAGTCCAAGGCCGGTGACGTGCTGCCGGAACTGCAGGGGAAGGCGCTGGGCAATGCCACGGTGCACGATCTGCTGCGCATGGCATCGGGTGCGGCCGAGCAGAATGGCGACAGCACCATCTGGACGCCAGAGCAGACCAAGGACTGGAACCAGGGCCTACTGAACCTCGCAGAGTTGATTGCGACGGATCGCATTGCCAAGGCTGCGCGTGGTGCGTTCTCTGAGTACAAGCCCGGCGAGGTGTTCGCGTACAAGTCCACGGACCCCATGACGCTCGGCCTCATGGTCAGCCGCGCAACCGGCATGCCGCTGAGCCAGTGGATTCAAGAGCAGGTGCTCAACCCGATGGGCGCCGCACATCCGGGGCTGTACTCGCAAGACCGTGCCAAGAATGGGCTGGGGGACTCCGGCATGCGGCTGCGCATGGAAGACTGGATGCGCTTCGCTGTGTGGGTCAAGGAATCGTCCAAGAGGTCGGATTGCTTCGGTGACTTCGTGAAGGCCGCGATGGCCAAGCAGATCGGCAATGACCGCAACCCTGCGGCCCGCAAGCATGGACGTATGTTCGGAGGCTACGGATTTTTTCTCTGGACGGAAAACACGACGGCACCGGGCACGGCATGGGCCACTGGCTGGGGTGGTCAGCGTATCGGCTGGAACTACGGTAACGACCGGATGGTGGTGGTGTTCTCCAGCAGAGAGGCGTGGATGCCGGAGGTGTATGAGCTTGCGCGCGACTGGGGGCAGACGCAGCGCTGAACTTCAGCGCCGAAGATTGCCAAGACGGCACCTGATCTTGGCAGTGCTGCACTCCCATCTTCCACGCTGGAATGTCCAACGTCGTTCCAGCGCATCTGATCCAACCGCAAACCGGATGGTAGAAACGATGGTAGATAAAAACAAAAAAGCGCCCCGAGAGGCGCTTGTTTGCTTGCTTACTGGCGGAGACTGTGACACTTCATGTGAAGTGCGCCAATGTCCGCCACTGCGTATGGGGCCATTGTAGATCAATGAGTTACGCGATTCCTGCGTCCGTTGTTGACCGTTGGATACCACGAGGTGTCGCGCGATTTTGATATTGGTGTTGATAGTAGAGGGATGTAACCATCTCACTGCCCTTCACAATATCCACCATGGCCATCCACAAACTCACCGACCTCAAGATCCGGGCCAAGCTGCGCGAGATTCAAGAACTGTCCTTCAGTCCTAAGCCCAAGAACGCGCTGCTCGGAGACGGGCAGGGCCTCTATTTGAGCGTCACCAAGACGGGCACAGCGAGTTGGCTGTTTCGTTACATGGACTTTGGCAAAGCAAAGTCGGTGGGCCTTGGGGCTTATCCTGCCACCTCGCTTCAGCGCGCCCGAGAGAAGGCCCAGGCCCTGCGGGATGCGCGTGCAACGAACGTCGATCCTCAAGCCGCGAAGCAGGAGCAGGAGCGCGAGTACAAGCTGCAACAAGCCAAGGCCAAAACCTTCAAGACATGCGCAGAGGAGTTCATTGAGCTTTCGCGTCCGTCGTGGCGCAACGCGAAGCACGCGCAGCAGTGGCAAAACACCCTCTTGCAGTACGCGTACCCTGTCATCGGCCATCTACCCATCGGTGCGGTGCAGACGGAAGCGGTTGTACGCATCCTCACACCCATCTGGACCAGCAAGACCGAAACGGCCACCCGCCTGCGTGGCCGCATCGAAGCCATCCTCGACTGGGCCGCAGTACACGGTTTGCGCCAGGGTGACAACCCGGCCCGCCTCAAAGGCCATTTGGAACACATGCTTCCAAAACTGCGAGATGCGCGCCACGTACACCATCCGGCGCTGCCTTACGAACATCTCCCCGCATTTGTTGCGGAGTTGCAGCACCAAGATGGCATTGCCCACTATGCCTTGGAATTTCTCATTCTTTGTGCCTCACGTACAAGCGAGGTACTGCAAGCAACATGGTCGGAATTCGATCTGAAAAAAGGCGTTTGGACAATTCCCAAAGAACGCATGAAGGCGGGTGTTGAGCATCGTGTGCCCTTGAGCAAGCGTGCCCTCGCTATTCTGAAACTGGTACAGCCGTTTTCCAGTGAGACACATGTGTTTCCTGGCGGCAAGAAGGATAAGCCACTGTCCAACATGGCAATGTCCATGCTGCTGCGGCGGATGGGGTACGACGCTATCACCGTGCATGGCTTTCGTTCGACTTTTCGCAACTGGGCGGGGGAACAAACAAATTACCCGTTCGAGGTCTGCGAACAAGCACTCGCGCACCGCTTGCCCGATGCAGTTGCAGCAGCCTATTTGCGTAGCGACTTCTTCGAGCGCCGGGCTAGTCTCCTCGCCGACTGGGCAACCTACTGCCAATCGAAATGCCTGACTTCGACGGTGGCCTGAACATGCGAGCCGACAACTTCGACAGCCTGATTCCAAGACTGCGTCCTTCCGAGGCCATACATCCGCTGTCCTCCAAGCCATTCACGAAACCAAAGCGACAGCTTCACCATGCAGAACTCAGCGTGCAGAGCAGCTACCACGAGTTTGCTTGGGAATGCTTGCGCCGCAATCGTTTCTATCAGGCCCTGGTCGATCAGCGCGGCAACGCCATTCCCGATGCCGAATGGGGCTACCGATGGCAAATCACTGCGCCACGGGTCCATGGGCTTGTCCGATTGAAGCCCTATTGGGAGGCATACACCGAAGGCGATCCACCAGCGTGGGTTGGTCTCGACAGCTTCGCCGAGCATTTGCCTGTTTCGGTGGACATGGCACCCAAGAGCGTTTCGCTAAATCTGCAACCGGGGCAGGTGGCTGTGGTCATAGACCTTGCCGGACTGATCGACGGACAAAGCCCTTGGGATATTCAGCTCTGGGCCTTGCGTGAGCGACTGCAAGAAATCAGCCAACAGCAATTGCAACTTGATCCCGTCAGTGGCAAGCCTCCGCACAGGAAAGTGCTGTTGCGTCGCCTCAAGATGTTCGATTTGCTCAGCGATGGCATGCCTCTGGACAAGGCTGCATTGGAACTCAAATATCGTCAGCGCAAGCCTGTTGCCAAGGTCAAAGGCCCGACCAGCGCATTTGACCCCGTACACCTCAAACTCGGCAAACCGGAACCCGTCACCACAGCCTTCGAAGATGCCAGTGAGGCATACCATCTCGTCTATCGCCACGGCTATGTTGGCCTGCTGCGCGGCGAGAAGAACTACACCCTACAAGGCAGTCGCTTGGTGCCCAATTCCATAGCTTTGGCAGATGAATCTGATGAACGTGCATCCGACTGGTGATGCGCCATTGTCCACGGTTGTGCGGCATAACGTGTTGATCTAAAAGTGATTTTCATCACTACGGAAATAAAGTTGCACTTTTGATTTAGGCGAAAAACGCCTGCCCGATTGAATCACTCCCGCAGTCGCTGTTGACTGTGTCTCCCAGGAGTGATGACATGAAAATCCCCAAAGCACAGCAGGCCCGCCGCCTGTCCGCTGCCATCCGCACCGCAGGACAAAACCTGATGGTATTGGTTGGCAAAGAGCACGCCCCGCACTTCAAAGCCGTGCCCAAAGACGGCAATACCTACATCGTGCAAGACCCCTTGCACCCGGGTGTGCACCATATGACGCGCGCCGATGGCAGCTATGTGCGGCTGGACGGTAAATACGTGGCAACCAATGCTGACGCGGTCACCACAGTCAGAGTGGACGTACACATAAAAGGCTGTGCTCGCAAGGTAGCCAAGAAGGCCCATCGCCTTGCCAGCCAGATCAGCACTGAGGTGACCATGCGTCGCCAATCGGACGACCCGCCCGAAGTCAGCCTGATAGACATCCAACGGGTCATGCGCATCTCTGGTTTTGGCCGCAGCTTCATCCACGCACACCCGAGTTTTCCTGCGCCTGTTCGATTGGGAACTTCGCGCCGCGCTGCATCGCGCTGGATCGAAAGTGAAGTCGTCCGCTGGGTCAATGACTTGGCTGCACAGCGTGCCATCTCCCGCGCTTGATTACTCAAACACCCCAATCATCATGACGCTCAACATTCATCTCACCATCACACCGTCCACCGAAACCAGTGCCGCATTGGCACAGGCGCACAAGGAGCAGCAAAACACCGCATCAACCGAAGGCAGTACGCCCCGGCGTCTCAAGTACGAATGGCAGATTCCTGGCACCAGCAGCACCTTGGACATCGTGCGCATCGAGGCCGATGGTAAAGGCCAGAGCGCCGTCTATCACTGCATCGGCCATCCTGGTGAATACCTCATTGGCCGAAATACCCTGTCTGGGAACAGCCTGATCGACATCCTGGTGCCTGTGCAACTGGCTTTGTTCAAAGCTGCTATGCAGGCGTTGCTTCCTGAGCTTGCCGATGAAGTGCTGGAAGGCATCACGCTGGCGCACTGCAAGCTGGATACGCTCACCATGGGCTACTACTTTGAGTGCGAGAACCCCACAGAAGCCTATCGTGCATGGCTGAACTGGTATCAGCATGCCAAGGTCGTTTTCGATGGCGGCAACCGGATGCCCACGCGCACAAATACGTGGCGCAAGTCGCCAATTCGCGTCACCTCGGATACGGAATGCAGGGATGCATTCATGGTGGCTCTCCCGTTTGGCCAGGCCCGCGTGGCGCTCAAGCGCGACTTTGGGAGCTGCCCCTCGGCAAAGCCGAGCTTGCAGCCGCCGGAAGAACGCATGGTCATGCTGGCGCAACTGCGCTGCCTGCTGTGCATCGAAGTCACGGTGGAGTTGTCCAAGTTCTACTACACCGACAACAGTGGCCTTGACTTGCAGTTGCCGCGTGATTGCCAGTTGTGGAAACGGAGTGCGATGCCCCAGGGTCCGGTTGCCATCATTTGGAACCGTTTTCATTGGGAGAGTTGGTTGCAAGCCGAATTGCTGGGTGAAAACGATGAGGTGGAGCCGGAAGGCTTTCAAGCGAAAGCTCCCTTGGCCTGGGAGATGCAAGAGGTGGCTACTGCGTACTTCGACGGTGGCTATCTGCCGAAACATCCGCAGATTGAGGGCAACCCCAAGAAATTTGAGAAATACCGTGAGGCGCTGATTGCCAGAGCTGGGATTGACATCCTCAATCCTTGGAACGTCGCCCAACTTAATTTGGGGCAGACGTTGAGTCGGGAGTTCATGCTGGAAAAGCGGTTTTTGCCCCAGGTGAACGAGATCTTTGCACCGCACACGCTGGCACAGCAGACGGTAGGACCGGCCATCCTCAAACTGGATGCCGCGATGCAAGGAAAGCCGGGGTGGTCGTTCGACGCATCCGCTTACGAGGGTGTGCCCAAGTAACAGCATCAAGAGCCGCGGCAACCGAGTTTACGTCTTACCGAAACTCGGATTGCCGTGCTCAAAGCACTCACAAATACCGGATTCACACCATGGAAAAACATCAAAACACACCAGCCCGCAGCAACGAAAAGACTGCCAAACCGTTCAACCTCAAGCCTCTTGCTGCCGGAGTACGTCAATCCGTGCGAGATACGGGTATGCGCGCGGCCAAGGGCACCAAGGGAGCCAAGCGCGACGGCGGCGACCGTAATACCATAACCAATACGTCAAACCGTGATGATGACGCTCTCATCGGTGAAGACATTGCAGCCACCAGTTGCGATCCTCACCATGACACTGATGCAGATGGTTTGTACGGTGGTATGGGGTCAGCCGATGTTGGGTTTGATGATCTGACCGATCCTGACGACACAGAGGTGCATCGTGTTCATGCTTATCATGATCTGATGGCCGAAGTGGAGGCAGATTTGCAGCACATTGCAAGATGCCTCATGGTAGACACACTCGCACTAGAGGTGCCCGGCATTGCCAATGTGGACGCCACAGAGTTGAAGCGCGCCTACGGCCAGTTTGATGAAGACGGTGCATTGAAGGACGATTCCGACTGGCGCAAAGGCTCTCTGAAAGCGCCCACCGGTAAGCAGTCCCTGCGAGTTCGCCACGTCAAAAAGACCAAGTGCCTGCACATCGAAGGTAGCAACGCCATTAACAAGCAGGGGCAGAACGTGGTGTCCAGCGGCGATGTGACCATGCTGGCCTACGAGATGTGCCGTGATGTGCACCAGAAGTTGAATCTGAAATTGCCGGTTCAGGTAGGTTACGAGCTGGTTCACGGCCGTCTGGTCAAAGTCACGCGCATTGACGTGGTTCTGCTGCTGACAGTGCCTGATGGCATGACCAAGGCCACGCTCATCAACGCCTTGGCACTGGCAGGGATTCGTGCAGGAATCAATTCCAGCCTTTTTGTCAACGAGTCCGTGTACTTTGACCAGAACTCACAAGTTGAGGGCTCGAAAATTTATGACAAAACGGCGGAGTTGAAGCGGGCGCGGAAGGGAGGTCTTCCC
>JAFDZY010000273.1 GCA_018266685.1 Bacteroidota bacterium
GCCAAGGGTCGGTGATTTTGGTGGCGAGACCCTGCGTGAGGATTGAATGCAATGGCAGTATTGGAAACCGCCGGAGGCGGACTGAACGGACCGCACTCGCGAAAAACGCGAGCGCGGGCATGGGACATGGTGGTTGATAAGTCATGCCATCTGGGCACAGGGTCCGCCAAGGGTCGGAGATTCAGGTTGGCGAGACCCTGCTGGAGGATTGATTTCCGCACGGACAGCACAGCTACGTTGACCGGAATCTGGGCAGGGCGCAAGCACTGAGGAACTACTCGCTCCCCCGCACCACCGTAACGTGCCCGTAATACACGCGCTCGTCGCCGTTGCGGTTCAGCACCACCTTCCACACGTACACATCGCTCTTCACGGGCTTGCCCTTGCACGTGCCGTCCCACGGCGCATAGCGGTCACGGCTTTCGTGGATCACCTCACCCCAACGGTCAAAGACATAGAAATGGTAGCGCCAATTGTCAAAGCCGTTCAGCACAGGCAGGAAGTTCTCGTTCACGTCATCTCCGTCGGGCGTGAAGGCGTTGGGCGCGTAGATGTTCGGGTCGCTGGTGGCCACCACCGGCTGGCACAGCGTGTCCGGGCAACCAAATGCATTGATCGCCACCAAGCAGAACGGGTACAGGTCGCCGGGCCCCGCAGGGAAAAGGTGCAGCGGCGCAAACTCCGTGGACTGTCCACCATCACCGAAATCCCAGATCCAGCTCACCGCCCCGCTGCTCTGGTTGTGGAACTGCAGGGCGTAGCTGGTGCTCAGCATCGGCTCGTAAGTGAAGGCTGCCGTAGGTGAAGGATTCACGTGTATGGCATCAGTCAGTGAAAGCGTGTCCGTGCATCCGCCCGCCCCTGTGGCGATCAAGGTCACGTCATAATCGCCTTCAGGATAAATGTGCGAAACCGAGTCTGCCAGCGAGCCTTGGCCATCACCGAACTCCCACCGGAACTGTGATGCGTTCACGGAGAGATTGGTGAACTGCACCGGATAGCCCGCGCAGGCCGGCTGCGGTGCGGCGGCAAAAGCGGCCACTGGCGTGGGATGCAGCGTGAACTGCGAACTGCTGGTGTCCGTGCAGCCGTACTGGTTGGAGGCTACAAGCGTGATAGTGAACGTATCGGCAGCGGCATACACCGCCTGCGGATTGGTCAACACGGAGCTGGTTCCGTTGCCGAAATCCCAGGCATGGCCCACCGCGCCCGTGGAGGCGTTCGTGAACTGCACGTTGGCTGGTGCGGTGCAGCTTTCCGTGATGCTCTGGGTGAATGCACTTGCCGGCAGCGGGAAGGCCGTCACCGTGGCCACGGCCGTATCGCCGCACCCGGCGAGGTTCTCCGCGATCAATTGCACCGTGAAGCTGCCCGCATCCGTGTACGTGTGCGCAGGGTCCGCACCGGTGGCGGTGTTGCCATCGCCGAAATCCCATTGCAGGAAATCCGCGCCACTGCTGCTGCCGGCACATTGCACGTTCAAGGGAATGCAGCCGCTGGCGGGCGTTGGCGCAAATGCCGCGTTGGGCGTGGCTTCCACCGTCACCGACTGGGTAAGCATGGCCGGACAGGGCGTGTTGGCGGAGGCCACGGAAAGCGTGACGTTGTACGTGCCTGCCGCTGCATAACTGTGCGCAGGCGCCGAAAGCGTGGAAGTGCCGCCATCCCCAAAGTCCCACTGCAAGCCCGCCGGTGCGGGCGTGTTGTTGGTGAACTGCACGGGGCTTCCCGCGCAATGCGGCCCCGGTTCCACGCTGAAATCCGCCACCGGCGTGGGGTTCACGGTGATCACCACGCTCACCGTGTCAAAGCTGCAACCATTGTCCGCGAAGAGCGTGGCCGTGTACGCACCCGCATCCACATACGTATGCGTCACGTTCTGCGCGGTGCTCACGTTGCCGTCGCCCAGGTCCCAATGCCAATTGGTTGCCCCGATGCTGTACTGCGTGAAGTTCACCGTGAGCGGTGCGCAGCCGCTGGTGGTGTCCGTGTTGAAGAAGGCTGTGATGCTGTTGGGCATTACGGTGATGCTGTACGTGGCCGTGTCACTTCCGCACGCATTCACGGCGATCAGTGTAATGGTGTACACGCTGTCGGAGGCCCCGGTGTAATAGGTGTGCTGCACCAGGCTGTCGTTGGTGGTGCTGGTGATGCCGTCGCCAAAATCCCAGAAATAGCTGTCCGCATTGCCCACGGTGGTGTTGCTGAAGGTGACCGGCCACGGCGAGCACCCGGAATTGAAATCGGGGCCGAAGAGCGCGGTGGGCGCGGGATGCACCACGATGGTACGGACCGAATCCACGGACCCGCAGAAGTTGGTGGCCGTGAGCGTGATGGCATAGGTGGTGTCCCCCAGGATGCCCGCCGGATACACGTGCTGGCCGGGTTCATCCAGCGCGGAACTGCCGCCGTCGCCGAAATCCCAGGCGTAGGAAACACCATTGCCCGAGCTCTGGTTGTCCAGGGCCACGGCCAAGGGGCCGCACCCGTCCATTGGCGAAAGGTCGAAGCCGACGTGCGGCCCGTCCCACACGGTGACATCGTGGCTGATGCTTGCCGTGCAGCCTTCCGCCGTGGCCACCACCAGCACCACCGTGTATGTGCCCGCCGTGGTGAACACGTGATCAGGCTCCTGGAGCAACGAGGTTCCACCATCGCCGAAATCCCAGCTCCATGCAGCGGCACCCGTGCTCAGGTCGGTGAACTGGAACGGCGCATTGGTGCATGCCGTGGCACCATTGGTGAATTCGGCAGTGGGCAAAGGATTGACCGTGACCAGGGATGATGCGGTGTTGCCGCACCCATTGGCATCGGTATAGGCGTAATCGATCTGGAACGTTCCTTGGCCCGCCGCCGCCGGATCAAATGTTCCTGCCATGCCATCGGTGATCCCCGTGCCGTTCCACGCGCCGCCGGGAGGTGCGGCGCTGAACGTCTGCACACCTGCATCCACGCACAGCGCCGCAGGCACGGAGACTACCAGCACCGGCAAGGGATGCACGGTTACCTCCACCTGGTCCTGCGTAACACAAGAGCCCGTGCCCACCTGGTAGGTGAGCGTGTAGAGGCCGTCCACCGCTGGATCGAACAGGCCGGTGGTGTTCACCTGCGTTCCGCTCCACCAACCTCCGCCTGGTGCACCGCCGAGTTGCAGTGCTCCGCTGTTCAGGCAAACGGCCGTGTCCAATCCCGCGTTCGCGGGATTGGTGATGGTGATCACCGTAACGGCCATGCTGTCACTGGCCGAGCAACCGTTTGCATCGGTGTAGGCATAATGCAGCATGAAGGTGCCCGGCCCGTTCGGCGTGAAGCTTCCGCCGGGCGTGACGCCCGTGCCGCTCCAGGTGCCGCCGGACGGCGTATAGCCCGAAAGCGTTTGTGCGAACGGCTGATCGCAGAAGGTGGTGTCGTTGCCAGCCAGTACAACGGGCAACGGGTTCACGGTGATGGTACGTGTGGCCGAGCTCGTGCAGCCGTTTGCATCGGCGTAATTGTAGGTAAGCACCTGTGCCCCGGACCCTGCCTGCAAGGGATCGAAATCAACGCCGGTGATGCCATTGCCGGACCATGCGCCACCGGCAGGCGTGGCGTTGAGCGGGAAGGCGGGCTGGTCGATGCACACGGCCTGGTCCGGCCCGGCATTCAGCGCGGTGGCGGGCACCACGGTGATCACCGCTTCATCATTGGTGGAGCAACTGCCCACGCCCACGGTGTAGTGCACGTTGAACGTACCCGTTGCGGAAGGCGTGAAAAGCCCGCCGATGGTGATGTTGCCGGTCCATGATCCACCGGTGGGCATTCCGCCCAACTGGATCGGTGCGGAGTTCTGGCAGAGCAGCGTGTCCGGCCCTGCATTGGCGGGCGTGGGCGGGGGAACAACGGTCACCGTTACCGTGTCGGTGGCCGGGCAGCCCTGCGGGCTTATCACGGTGTACACCACTTGGAAGCTGCCTTGCACCACGGGATTGAAGTGGCCGTCCGCTGTCACATTGGGATCGCCGCTCCAGCTGCCTCCGGGCGTTAAGGGAAAGAGCACTTCAACTGCCCCGCCCGCACAGAACACGGGGTTTGAACCGGCGTCCACCACGGGCAACGGATTCACGGTAACCACCGTGCTGGCCGATCCGGTGCATGTGCCGTCATCGCCGGTTACCACCACGGTGCAGGTGGATGCAGGCGTAAATGTGAGCGAGGCACCACCGCCCATGGGTGCACCGGCCACCGTCCATTGGTAGGCGGGAGCTCCGCTTGCGGTAAGCGTTAAGGCATTGCCCGCGCACACCGAAGGCACAGCGGGCGAAAGGTTCACCACCAGCGGCGGGTTCACCGTTACCATGATGGTGCTGGAAGGCCCGAAGCATCCACCCGCTGATGCTGCCACCGTGTACAGGCCTTGCCCCGCTGTGGTGATGTTTGGGAGGGATGGGCTATCGCCTTGTGCCGTGAAGCCGTTCGGACCGGTCCAATTGAAGGTGACTCCGGGTACGGGAGTTGCCGCCAGGTTGAGCGTTTCACCTACGCACAACGTGATGGGGCCGCCAACCACGGGGGCTGCGGGCAGTGGGGAAACGGTGAGCGGAGCATTGGCCGTTCCCGTGCCACAGGCGCTGGTGGCCGTGGCCGTTACGGTGAAATTGCCGGGGGCCGGATAGGTGATGGTGCCCGGGTCTTGCGTGCCGGCGCTGGCCGGGGCACCTCCGGCCATGGTCCATCCATACGCGGTGATCGGTGTTCCGCACGGCATGAACACGGCGGAAGGGTTCGCCGTTTGGCCGGCGCAAATGCCCAATAGCGGGTTTACCGCCACTTGCGGCGGGGCACCTACCGTAATGGTCTGGTTCACGGGGAAAGTGCCGCAGGAGTTGATGGCCTGCAGGGTAACCGTGTAGTTGCCCGCACCCGTGAAGGTGAACTGTGGTTCGAAGCTGCCTGCGTTGGTGCCGCCGCTGAATGTGGCCGTGGCCGTGCCGCATGACGCGCTGTTCGTTACGGCCAACCAATTGTACACCGTGCTGCAACTGTTCGGGCTGGTGCTGGCGTTGTTCACGGTGCTCACCAAGGGTGTGCAGCCGGTGGAGGGTGAGAGCGTATATGCGGGTTGTGGCGGTGCTTCCACGCAAATGGTTTGGAACAGGGTGTCCAAGCCGCAAATGTTCCCGGTGATGTCGGAAATGGTGTAGGTGCCCGGAACGGAGAAGGTAATGCCCAGGGAAGCCGCACCGGTGGTCCAATAAGGCGGGCCAGCAGGTTGGCCATTGTCGCTGCCCAGCGCTCCGCCCACCGTCCAGCCGGTGGCGGGGCTGATGCCCCAGATATGTTTGGGGTTGGTGCACGTTGGGGCCTGTTGGCCAATGCTCACATCCGTGGCGGTCACGGTGCTTCCCACGCAGGCCGTATCCCGCGAAAGGTTGAAGCCCGCAACCGGGGATTCGGACACGCGGATCTGGTTGATGGATCCCGTGCGGACATCGCACGGGTTGGTGATGCTCCACGCGATGGTGTATTCGCCGCCCACCGCGCAGGAAGACTGCGTGTAGATGTGGTCAAAGATGGCTTGCGGCGGTTGTTGCAGCGTGTCGATGTTCCCGTCACCGTAATCCACGATGTACAACGTGCCCGGCGGATTGTTGTTGAAGTTGTTCCACTCGAAACTCACCGGACTGCCCGTGCAAATGGAGGAATTGGACACCACGCTGAGGCCGCCCAGCGGCACTTCGCCCACGAACACGTTGAAGGGCACGGTAATGCTGCAATTGCCTTGGGATGGGTTTTGAACGGTGTAGGTTCCGCTGCTCAGTCCGAAAGGGAACTGTTGCGTGCTGGTCCATCCACTGTTGCCATAGGAGCCTGTTTGGCCGTTTCCCCAGGTAATGGAATACGTTGCGCCTGCCAGCGCGGACGATGCATCGGTGAAATCAAAGTTGTACGGATTGGCGCCCAGGCCGCACACGCTGAAGGTGAGCACGCCGCCATAGGTGGAAGTGATGGCATTGCCGCACGTGAGGTTGACGGTTGGCGTGGGGTTTACCGTCACGGTAACCTGGTCCGTTCCGGAATTTCCGTTGGCATCCGTGGCGGTAAGCGTGTAGGTGCGGGTGATCGCCGTGGTGCACTGTGGATGGAGGATGCCGGTATTGTTCAGGCCGGCAGCGGGCGACCAACTGTAGGTGTAGGGGCCGGTTCCGCCGGAGGCGGCAGCTCCGCCCAGCGTGATCTGGTCGCCGGCACAAATGGTGACATTACTTCCGGCATGGGCCACTACTTGGGCATGCAGGTGCATATTTCCCAGCAGGACAATTCCGCTGAAAAAGAGGGCCGCCAAGCGGAAAACGTGCATCGTAGTGCAGGGAACAACCATGCTAAAATAGGCATTGCGCCAGGCCCAATTCCCCACTTTACCGGAAAGTTCCAACATCGTTCGTTTCAACCCGGATTATGCAGTAGGGTTCGTTGCGAGGGTCGAAATCACAATGGCAGCGCGGATTTCACCGAGAAGGAATAGCACAAGCTATTGTGCCGAGGGGAAAACCGGCGAAGCGTACGCTGCCGCAGTGATTTCGGGCCGTAGTAGAAATCCTGCTGCATATTCCGGGTTCAACGCCTTCAGCGCCTGTGGCCCAAAGTGGGCAAAATGAACAGGGCCGCCCGGTGAAGGACGGCCCCGCCGTATGATTCCGTTGCCTGCGTCAATTGCCGCAGCCCATGGCACCAAAGCCGCTCACCACGGAGAAGGAATCATTGCTGTCATCGTTGTCATCGTCGAAAAAGCCCACTCCCTCCACGGCGTAGTAGTTGCCGTTGAAGCTCATGGTGCCGCCGTTCACCGAAATGCCGCCGTCCTTGGAGAGGTAGATGCCACCTCCGTTCTGGAAGCTGATCACAAAGGCAAAGCTGAAGTCATGCAGATCGCTCTCCGGTTGGTCCAGGTCGCTGATCCAGTTGAGCACGTCGTAGCTGGTATCGCTGAGCTGGTCGGCGTACACGAAGTAGTAGGCGAAGCCGTGGAAGTATTGGAACGGATCGCTTTCCCCATCGGAGAAATCACCGTTCACCAAGGCATCAATGTCGCCGGAAATACCGATCACACCGGCCACGTTGCCCATGTCCGGCCCGAACAGTCCGCCGCCCATGGCATCCTCACCCACGGCAAAGCAAACCGCGAGGTTGATGTCCAAGGTGGTGTTGCCTGCTGAAACCACTCCCCCTCCGGCGCCCATGCCGGCGGATGGCTCTGTGATCACGGCCATGCCGCCTTGTTCGGTCCATACCCATTGGCCCCCGTTGCTGCTGGCGAAGTTCATGCCGTTGGCCGGCACCGAGGTGAAGGAAAATCCGCGCGAGCTGCCTTCCTGGCGGGTGAACACCAAGATCTTGTCCATGGTGCGGTTGTAAATGCCCACCGAGGGCAATTTGCGCACCATGTCGTTGATCTCCCGCTGCTGCCGGGCATCCACCACGGCCTGTACGTGGCCCGGATTGGACACGGGTTCCTTGCTGCACCCGGTGAACAGGACGGATGCAACGGCCAGCGGCAGGGTGTACTTTGCCAGTTTGGTGAACATTTGTGTTCCCTGGTTCATTGCCATTGTCGTATTACGGGAAGGCACGGCTTAGAACAACCAGCCCAAACGCAATTGGCCCACCACGTTGGGGCCCACTTGGAATTGGCTCACGTTGTCCTTCTTGCTGTCGCCGCTGGTGGTCTTCGTGCCGGAGCCGTCATCGTTCAGGCCCACGGTTTCTGCCGTGTTCTTGCCGGGCATGGTAACGGCGATGCCGAAGCCCAGTTCCGTTCCCACGTACAGTGCCTTGGCCACGTAATAGTCAAAGCCTGCAACGGCGTTCACACCGGCGCCCAAAGTGCCGCCCTTGGTCTGGTCGTAGCCCAGCGAATGGTTGCCGTTGTTCAGCACGAGGTCCGTTTCATCCTTCTTGTTCTTGATGGTGTAGTTCAGGTCCAGGTAAGCACCGAAATAAGGTGAAAGGCGCTCGGTGCCGGCCATGTGCTTTTCAATGCCGGGCTGAATGCCGATGGTGATGGAGCTTTCCTTCTTCTTTAGTTCCAAGGCCTTGGTCTGGTCGTCGGCATCTTGGGTCACCGTGGTTTTGTTGTCGAAGCCCACGAACACCCCCAAGCGCATCGCCTTGTTGGCGGAGCTGAAGTGGCGGTACTTGATGCCCGCCATGGAAATGGGGCTTCCGCCCAAGGGGGCCAGCATCAGCTCCAGGTTCTTCTCACCGCCGGCAGGGCGGAAAGTGGACTGCGCCTCCACACTGGTGGCCGCGACTAAAAGAATGCCCAATGCGATCAACTGCTTTTTCATGGTTTTGTTTTGGAATTGTGCGAAAATGCCTGCATTCCAACGTCCGTGCCTTACGCCAGTTTTCAAATTACACGGTATCCCGTATGCAAATACGTATTTCACCGTAGTACCTGGAAAATGCAGTAGAGGACGTAGCGAGAGCCGGAAACGCACAGCCACAGGCATTATCGTGACAATGGCGGGGCCACGCTCCCGGAAAGGGCCTGGTTGCAATACCCCCTTTTGGAGCGAGCGCCAAGGGTTTGGTGACCAGGCGAGATGCGGAAACAGGAGCATAGCCGGAGCTACGTGACTGTTTCCGCAACGATGTATGGTCGCCTAAGACCGGCGCGTAGCCAAATGCGGGTATTGCAACCAGGCCCTAAGGAACGAAAATGCGTGAAACGCACTGTGGCAAAGCGGTTCCGGGTCGCAGTAGTCATTCTACTGCATATTCCGGGTAGTAGCCGCCCGGAGCTTCCGCAGCGCCATGAAGCCTTGGCCCGGTGAAGCTGCCACACCAACCCCTTACATTGCCCGGCAAACAACCCAACATGCGCTTACCGGCACCTTGCATAGCCGCCCTGTTTTTTCCGGCCTTGGCCCAGGCCCAGGATTGTAGCAACGGCCGCTACGTGGTGCCCAACCTCTTTCCAGCGATCGACAGCATCCCCGCCGTGGAGTTCGGCAGCAACATTGCGGTGGACGGCACCACACAAACCTTGCGCATGGACATCTATGCACCGGCAAATGATGCCCTGCAGGACCGCCCAGTGGTGGTGGTGGCCTTCGGGGGATCGTTCGTGCAGGGCGATCGCGGCGATGTGGCCCCGCTGTGCTCGCAGCTTGCGCGCATGGGCTACGTGGCCGTGGCGCCGGATTACCGCGTGGGCTTCTTCTTCCCCAACACCAGCACCACCATGCACGCCGTGCAGCGCTGCGTGCATGACCTGAAGGCGGCCATCCGCTTCCTGCGGAAATCCGTTGCCGAGAACAACAACCCTTACGGCATTGACCCGGACCGGATCATCATCAGTGGCGTAAGCGCAGGGGCCATCGGCGCGCTGCACCTCACGTACATGAACGACCCCGCGGAACTGCCCGCACCCTTGGTGGCGGACAGTGCCGCGCTTGGCGGCATGGAGGGCCTTAGCGGCAACCCCGGCTATTCCAGCGTGCCCATGGCTTGCGTAAGCCTGAGCGGCGCCTTGATGGACACCACCTGGATCCACCCCGGCGACCAGCACTTTGCGGGGATCCATGAAACCGGCGACGGCATTGTGCCCTGTTACACCGAACAGGCGTATGCCCTCGGCTTCCCCACAGGCATCGTGGTTTCCGGCGACCACGACATCAGCCTGCGCATGGACCACATCGGGTTGCCGCACTGCTACTTGGAATATCCAGGTACGGGCCACGTGGGCTACTTGGACTACGACCCGGTGAACTCCTTGGCTTTTGTGTACCAGTTCCTGGCCAATGAGGTATGCAACCAGGCGCTGGCCTGCAGCGATGCCACATCAGGCGTTGCTGAAGCTGTGCCAACCACCACACCGCTGAACCTGTGGCCGGTGCCCGCCTCGGAGGTATTGCACTTGGCACTTGATGCCCCGGCCCACGTGCACATCGTGGATGCCCAAGGCCGCTCCATACTGGAACATGCATTGCCGCAAGGAACCGCCACACTGGACGTGTCCGCCTTGCCCAACGGGCTTTACGTGGTCCAAGCAACCGGGGCCACGGTGCAAACCGCCCGGCTCATCATCTCTCGGGAATAGGCTTCAGCCTTTCGCCCTGCGCTTGCGCTCCGCAATGATCAGCGAAAGCTCGCGCCCAGTTTGGCCGCGCGCACTGGTGTTCTCCTGCGCACGGCGGATCAGGTAGGGCAGCACTTTGCGCACGGGTCCGTATGGCACGTACTTCACCACGTTGTAGCCTGCTGCGGCCATGTTGAAGCTGATGTTGTCGCTCATGCCCAGCAATTGCCCGAAGTGGATGCGCGGGTCACTCTTGGCGAGGCCCGCGTCCTGCATCATCCGGGCGAGCAGCAATGTGCTCTCTTCATTATGGGTGCCGTTCAACACGCCCATCCGGCCGATGTGCTCCATGCAGAAGCGCAAAGCCGCGTTGTAATCCGCGTCCACCGCGGCCTTATTGGCCCCGATGGGATCACGGTAGCCTTTTTCCGCCGCCCGTTCGCGCTCCATTTCCATGTAGGCGCCGCGCACCAGCTTCATGCCCACGTGGAAACCCTTGGCCGTGGCCAATTCCAGTTCCTTGCGCAGAAATTCCAAGCGGTCATGGCGGTACATTTGAACAGTGCTGTACACCACCGCGCTCTCTTTGTTGAAGCGCTCCATCATTTCGGTGGCCAGCGCGTCCACTGCGGGCTGGGTCCAGCTTTCCTCGGCATCGATCAGCAGGGGCACCTTGGCATCGTATGCCGCCTGGCAGATGCGTTCCACGCGGCTGCGTGCCTGCTGCCAAGCGGTGGCCTCATCCGGCGTGAGCGCAGCTCCGGCGGAAACTTTTTCCAGCACATCGTGGCGTACCAGGCCTGAAGGCTTGAACACCGAAAACGGAATGTCCGGGTTGCCCTTGGCCGCCGCTATCGTGCGCAGGATCTCCGCCGCAGTGCCGTCCATCGCGGCCTGGTCGCCCTCCCCTTCCACGCTGTAGTCCAGGATGGTGCCCACCTTGCTCTGTGCCAGCTTGTGCGCCGTCACCAGCGATTCCTCAATGTTCTCCCCGCCGCAAAACTGCTTGAACACCGTGGCTTTTACGATGCCTTTCACCGGCAGGTGCAACGTTAGTGCGGCCTTGGTCAGGGTGCTGCCCAGGTTGGTGAGCCACGGCGTGCCGATGATCCGGAACAGCCAATAGGCCTGCCACAATTCCTTGTTGCTCTTGTGGGCGAAGGCCGTGGCCGTGTTGCCCAGATCGGGCAGCACAGTGTTGCCTGCCGGGCTTTTTACATCTGCTTGCTGCATGTGGCGCCGCGTGCTTGTAGTTCGTTCCTTTGGGCGCCTTCCCGCAGGCCCCGTTCAGGGTCCCGTGGAAAAGCGGGCAAAAGTAGCCATGGCCACGCACGGCAAAGTGACGCCCATCATGCAAGCGGGACATCCACCGGTGTTCATGGGCGCGCACGCCCTGGCCCATTTGGACCAGTGGCTGGCCGCGCAACCGGCCTCCACAAAGTGTTTCATCCTGGGCGACGGGACCACCATGGCCCAATGCCTGCCGGAACTCTTGGCACATGTGCCGGCCCTGCGCGGGGCGCACAACATCCAGGTGCGCAGCGGGGAACAGAGCAAGGACTTGGAGGTGTGCCGCGCGTTGTGGATGCACCTTGCCGAACAGCACGCCGACCGGCAAGCCGTGCTGGTAAACTTGGGCGGCGGGGTGATCACAGACCTGGGCGGCTTTGTGGCGGCCACGTACAAGCGCGGCATCCGCTTCATCCACGTGCCCACCACGCTGATGGGCATGGTGGACGCGGCCATCGGCGGCAAGGCCGCCATCGACCTGGGCGGCGTGAAGAACCTTGTGGGCGCCTTTGCCGATCCCGAAGGCACCTATTTGCACACGGCCTTTCTGCGCACGCTGGGCAAGCGCGAGCTGCTGAACGGCGTGGCCGAAATGGTGAAGCACGGGCTGGTGCGCGATGCGGAGCATTGGAACCAGGTGAGGCGTGCCCCGCTGCACAACTTGGGTGCCCTCGCACCGCTGATCGAACGTTCCGCGGCGATCAAGGTGGAGGTGGTGGCCGAAGATCCCCGTGAACAGGGCCCCCGCAAGCTGCTGAATTTCGGGCACACCATCGGGCATGCGCTGGAGGCCTTCGCCATGGAAAGTGCCCAACGGTCGCTGCTGCACGGCGAGGCGGTGGCCATCGGCATGGTGTGCGCCACCTGGCTCAGCTGGCGCACGGGCCTGCTGGACCGCGACCGCATGAACGCGGTGGAAGAACACCTCATGGGCCTGTATCCCGCGTTTCAATTCCAGGCCACCGATGAGCACCGCATCCTGGAACTGATGCGCAACGACAAGAAGAACAGCAGCGGCGAATTCCGCTTCACGCTGCTCACCGGCATCGGCAACGCTGAAGTGGACGTGCCCATCACCGCTGCACAAGTCGCCGAAGCCTTGGAACACTACCGGCTCCTGCTGCCCGATGTCCACCTCCGTCACCATCCGCAGGCCTGAAGGCGCGGTGCGCGGAAGCGTTGCCCTGCCGCCCAGCAAGAGCGTGGCCAACCGCGCATTGGTCCTTGCTTCGCTGGCCGGAAACCTGCACTGCGTAAAGGATTTTGGCATTGCGGATGATGTGCGCCTACTGCACCAATTCCTGAAGGAAAGGCAGCACACCATGCACTGCGGCGACGGCGGCACCACCTTCCGCTTTCTGCTGGCATGGGCCTGCGTGCAGGAAGGTGAAGAGCATCTGGTAACCGGAAGCGAACGATTGCTGCAACGCCCGCATGCACCACTGGTGGAAGCCTTGCGCACCCTGGGCGCGGACATCACGGCTACCGCTACGGGCTTTCTGGTCTGTGGGCGCAAAATGGCAGGAGGCCGCATCGTGCTCCATTCGCCGGAAAGCAGCCAGTTCCTCAGTGCGCTGTTGATGGTGGCACCCGGCTTCGTGCAGGGCTTGCAACTGCAATGGACCGGCCTGCGCCTCAGCGAACCCTACGTGCGCATGACCATCGCCCTGCTGAAGCAATTCGGCTCCACTTTGCATGAAGATGCCCATGGTCTGCACGTAGCCCCCGGAACATTGCATGCGGCCCCCTTCCACGTTCCGGCGGATTGGAGCGCGGCCTCGTTCTGGTACCAGATCGCCGCAACGGCACCGGGATCCGAAGTCAGCTTGCGCGCATTGAAGGCGGACGGCCTGCAGGGCGATGAAGCGATTGCAAGCCTTCTTGACGGGTGCGTTTCAAGCGAAGCAACATCCGCAGGCAGGGTGCTGCGCTGCAAAATTGAAAGACCAACGCAGCCCTTCACCGCAGACCTTGTCCGCACGCCGGACCTGTTCCAGCCGTTGGTTTTCACCATGGCAGCCTTGGGCCGCAGCGCCACTTTCACCGGCCTGCACAACCTGCCGCTAAAGGAAACGGACCGGTTGAAAGCCGTGGCCGATGCCGTGCAGGTGTTGGGCTGCAAGGCGGATCATGAAGCCGGCACCTTTCACCTTTCAGGCCCGATCACCAACCGGCACCCGCCTCCATTCGATCCCCAAGGTGATCATCGCATGGCCATGGCACTGGCACCGCTTGCGCTGATCTGTGGTGCCGTCACCATCCTGGATCCGGAGGTAGTGAATAAATCCTATCCCGGCTTTTGGGAAGACATGGGCACGGTGGGCTTCCGCGTGGAGTTTCCGTGAACAGGCCTGGTGGGCGCTGCATGCGCGGGACGGCCTTGGGCCGATCTTGCCCCCTCACTGCATTCTTGGCGCTCTTGGCGTCTTGGCGGTCCCTCCTTCTCACCTCGGTTTCCTCAACCACACCTTCTGCCCCGCCTGCACGGGGTCAGCGATGCCCATGCCGTTGTACTTGGCCAGCTTTTTCAGCTTCACGCCGTACCGCTGGCTGATGCCCCAGAGCGTTTCGCCCTTTTCGGCAATGCAGCTTTCCAGGTCCTTGCTTTTGTTGCGCTTGGGCTGAATGTACACCACCTGGCCTTCTTCCAAGCTGCCGTCCTTGCCCATGTCGTTCCAGCCGGCAACCAACCCGGGCATCTGCTGGATCTCCTCGGCGATGTCACGCACGGTTTCGCCTTTGCGGGCCCGCACAAACTTGATGCGCCCGTCAAAGAGTTCCACTTCTCGGGCATTCCCAATGGTGACCACGTTGTCGTCATTGCGCGCGTGGTGCCTCGCCGGCTTTGTACCGGTGCCCTTGTCCGGCGCGGCGTCCTTGCTGGCGTAGGTTACATCCACGCCCTTATCAAGGTTATCCAGCTGGTAGCGCTCGATCAAGTCGATGAGCTTGTGCGGATACCGCGGGTCCGTGGCGTAGCCGCACTTTTTCAAGCCATGCGCCCAGCCCTTGTAATCCGTGGGCTTCAGCTCAAACAGGCTGGCATAGCGCGGCCGCTCCAGGAATTTGCTGTGGTCCTCAAAGCTCTGGTCGGCGCTGCGGTACTTGCGGAAGCAGTCGTTCTTTTTGTCGTCGTCGTGGAACACTTTGCCACCAATCCAGTCGGGCGTGCATTTGATGCCGAAGTGGTTGTTGCCCTCGGTGGCCAGGATGCTGTTGCCGTTGCGGCTTTCGAGCAGCCCTTGCGCCAGCGTGATGCTTGCAGGAATGCCGTGCTCCTTCATTTTGCGCACCGCCACTTCCTTCCATTGTGCGATGTACTGTTCCGGGGTCTGGTCCACGCTCCCCGCCTGTGCCAGCACGGGCAGCAGCCAAGATGCCAGCAACATCGCGAAGGAGGTTTTCAACAATTGTTCGATCTTCATTTTCAACAGCACGAAAATCTGCAAGGGCCGAAACTACGGGGCCTCCGAAGGCTTATGCACAATTTGCCCACCGAGCTCTGCACCCCAGATCGTTGATAAAACGCCATACTTGCCGAACTTCGTGCCCGAAATGGCCGAGCATCCCGTGCCCCCTTCCGACGACCCGCGCACCCAACGGCTGTTGCGCCTGGGGTACGACCTCGAGGATTTCTACTTCACCAAGGAAGGTTACGTGGTGTGGACCGAACAATACCACTTAAAGCGCGGTTACTGCTGCCAGAGCGGCTGCCGCCATTGCCCGTACGGCAATGCTTCCGGCGTAAAAAGCAACGTGGCACCACTGTCTAAAAAGCGAACATGAGCGCAACCGCCGCCGATCTCGAAGCCCAGTTCCGCCTGCTCCACCATGTGGGCATGCCCCTGCTGCTGCCCAATATCTGGGACCCGCTCAGCGCCGCATTGGTGCAGGCCACCGGCCTGCCTGCCGTGGCCACCTCCAGCAGCGCCATGGCCCTCAGCAACGGCTACCGCGATGGCCAGAAATTGCCTTTTGAGGACCTGCTGAAGATCTTACGCCGCATCACCTCCACTGTGCAAGTACCCGTTACTGCCGACATTGAGCGGGGCTATGCTTCCAGTGATGCCGAGCTGGCCGGGCACATCAAGGAATTCATCGGCACAGGCATCATCGGCATCAACTACGAGGACAGCCTGCCCGGCGCCGCTGAAATGGTGCCCATGGAGCAGCAGGTGAAAAGCATCGCCGCCATCCGCAAGGCCGCCGATGCCGAAGGGCTGAAGCTCTTCATCAATGCCCGTGTGGACGTGTACATCAAGGGCGGCGCCTTCACCGACGACCAGAAGCTTCAAGAGGCCATCCGGCGCGGCAAGGCCTACAAGGAGGCCGGTGCCGACGGGCTGTACCCCATCCTGATCATGGACCCGGTACACATGGAAACGCTGGTGCAGGAGGTGGGCCTGCCGCTGAACATCACCATGGTGCCCGGCATCCCGGACCTGCCCGTGCTGAAGGCCATCGGCGTGGCGCGCGTCAGCTTGGCCTCGGGCTTCCTGCGGCATACCGCCTTTTCCATGCTGGCCCTGGTGGAGCGCCTGCTCCAAGGCACCGCCTGGGCCGAGGTCCTGCGCGCCGCCGTGCCTTCGGAACAGATGAACCAGTTGATCCCGGAATAGTGACCTCGCGTGGTAACTTCGACAACGCATGCGCAACAAACCCACCGCCTCTGGAGTATCTCACATCCGTTCCATGGAGCCGGAAGCTTCGTATATTCCCCATACAGGGTGGAATAGGCGAGGATCTTCGCATATGCAACGTTAGCGGTCATTATAAAAAAAACGACATCGAATGAAAATTAAACTGACAATAATATTTTTGACACTTATACAATTCAGTAGTTATTCTCAAGACACTTTTACTTCCAGAAAAGGCTCTAAATTTTTTCCGGGACATCTTGACATTGTAATTACAGTGGACAATAAAATCGTGAGATACGAATTATTTAGTCATTGGTATTCCTGGTCATTTGCAGAACTGAGACAGATTTCAATTCCTTTAGACAGCTTGAATGAATTTAACGAAAA
>JAFDZY010000274.1 GCA_018266685.1 Bacteroidota bacterium
GCCCCTGCCAACGGCTACCTGTGGGAAGTGCGCACCACCGGCCTGCCCGGCAACCCCGGCAGCGCGGCGGCCAGCGGCTCCACTGCGGCAGGCGTGACCAACGCAACCGCCACAGGCCTGGCCGGAAACACGGCCTACAACCTGTACGTGCGCAGCACCTGCAACAACCCCGACACCAGCGTATGGGCCGGCCCCGTGGCCTTTACCACGCCCTGCGCCGCCACGGCAGTGCCCTACGCCCAGAATTTTGATGGTGCCACCACGCCCGCCCTGCCCGCGTGCATCAGCCGCCAAACCATTAGCGGCAGTGACTGGACCACGGTGACCGCCCCCACCGGCATGACCGGTATTAGCGCCCGATGTGCAACCAGCACCTCCGCCTCGGATTCCTGGCTGTACACCCAGGCGCTTACCCTTACTGCTGGCACCAACTACCGCCTCAGCTACAAGTACAAGGGTAGCGCGGCCACCAGCACGCAAAAGATGTCCGTGGCCTACGGCACTTCATTATCGCCAGCCTCCATGGTGAATGCGCTGGCCAACTACCCCTCCATTATGACCACCACGGCGCAGAGCGTCTTTGTGGACTTTACACCGGCCACCACCGGCGACTACTTCATCGGCTTCCGCTGCTATGCGGCAGCCAGCCAGGGCACACTGTACCTGGATGACATCAGCGTGGTGCTCTCGCCCGCCTGCATACAGCCCACCGCCCTCACCCTGGGCACGGTGGCTCCTGCAAGTGCCGCCTTCTCCTGGACCGCCAGCTACAGCAACCCGGCCAACGGCTACAAGTGGGAAGTGCGCACCACCGGCCTGCCCGGAAACCCCGGCAGTGCCGCCGCCAGCGGCTCCACTGTGGCCGGCGCCACCACCGCCACCGCCACGGGCCTAACCGCTAGCACCGCGTACAACCTTTACGTGCGCAGCACCTGTTCCGCCGCTGTGGGCGATACCAGCACCTGGACCGGGCCCGTGGCGTTCACTACGCCTGCCACTACACCCGCACCTTGGAGTGAACCCTTTGCCACCACTTCCACCCCCACCGGATGGGATGTTACCGCGTGGAACATCGGTTCCACGCGCGGTGTAACCGGCAACCCGGGCAACAACGTCTACAAGAACATCTATAGCGCAAGTACATCGGGCACCTCATTCTCCACGGTGAACGTGGGACCCATCACCGCCGGACTTACCCTGCGCTTTGATTACAAGGCTTCCAATTACGACTCCCCGTATGACCCTCCCGCAGCCAGCTCCGGCAATTTCGTGATGGCGATCTCCACGGATTTCGGAGCCACCTACACCACCTTGGAGACCGTAACCAATGATGCCGTGGCGGGCTGGCGCACCAAGAGCTACCCGATGACGGCCTACGTGGGCCAATATGTGAAGGTGCGCATCACAGGCAACTGGGTGAGCGGTGACTGGGATTACGGTTTCGACAACTTCCGAATTGAAGGCTGTTCCACACCCGGAGGGCTTTCCATGGGCGCCATTGGCTCTACCACGGCAGCTTTCTCATGGACAGCCAATACGCCGCCACCGAGCAACGGCTACCAGTGGGAAGTGCGCACCAGCGGTGCAGGCGGCAGCGGTGCCACCGGACTTGCCACCAGTGGCAACACTTCGGCTGCAACGGGAAATGCAACCGGCCTAACAGCCGCCACATCGTATAGCCTGTACGTGCGCAGCGATTGCGGTGGCACCTTCAGCGCATGGGCAGGGCCGGTGAACTTTGCCACACCCTGCAATGCCGCCAACATTCCTTATACGGAAGACTTCAATGCCGTAACGACTCCGGCCCTGCCAATCTGCATGAGCAAGCAGGTAGTAAGCGGAAATGCCTGGAGGACAGTGACCGCCCCGACGGGCATGACCGGCAATGCCGCAAATGTGAGCTACACCGCTTCGGGCAGCCCGGACATGAACTCCTGGCTCTTCACACAGGGGCTGAACCTCACCGGGGGATCCACGTACCGCTTGGTGTACAAGTATTTCAATAACGACGGCACCACCTACACGGAACGAATGGCGGTGGCATACGGAAGCAGCAACAATGCCGTCGGCATGGCCAATGCCTTAGCCGACCATGCAGCAATCCATACCGCAACCGTGCAGACCAACCAGGTGGACTTCACACCCGCCAGCACAGGCGTGTACTACATCGGCTTCAAGTGCTACTCCATCGCCGACCAGAACCAATTGTACCTCGATGACATTTCGGTACAACTTGTGAACCTGTGTGCAGGTACCCCGGACCCGGGTGCAACTACTGGCCCCGCCACCGCTTGCAGCGGGTCCGCCTTCACCTTGGGCATGGCCAACAACCCTGGCGTTACACTTGGCTACACCTACCAGTGGCAGATCTCCCCGGATGGTAGCACGTGGACCAATGCCACCGGTACCAGCACCAATGCCACCTACGCCACCAGCCAAACAGCATCTACTTGGTACCGCGTGCAAATGACCTGCACCAACAGCGTGGTAACTGCAGCAAGCACACCATGGCAGGTAATATTGAACACCGACCCCTGCATTTGCAATGCCTATTGTGCAGCAGCAAATGGCGGTGGAAATTGCTTGGCGAGCGTATCGTTGAACACGCTGTCAGCCACCGCCACGGGTTGCGGTGCTTCACCGAGCTATTACCAGTTTATGGCGCAGACCACGTCCTTGGAAAAGGGCACGACGTATGCCCTGGGGATCAGCACTGCCAGCGATGCCATCGTTTCCGTATGGTTTGACTGGGACGGCGACGGCACCTTCGCAACCACGGAATGGACCCAGGTGTACACTTCTGCCTCCACTGGGACTGTGAACATTACCGTACCGTTCAGCGCGGTTACCGGTTCGACCCGCATGCGCATCCGCAGCCGTGCAACCGGAAATTCCAACGGGGCCGGCGATGCCTGCACGAGCATGGGCAGCGGCTCCTCGCAGGACTATTGCATCACCTTGCTCCCATCCTCCGCCTGCAGCGTGCTGCCCGCCCCGGGCAACACCACCGGCCCGGCCAACATTTGCGCCAACACCAATTTCACCCTGGGCTTCCAGAACAACAGCACCGGAACAGGCGTAACCTACCAGTGGCAATCCTCTGCTGATGGAAGCACCTGGGCCAACACCACCGGCACAAGCACCAACACCACCTACACCACCAGCCTTTCGGCTTCCACCTGGTACCGCTGCCAAGTAACCTGCTCCAATACCGGCACGGTGGCCAGCACCCCACTGCAGGTGGCATTAACCACGGATGCCTGCCAATGCGGGACCTACGCGGCCAACTATGCCAGCTACACCGCAGATGAAGACATCGGCAATGTGACGGTGGGCAGCATGAACAACACCAGCACCTGCGCCACCACGGCCCCGGGCGCGGGTTCCATCCAGAACCGCTACAGCAACTACACCGGTTCCGTGGCAGGTGCTTCCGCCCAGCCCGGCGATGTGGTTCCCTTCAGCGTGGATGTGATCACCTGCGGTAGCACCAACTACGGCAATGGTGTGCAGATCTACGTGGACTGGAACCAGGACGGCATCTTCCAGGACAGTGAGCAGGTGTACAGCCAACCCGATGCACAATCGGGCCCCCATACCGTGAGCGGCAACTTCGCCGTGCCCAATATGGCCGCCGTGGGAAGCACCCGCATGCGCGTGGTAACAGTGGAAACCACCTTCCCCTCCACAACGAACTATGCCGCTACGGGCTATAGTTACGGTGAAACGGAGGACTACTGCTTCACGGTGCTGCCGCCGCCGCCTTGCGCAGGCACACCGGCACCCGGAAACACGCTCAGCTCCATACCCCAAGCCTGCCCCAATGGCGGCAGCTTTACGCTGAGCTTGCAAAACGCAACCCTGGGCAGCGGTGTAACCTACCAGTGGCAAAGCGCGGATGATGCCGCATTCACCGCGAACATGCTGAACATGGGAACCACCATGACGCAAACGGTGACCAACCAGACCAGCAGCAAGCACTACCGTTGCCTGGTTACCTGCACGGCCAGCTCGCTGTCCGCCTACAGTACACCGGTACAAGTTACCATGGGCGATGCCTGCACGGCATGCGGTTACGCGGCTTCCTACGCAACCTATACCGCTGACGAGGACATCAGCAACGTGACCGTGGGCAGCATGAACAACAGTAGCGACTGCTCTACGGTGGCACCAGGAACCGGTTCCGTCCAAAACCAGTACAGCAATTACACCGGTTCGGTAACGGGTCCATCCGCACAGCCCGGCGATAACGTGGCCTTCAGCCTCACGATGACCACGTGCAACCTCAGCTCCAACTACAACAACGGCTTCGCCATCTATATCGACTGGAACCAGAACGGATCCTTCCTCGATGCCGGTGAAACGGTGTACAGCCAAGCCGCTA
>JAFDZY010000275.1 GCA_018266685.1 Bacteroidota bacterium
GCGCCTTTGTGGGCATGTTTTTCGCCCTTACCGCCATGGGCCTGGACGATATTCTGATCCGTGACCTGGTGCGCAGGCCGGACCGAAGGAACCAGCTTATGGGCACTGCGGCAGCCATCAAGTTCGGTGGTGCGGTGATCCTATTTGCCACGGTGGTGGCACTAGCTCTTGCGAAGCACATGGACCGCACCACGCTTATCATGGTGCTGCTGATCGCTGCGGCGGAGTTCCTGAAGCCATTTGTGGTGGTGGAGCAATACTTCTACTCCCAGGTGAAAGGGCGCACTGCCGCCAAGGTGAACATTGTGCAAGTGTTGCTTGCCTCGGGCTTCCGCTTGGGGTTGGTGGTTATCCATGCGCCCTTGGTGTGGTTCGCATGGTCGTACATCGTGGAAGTTTCCGTTGGTGTGGCCGGTTACCTGATCGCCTACCAAAGGGACGGCTCCACATGGCGCAATTGGCGGTTCAGCAAGCCCGTGGCGATGTACCTCCTGGGCCAGTCCTGGCCCTTGATCATCTATGGGCTGGCTTTGTACGTGCAGGCTAAAATAGACCAAGTGATGATCGGGGATATCCTCCGCAAATCCTTGGGCGAAGCCGCCGCCAATGCTGAAGTGGGGCAGTATTCCGCTGCCTTGAAAATGATCGAGGCGCTCGGATTCGTGCCGGGCATTGTCGTGGCATCGCTTGCACCGGCCATTACACGCGCCCGTTCGCAGGACAGGAAGCTTTACGAGGGCCGGCTGGTGAACCAGTACCGCCTCATGTTCATCCTGTTCCTCACGGTTTCGGTGCCACTGTACTTCGTTGCCGAACCTGCCATGGTGCTGCTCTTCGGGGAGAAGTTCCGAATGGCCGGTTACCTGCTGTCCTTGTTCGCGATCCGCTTGTTTTTTACCAACATGGGCGTGGCCAAGACCAGCTTCATCACCAACGAGAGCCTTTTCAAGTACTCGTTGGTCACTTCCGTGGTAGGTGCGGTGCTCAACATCACCATGAACTATCTGCTCATTCCCTCGTATCAATCCATCGGCGCCATTTGGGCCATGATCGGATCTTTCTTCGTGAGCATTTTCCTGGTGGACCTGTTCTTCAAGGAAGCACGTCCCAATTTCGGCTGGATGATGAAAGGGATTTGTACATTTTGGAAGATCAGGAACGTCAGTTGAAGAATGCTCCAGGACCGCCATTTCATTCCGTTGAAGCCGGACATCTTCAACGCATTCAACTGCCCGGAGTGCGGAACCCCGGGCCCGAAGGGCATCAGGGTGATGGTGCTCGGAAAGCAAACTGCGGCGGAGTACGCTTGCCAAGCGTGCGGGTTGGCCTTTGTACGCGACCTTCCCGCAGGGTTCACCATCGACCTTCCATTGGCCTGGCGCCTTTCGGACAAGCATCCGTACCACCCGCCGAACGGGCTTGCCGAGGATTGGCCCGCCTATCCGGCCTACCAGGTGCCGGCAACCAACCGCTTCAATGCCCGGCGCAAGGTTTTCAGGGAGTGTAAACGCATCGTAGTGCTCAACACCATCGATCACCTATACGGGCATGTGTTGTTGAAGTTGTTCAACGCGCAGCACTACATCGACCAGCACCCGGACATCGGCCTGGTGGTGATCGTGCCCAAGATGTTCGAATGGCTGGTGCCCGATGGTGTGGCGGAAAACTGGGTGTTCGACATCAAGCTGAAGGAGGCGTGGGGCTGGAACGCGGGCATTGATGCCTTCGTGCAGGAACAATGGGGCCGCTATGATGAGATCTTCCTGGCACCCGGATACAGCCACCCCGAGTTCACTGAGATCAACATTGAGCGGTTCAGCCGCGTAAAGCCCTTCCAGCCGGCACAATTCCTTGCCGCACCACCGCACATCACCATCGTGGCACGCAAAGACCGCCTTTGGTACCGCTCCGCTTTTTCCAAGTTGGTCCATCGTGGGCTGAAGAAGCTTGGCCTGTTTCCGGATCTCGCTGTTTGGCTGCAGGACCGCATGGTGGCCCGCACCATCCGGGAAGTGCGCAAAGCAATGCCCCAGGCACGGTTTACCGTGGTGGGCTTGGCCAAGCCTGGCGGGCTTCCCGGCGATGTGGAAGACCTGCGGACCCTGCGCATGGACCAGGAAACCGAGCTGAAATGGTGCAAGGCCTACGCCGCAAGCCAAGTGGTGGTGGGGGTGCATGGCAGTAACATGATCTTGCCCACTGCCCACGCCGCAGGCTGCGTCGAGGTTCTTCCATACGACCGCTACGGCAACATGGTGCAGGACATCTCCGTGCGCTACAAGGACCGCATGCAGTTGTTCATGTACCGCTTTACGGACGAGTTTGCCCGCCCGTGTGATGTGGCCCGCCATGTGGTTTCCATGTTCAAGGATTACGAAGTTTACAGGCTCGACAACCAAGTGAATATTTTCCGATCGGAATGAACGCATCTCCTGCATCCCGCCCATTTGACACGCCAGTCCTGTTCATCGCCTTCAACCGCGTGGATCCTGCGCGGATGGTGATGGAAGCCATACGCGCCGCCAAGCCGCCACGCCTCTATTTCGCTTGTGACGGCGCAAGGAATGAAGGGGAGAAGGAGCGGTGTGAACAGGTGCGGGCACTAACCTCCATGGTGGACTGGGATTGCCAGCTCTTCACGCGGTTCAGTGATGTGAACTTGGGTGTGATGATGGGTGAATCCACGGCCATGGACTGGTTCTTTGAAAACGAGGATGAAGGGATCGTCTTGGAGGATGACACGTTGCCCGCCCCATCATTCTTCCGGTATTGCCAGGAACTGTTGGAGCGTTACCGGAATGATGAACGGGTGTGGTGCATCATGGGCAATAACCTAATGACCGAGTGGGAGGTGAAAGGCAAGGAGTCCTACTACTTTTCAGCCCACGGGTACGGTGCATATTGGGGATGGGCCGGCTGGAGGCGCACGTGGCGCAAGTACGATGTGAACATGGCGGACTGGCCGGCCTGCCGCGACTCCGGGTTGATTGAAGGACATTTCAGGAGCAAGGCGGAAATGGCCGAAGCCTACAAATTGTTCGAGGGGCAGTACATCGGCGCCGTGCGGTCCTGGGATTACCAAATGGATCTTGCCCGGATCTTGAACCGGGGCGTAACCTGCATCCCGAACACCAATTTGGTGCGCAACATCGGCTTTGGTGCCGATGGCACGCACACGGTGAACGAGAATGACCGCAGGAACAAGGACGACAATGCCGACTTGGCGTTTCCATTGGTGCACCCCAAGTACATGGTGGTGGACGGGGAGCGTGACATGGCTTATTTTGAACGGTACATCCAACCCAGCCTGTTCCGCAGTTTCAAGGATGCCGTAAAAAGCATCCTGCCTGCGAAGGTGGACGAAGCGATCACTCCGTTCCTCTCCAAGGTGCAACGGCGCCTCGGCATCAACTAAGCGGCTACCTTGGCCTGCTGATCGACCCCCACGGCCCGTGCTCAGCAAGAGGAAGCTCATAAACGCCTTGTTCATCCTGTCCTTCCCATGGTACGGGTACGGGGCGTATGCGTTGATGGACCGGGGGTTTGCCATTGGCATTGCCATTTGCGCCTCCCCCTTTCTCCTCATCCTCGGGTTCTATCTGATCGACCTGCTTTACCGCCGTTCGGTAACGCCGGCAGTGAACGGCAAGTTCCTGCTGGTGATGGCCGCACTTACCTCGATCAGTGCATCCGTGTTGCTGGGCCTTCATTACCGGAGCCCGGTGATCAACAACTCAAACGGATTCCTGTTGATCCTGCTCTTTTACGCCCCCTTTCTAAGCTCCGTGGTGGTTCAGGTGTACAATCGCCACGACCCCGGCTTCAATATGGCGGACCTGGTCCTCAAGGGTTTTTTTGCCTACCTCGCCTTTAACCTCCTGGGCATGGCCTTGGGCATGCGCAACCTGCTCCACTTTTTCCCAGGCAGGGCCAGCCCGCCCTTTGCCATGGGCATCTACGATGCCGCCCACATGCTTTCCATTGTCAACCTGATGCTCCTTTTCCACCTCCGGGACTTCAGGGGCAATCCGGTGCGCTGGTTCCTCCTGGCAACGGTGTACATGATCGACATGGGCATCATCCTGAGCATCAACAGCCGCCTTTCGTTCATGATCTTCATCGTGTTCACCGTGCTCTTCCTTACGCATGCCATGAAGGCACTGCGCGGCCTGTTCACCGTGTCGCTGTTTACCATGCCCATCATGATGAGCTTCGCCCTGCTCATCTATAAGATCCTTTCTTTGCCCGTGTTCGTGGCGGTGATGGAGCGTGTGGATGAAAAGGACGTCACCACGTTCAACGGCCGTACCTATATCTGGACTTCCGCGGCGGACTGGCTGCGGGACGATCGCCGCGGCCTCATTTTCGGAAACGGGTACAACGGGCAGTACCACCTGCGGCTGCTGGAATGGGTGGCCAAGCTGTGGGGCGAGCCGGGCTCCTATCGTCTGCACATGCACAGCGCCTTCCTGGAAATGTTGATCGACCAAGGCATTGTGGGCATCCTGCTGATGTACGGTGTGTACTACTCCGGCTACCGGTTCTACCAGCGCCAATATTTGGACAACAAGGTCTTGGCGCCGCTCTATGCCGCCTTTGTGTATATGATGTTCGCTTGGCAGATCGACATTGTAGGCTATGCATTTTACACGGGTTTCTGCTTCGTGTTCATCATGATGGGGCCTGTGGTAATGAAGCAGGCAACTGCCGGGGCCCCCGGCCTGATCCCGGAAAACGCCCTGAAATGATGGAAGGCGGGTTGCGTATAAAACATCCGGCCCCCCAAGGAACAGCCCCGGTGAGCATCGTTACCGTGGTGTACAACGGCGCGGCCACGTTGGAGCGAACCATCCAAAGTGTGTTGGGCCAGGATTTCCCGGGTATCGAATACATCATCGTGGACGGGGGCAGCACGGACGGCACGTTGGACATCATTCGAAAGCATGAGGACCGCCTGGCCTACTGGTGCAGCGCAAAGGACAAGGGTATTTACGATGCCATGAACAAGGGCATTGCGTTGTGCACAGGGGAGTGGGTGGGCCTGATCAATGCGGACGATGCCTATGCGGAAGGTGCCGTAGCCAAAGCGATGACGGCCGTGCAAGGCCACCCGGAGACCAATGTAGTCCACGGGGACATCCTTGTGCATTATCCCAACGGTGCTGCCAAAGTGAAGCATGCCAAACGGTCGGGCTTTCTGTTGAAGTACTGGGAAATGGTGCTCAACCACCCCAGCTTTTTCGTGAGGCGCACCTATTACGGAAACCATCCGTTCGATCCCTCGTTCCGCGTGAGCGGGGACCATCACTGGACATTGCGTGCCTGGATGGAGAATCCTGCACAGTTCAGCTACCTGCCTGAGGTGTTGGCCCATTTCACCGCAGGAGGCGCCAGCATGACCAACTCCTTGGGCCGTTCCTTGCGGGAAAGCGACAGGATGGGCGCATCCTTGGGCTTCAACCGGCTGGAACGGTGGATGGCCTACGCGGTGCGCACGGCATTGTTCCTGCCCGGCATGGCCAAGTTGTGGTTCAACGAGCAGATTGCACCTTTGCGCCACAAGTGATCAACATGGTTGTCCGGTACGGCATTCTCCAGGATTGGAAAGCGAACAAGGGGAATCCCAAGGGCCGCCTAGTGATGATCCTGTTCCGGATTGCACATCTGCTTCGGCAAAGCCTCATCTCTTTCGTGCTGTTCCTGCCGTACTTCATCCTGTACCGGGTCCTGGTGGAGTGGTTGCTGTGCATTGAGCTGCCTTGGAAAACAAGGATCGGGCAGGGATTCCGCATCGATCATGGCCAAGCCTTGGTGATCAATGACGGAACCATTTTCGGTGCGGGCTGCACCGTGCGCAACAGTACCACCATCGGAAACAAGCGAGCCAAGGAAGGAGGCTATACGAGGCCCCCGATTTTTGGTGATCGCGTGGACATCGGTGCCAATGCCGTGATCATCGGGCCCATTACCATTGGGGATGATGCGGTCATTGGTGCGGCATCCGTGGTGCTGCGCGATGTGCCTGCCAACCATGTGGCCATTGGCAATCCGGCCCGTTGCGTGCCCAGGAAGTGATCCCTGCCGATTGATTGAACGGATGCTGGCGTAGCGTTCAACGTCGCGTCACCCTTGGCAAAATGCGGTTGCCATATTGCCCTCTGAGGCATTGATGTGTGCCGAATGGAATCCGGTGGAATGCGCTCAACGGACCATGATCTTCTTCACCACGAGGCCGGCATCACCCTGTACCTGGGCGATGTAGAGACCTGGTGCGAGCGATCCAGGAATTACCATGGAGCTTGCATCCCGCGCAAGCCCTCGGTCCATCACCAGCGTTCCGCGCAGGTCAGTCAAGATGAACCGGCCGTTGCTCACGGGTGCGAAGTGAATGGAGGCATTGCGGTCCACGGGGTTGGGGTACAGCCCGCCGCCGTAGGCGTCGGCCGTCGGCGTGTCCACCCCTGTGGTGGCACCGCAAACATCATCCGGCAGCCGGTACACGGCGGTGGAACTGAATGCCGGTACGGCAACTGCGGCGTCCAGTACATTGCCGTTCACGTCGCCCCAGCAACCTGGCGGAAGATCGAACGATTGGCTGGTGGCATTTTCGTTCACATATAGCTTGTTCCGGTCGTGCGGATCAAGGGGCTGCACGTTCACCTTTACCACCTCCACGTTGTCCAGGTAATACATGGGCTCCGTCCACTGGTTGATGAACTGGATCTGGGCCTGGTCCGAAAGGTCGCTTTGGAAATACATCTCCAGGTCGCGCCTCTCCGCGTCAAAGGGAATGTCACGTTCCCACGTGGTGTAAGGGTTGGAGAAGGTGGATTCACCCTTGATGCCGACCACCACATCACCGGGCGTGTTGCTCTGCACACTGCACCGCACGCGGTACCACGCTCCGTTTTGGATGGGGAAGAGGTCCGGGTTGTGCATGGTGAAGTTGGGATATTGGCTGTTGTCCGGCAGGAAGGCCTTGAGCGCCCCGTTGTCCAGGTGGTTGGTGATGTGTGTGACCTGGGCGTTGTTCGGCCATCCGGTCCAGCCGGCCACATTGTTGGTGAAGTTGCCGTTTTGAACCAGGTTGGCGGAGAGCTCGTCCGCCGTGGCAAATGCAGCAAGCCGTTCCGTGCTGCGGGTGCTGCCCGCATCTTCGTTCTTCTCCGCCTGCCAGCGTTCCAGCGTGAAGAACCGCGGTGATCCGGAGACGAAGTTGATCACTTTGATGCTGAGTTCATTGTAGGGGTTGAAGTAGCGGTTGTTCGTGTATGTGCCGAAATCCACCGGCTGGGCGCCATGCGTGTTGTACTGCAGCATGCACAGCTGGTCCTTGGTAAGGCAGTACATCACGTTGCCGCTGTACACGTCGTTGTAGTTGGGAACATAGTAGGGGGGCGTGGCACCGGCCCCGGTGGCATTGGAATAGTCGGACACGGTGATCTGCACACCGTTGTTGAAGAACACGTTGTCCTTGATCTGCAGGCCCGTGGTCACCATGGTGTGGTCCACGTGGATGCCGGACTGCGGGCAGTTGTACACGGTGTTGCGCTGGGCTGTGGTGTTCTTGATGGAGGTGTTCCCGAAGTAGATGCCGATGCCCATGTGCACATTGTGCGGCGCTTCCAGCAGCGCGCCGTTTGCAAAGGACCCGATGGGATCGCCCACGATGTTGTCCTGGATCACCAGCCCGTCCGCATGGTCAATGGCGATGCCGCCGCCGTCGTTCATGGTGGCCAGCGAATGCTTCACAATGTTTTTTTCCACCAGGGCGTTGGCTTCCGCAATGATGCCGATGTAACCGATCGTGTCCAGGTCATTGTGGCGGATGATCGTTCCGGTCCCGGTGGTGCGGATCCCGAAATACCCCCAGACGCTCTCGCCTTCACCATCCACCAGCGCAATGTCGCTGAAGGTGTTGTCGGCGATCAGGGCATTGTCCCCAAGCAGGAGCGCCGCCGTGGCATAGGTATTCTTGAAAGTGTTCCCAGAGCAGTTGTCATGGGTTCCTGCGCTGCGGATGCCATGGTAGAGGTTCCGGAAGTCGCAATTGGAAGTGGTGACATAGTTGGCTCCGTCATTGAAAAGCCCGGCAAGCCGCTGGTGGCGGAATGCAATGTCCTGGACCTTCAGATCATGGCGCTGCCAGTAGCAGTTCACTCCGGCGCGGTATACGGCGGCCTCCACCGTAAGCCCGGACGGATCGGCTCCATCCGGGGCCCATAGGTAGAGCTTTTGTGCCGTACGGTCGAAGTACCATTCGCCGGCCATGTCCAGTTCAGAGAGCTTCCCCTTCATGTAAAAGCCCCAGGCCTCGCTGCCCAAATTCAGGGTGGAGCTTGTGAAATGAAGGGTGGAGTTGGAGAAGTTGGAAACATACAAGGTATCGAAGGAGCTGCTGGAGCTGCGCACCACGGCGGTGGCACCCTCCCAATATCCATCAGGTTGAGTGAGGTCGTTGCTTTGTATTTGTGTTCCGCCGCCCTGGCTGTTGCGCAGCCATCCCGTGTTCGGGAATCGCGCGGGCACCATGCGTTGGCCGTTTACATACACCTGGTCCACTTGTCCGGCCACATCAGCTTGCCAGATGTTGCCTTGGTAATTGCTCCAGCCTGACACGAGCACGCTGCCTTTGATCACCGGCCTGTTGCCGCTACCGTATGCCCCGATCGTAACGGGTTGCGAGGGCGTGCCCGAAACACCAAGGATCACCTCTCCGCGGTAGGTGCCGCCGCGCTGGAAGAGGATCTTGTCCCCCGGCTGGAAGGTGAATGCCGATTGATTGACCCGGTCAATCGTCTTCCAGGCCGTGGCCTCGGAAGTTCCGTTGTTGGCATCATTGCCCGTGGGCGCCACATAGTAGGTGGTGGCGGAGGCGCCGGAGAATGCCAGGGCCAGGAAGGCAGTGGTGAGTGCTTTTGCAAGGGCGGATGCGCAAGAATGTACCATGTCTGTCGCGGTTGTTCACACCCTTCAACCGGGATCCGGGAACAGGGTTCAAAACATTCGACGAACATGGGGAAACGCTCCACGGGCTATCCTTTTCGGTTTGTTTTCCGTAGAAGTTCAAATGAATGGCACCTCTTGCCCAGTGCTCAGAATGGGCCGAAAGCAGGGCTACCTTTGCGTGCGAACAATGGGAATAAACTCTGGAGAACCGGGGCCAGTGGCCCCGAAGGTGTTGGAGCGGCTGCATTTCGGGCGAAAAGTTTGGTCGAAGTTGTTCCCGTGGAGGTCGCGGTTCGGCTATACCTACGACCAAGCCCGGGTGACGGGGGAGGCTGCCGGTGAATTGATCCGCAAGGAACTACTGGCGCCCAAGGCCAGCATGATCTCCCGCATTGGCATTGTGGAGTTGAACGCGGTGATGAACTACAAAGGCTCGCTTGCGGGCCGGAAGCCTTCGCTTTGGAACCATTTGGGATACATCTCCGGTCGTTTCCATTCCTACGGTTGGGAGGCCGAGACCCTGCGGAGCATGCCCAACAACGCGGGCTTTTTTCCGGGGACTACCGAGGCGTTGGGCCGGTTTGCACAGCGCATGCTTGCCGACATGCCCCTGATCGATATCCTGGGCACCTGCCACCGCCAGGAATGGTTTGTGGCGCCGCAGCTGAAGCAAGCGGTGAAAGTGCCTTTGCCGGACCTGGAGCCCCACGACCATGCAGATCCATGGACCAGCGTGCTGGAAGGGAAAAAAGTACTGGTGGTGCATCCCTATGAAAAGACCATCCGGGAACAGTACAAGAAGCGTGATCTGTTGTTCAAGGACCGGCGGCTGCTTCCAGATTTTGAACTGAAGACCGTGAAAGCCGTGCAGACCATAGCAAACACGCCCTCGGAATTTCCTTCCTGGTTCCATGCCTTGAAGTACATGGAGGAGCGTGTGGAACAGACGGATTTTGACATTGCAATACTTGGGTGCGGTGCATACGGCTTGCCATTGGCGGCGCACATCAAGCGAATGGGGAAGAAAGCGGTGCACCTTGGCGGCTCCACGCAGTTCATGTTCGGCATCATCGGCAAGCGCTGGGAGGGCAACCCGCTCATCAACGGGCATTGGGTACGGCCCGCATTGGACGAAACCCCTGCCAAAGCCGCCTTGGTGGAAGGAGGCTGCTATTGGTGAGCATGGTCCTGCCCGCCGCATGAACGTCTCCGCACGATCAGTCTTCAAGCCGCTGCGCGTGCTCGTGGTGGGGCAAACACCCCCGCCATTCGGAGGCCAGGCCGTGATGATCGAGGCGCTGTTGCGGTCAAGTCCGCAGCGGGTCCGCTATTTCCATGTCCGGTTGCGTTACTCGGACGACATGGACAGCGTGGGCAAATTCGCCATCGGAAAGGTGTGGGTGCTTTTCACCACCATCCTGCGCGTTTGGTGGGCCAGGCTCCGGCACCGTACACCCATGCTCTACTACCCGCCCAGCGGGCCGAACATGGTGCCTGTGTTGCGGGACATCGTTTTTCTCTGCGCCACGCGCTGGCTTTTCAAGCGGACGGTTTTCCATTACCATGCCGGCGGGGTGTCCGGTTTCGAAGAGAAATTGCCGCCGGCATTGCGCTCCTTGTTCCGTTTGGCCTACCGCAATGCCTCCATGGCCATACGCACCGCGCCCCAAAACCCCGAGGACGGCAAATTGCTGGGAGCGAAGCGTGACGTGGTGGTGCCCAACGGCATCCCCGACGAACGGGGGCACGTGGAGGAGCGGACTGCGGCCCCTGGTGCCCCGTTGGTGATCCTTTTCACCGGGGTGCTGATCCCATCGAAAGGCGTACGGGTGCTCTTGGAAGCATTCCGCCAGGTGGTGGAACAGCACGGAAACGCCCGTTTGGAGCTGATGGGCAGGTGGGGCGATGCCGTGTTCCAGGAGGAATGCGAGGCATTCGTGGCGCACCATGCCCTCACCGGCAAGGTGAGTTTCCTTGGTGTGAAGCGCGACAAGGAAAAGCTGGAGCACTTTGCCGGCTGCGATATTTTTTGCTTTCCCAGCCACTTCGAGGCGGAGAGCTTCGGCTTGGTGCTGTTGGAGGCCATGCAGTTCGCCAAACCGGTTGTTTCCACCAGATGGCGCGGTATTCCGTCCGTGGTGGAGGAAGGGGTGAACGGGTTCCTGCTGCCTGTGGAAGACCCGGCCGCAGTGGCCCACCGCCTGTTGCAGTTGATCGGGGATGAAGGCTTGCGGCGCCAAATGGGGGAAGCAGGCAGGCGCATCTTTGCGGAACGGTTCACGTTGGAACGGTTCCAACACAACATGGAAGCAGCGCTGCTTGCCGCTGCGGAACAGCATTGAACGGATGCGGCTATTGATCACCGGGGGATCCGGATTCATTGGCACCAACTTGGTGCAAAGTGCCCTGGACAAGGGCATTGAAGTGCTCAATTTGGACTGGAATCCGCCATTGAAGGCCGCCCATGCGCCATGGTGGCGCGAGTGGAACATCATGGACCGCACGGCCACGGACAAGGTCCTCGCCGAATTCCGGCCTACGCACCTGGTGCACCTGGCCGCCCGCACGGATACGGACGTGCAGGACGATATCAATGCCTACAGGCAGAACCATGAAGGCACGGCCATCCTGTTGGATGCCGTGAAAGCCGCCCCATCCGTGGAGCGGCTGGTGATCACCAGTACGCAGTTCGTGTGCGAGGCCGGCTACCAGCCCAAGCACGACCAGGATTTCAAGCCGTTCACGCTGTACGGCGAAACCAAGCGCCGCTGCGAGATGGCCACGCGGGAAGCGGGGCTGGCCTGCACGTGGAGCATCATCAGGCCCACCACCATCTGGGGGCCGTGGAGCTTGCGTTACCGTGATGTGATGTTCAAGGTGATGCGCAAAGGCCTCTACTTCCATCCCGGAAAAGGGAAGGTGGTGCGCTCCTATGGCTACGTGGGCAACGTGGTTTGGCAGATCGAGCGCATCCTGGCCGCCGATCCGAAGTTGGTGAACGGCAAAGTGTTTTACGTGGGCGATCAGCCAATTGACCTGCGGGTATGGGTGGAGGTGGTTTCGCGGGAGCTGGTGCACAAGCCGGTGCGCTACATCCCCACATGGGCGGTGCGCAGCCTGGCCTTGGGCGGTGACGTGCTGAAGGCCGTGGGCATTCCGTTCCCCATCACCAGCGGCAGGTTCCGCAGCATGACCAGTGACTACATCACGCCCATGGACCGAACGGTGGAAGCACTTGGCGAAGCCCCGTACAGCTTGGAGGCCGGCGTGAAAGCGACGGTGGAATGGTATGACAGTGAAAGTGCCCCGGCCCGAAAACCGGAATTGATCGATACCCGGCGCATGGCGGCGGGAACGGAACCATGAGTGCATTGCCCCGGTCGGAGGTCTTTGGGCTGCGGCTCAGCACGGGCACGTTCCAAAGCCACGTGGACGCCATATTGGCCATGGGAAGGGCGCACCGTTCTTCCTATGTGTGCTGCGTAAACGTGCACATGTGCATGGAAGCCCAGGGTGATCCAGCATTTGCCGCAGTGGTGAACGGCGCGGACCTGGCCACTGCGGACGGCATGCCCATCTTGAAAAGCCTCAACAAGTTCAGCGGATTGAAGCAGGAACGCGTGGCCGGCAACGACCTGATGCCCGCCGTGATGGCTGCGGCGGAGCGCGAAGGCTTGTCCATTTTCCTGCAAGGCGGGCAACAGGTAGTACTGGACTTGATCTTGGCGAGGTCGGCGAAGGATTTTCCCGCGTTGAAGATCACAGGCACCTGGTCACCGCCTTTCCGGGAAGCCACGGAACAGGAACGGGCCGCTGAAGTGGAACGCATTGCCCAAAGTGGTGCACACATCGTACTGGTGAGTCTGGGTTGTCCACGCCAGGAAAAATGGATGGCCGCGATGAAGGGTAGAGTACCCGCCGTAATGCTGGGCGTTGGGGGCGCTTTCCTGCTTTATGCGGGCGTGGATACCAGGGCTCCGCTTTGGATGCGGAAAGCCTCCTTGGAATGGCTTTACCGGTTGGCCCTGGAGCCTGGCAGGCTATGGAAACGCTATTTGATGACTAACTCGGCATTCATCTTGCTGTATACCAAGCGGTTGCTGGGTATGGGGCAAGGGCTGCCCAACTCATAGACCAAGTGTCTGTCGAATAAACTTATCGACGAACTTGACATTCCCTTCGACGAACACCTACATTTGGCTCGTTATCGAACAACAGCTCCATTCGCCTGCTTCCGATCAATGGAAAAAATCGACCCTCAAACCATTGCTCATCCGGCTCCTGCCTTGCCAACGGGCTTTCGTGCCACGCGCACGGAGTTGAACCATGAATTGGCAACGTTGCTGCGTTCCAGCAGGCAACAGCTCCACAATGTTCAACACGGGCTCAACAAGGTGATGGCGTTTGAGCCGCTAACCTCCGTGAAGGACCTGATCATTGTGGGTGAGGGGCCTGCCGCAGAAGAGATTTTCCAGTATTGTGAGGACCAAACCGTGCGTGGCTACCGCTTCCGCGGCGTGTTTCACGACCATCCGCTTACCGGAACGTTGGCGGAGCGCCAGCTTGGCGGCATAGAGGCCGCCAAGGTTTTCGCCGTGCACAACCGGATTGATATCCTCTATTGCGCACTGCCGGGCAGCTACCGGGAGGAGATCACCGAACTGATGGAATTCTGTGAGCGGAACACCATCCGGTTCCGGATCATCCCCAGCCCGGACAGCTTCATTCCGGTGGTGAACACCACGGACCTCACCTTTCACGGGGCCGTGCCTGTGAGCCGCCTGAGGCACGAGCCGTTGGACCGCAAAGGCAACCGGCTGCTGAAGCGCAGCTTCGATATCGTATTCTCCTTTCTGGTGATCACGCTGGTGTTCAGTTGGCTGTTCCCGCTGCTTGCACTGTTCATCAAGCTCTCGTCCAAAGGACCGGTGTTCTTCAAACAAGTGCGTTTGGGCGAGCGCAAGAAGAAATTTACCTGCTACAAGTTCCGCAGCATGCGCATGAACGCGGAGGCGGACAGCAAACAGGCCATCAAGGGCGATCCGCGGATCACCCGGGTGGGGGCCTTTCTGCGCAAGAGCAACCTGGACGAAATGCCCCAATTTTTCAATGTGCTGCTGGGCCAAATGAGCGTGGTGGGCCCGCGCCCGCACCCGTTGAAGCTCAACGACCAGTTCCGGGACATCATTGACAAATACATGGTCCGCCATTTTGTGCGGCCCGGCATTACCGGATGGGCCCAAGTGAACGGCTTCCGCGGGGAAACCCGCACCCCGGAACTGATGGAGAAACGTGTGGAACTGGACATTTGGTACCTGGAAAACTGGTCCTTCAAGCTGGACCTGAAGATCGTGGTGAAAACCGTGACCAACATGTTCAAGAAGGACGAAATGGCCTATTGATGCAGCGGAATTCTTCGGGAAAGGCCGGGCATGTCCCGGCCTTTTTCGCTTCTGTATTGCCGGTTCAGCGGAAAGGGCTATATTTGCCGCCCCTATCGGAGAAAAGGAACAATGGCTAACCACAAGTCCTCCATCAAGCGCATCCGCCAAACGGAGACCCGCAACGAACGCAACCGTTACCAGCACAAGACCACGCGCAATGCGGTGCGTGCCATCCGTGCCACCACGGCCAAGAAGGAGGCCGAAGAGCTGTTGCCACAAGTGAGCAGCATGCTGGACAAGCTGGCCAAGCGCAACGTGATCCACAAGAACAAGGCTGCCAACCTCAAGAGCAGCATCCAGAAGCACGTCGCCACACTGAAGTGAGCCTGGTGGCCTTCCGGTCGCTTTGTACAGGTCCCTGCGGGGGCCTGTACGCATTTTATGCCGGGCTGAAAGGCGGATCCGTGGCATCTTTGGCACACATGGAGCAGGGAGAGGGAAAATCCACGCGGCGGCTCAGCATCCCGGAATGGGATAGCAGTGACCGCCCGCGCGAGCGCATGCTGGCACACGGGTCCAAGGCCTTGTCCGATGCGGAACTTGTTGCCATCCTGATCCGCTCCGGCACACCGGACCAAAGTGCCCTGGAACTGTCCAAGATCTTACTGAAGAATGCCAGCAACGATTTGAACGCTCTAGCTGCGTGCACGCCCGCCGAATTGATGAAGTGCAATGGAGTGGGTGAGGCCAAGGCCTTGAGCATCCTCGCCGCCCTGGAGCTTGGCATGCGCCGAAGGGCCGGAAGCCCGCAGGAGCGCCCACGTATCGGCACCAGTGCCCAAGCCTACGACGAGCTCCGGGCAAAACTGGCCGACCTGCCGGTGGAGGAATTCTGGGTCTTGTTACTGGACCGGGGCATGCGGTTGCTAAAGATCCAGCCCATCAGCAAGGGCGGCATCCATGGCACCGTGGCCGACCCCAAGGTCATTTTCGGCCATGCGCTGGAGAAGGGCGCATCCTGCATCGTAGTGGCGCACAACCATCCCAGCGGCCAGTTGCGGCCCAGTGAGGAAGATATTCGCCTTACCCGCAAGCTGGTGGAAGGTGGGCGGATGCTTGACATCCTTGTGCAGGACCACCTCATCATCACTGCGGCAGGCTATTACAGCTTCGCGGACAATGGACAATTGCATTGAAATGCCCGCACCGTTGCACATCCTCACCGTTATCGGCGCACGCCCCCAGATCATCAAGGCGGCGGCCATCAGCCATGCCGTGCGCACCAGGTTCCAAGGCCGCATCACGGAAACCCTGCTCCACACCGGCCAGCACTACGACTCCAACATGTCCCAGGTCTTCTTTGATGAACTGGGGATTCCCCCTGCGGACATCAGCTTGGGCGTGGGGAGCGGCGCGCACGGAATTCAAACCGCACGCATGATCGAAGGCATTGAGCGCGAACTGCAGGGCGGGAAGTACGATGTGGTGCTGCTTTATGGCGATACCAACAGCACACTGGCCGGCGCTGTTGCCGCAGCCAAGCTGCAAATCCCGGTGGCCCATGTGGAAGCAGGGCTCCGCTCCTTCAACAAGGCCATGCCGGAGGAGGTCAACCGCATCGTGTGCGACCATTGCAGCACTTGGTTGTTCTGCCCCACGGATACTGCGGTAAAGAACTTGGGGCGCGAAGGATTTGCAATGGGCACGGACGCACCGGCCACAGTTGACAAGCCCCATGTGGTGGCCAGCGGAGACGTGATGTATGACAACAGCATGCGCTTCGCCGCGCTTGCCGTGGAGCGGTCCACCATCATGCATGACCTGGACCTGAAGGAAGGCAAGTTCGTGCTGGCCACCGTGCACCGCGACCACAACACGGACGATGCCGTGCGGCTCAACGCCATCTTCGGCGCCCTGTTGCAATTGCACCAAAGGCATGCGCTGCCCATAGTGCTGCCCGTGCACCCGCGAACCAGGAAGATGATGGAAAGCCTGCTGGCCCCGGAGCTGAAACAGGCCATGGGGTCCACAAAGGGAGTTCACCTCATTGCGCCAGTGGGTTTCCTGGACATGATCGCCCTGGAGCGGAATGCCAAGCTGGTGGTTAGCGACAGCGGAGGCGTGCAGAAGGAAGCCTACTTCTTCAACAGGCCGGTGGTGGTGCTGCGCCCTGAAACCGAATGGGTGGAACTGGTGGAGCAGGGACAGGCCGTGCTGGCCGATGCCGACCCCGGCCGGATCGCTTCAGCCGCTGCAGCCTTCATTGGCCACGGAGTTCCGCAGTGCCCGCCCATCTTTGGGGATGGCCATGCCGCCGAGGTGATCTGCTCCAAGTTGCTTGAGGCCCGCAGGTGAAGCCAAGGTGCAGGCGTACCTTGCAC
>JAFDZY010000276.1 GCA_018266685.1 Bacteroidota bacterium
CGCAAGTCCACTCGCCGGTCCGATTCCGGCAGGCGGCAATAAATGAAGGCCCCATTCGGGGCCGACATTTATTTGGAGCCGCCTGCCGGAATCGAACCGGCGACCTTCGGATTACAAAGCCGGTGGTACACATGCAAATTTGTCAATGTGGGCTTGAGGAAGATCATATTTTGAGAATTCAGTTGTTCGATTTCTGTTCATGCTCCGAATACCCGGGCCTGTGCCTGTCGTAGATCCTCTAGCCCCGCCTGGATATAACGCATGGTGGTCAGTATGTCTTTGTGCCGGAGCATCCGTTGGATCACCTTCGCGTCCACGCCGCCACGCGCCAGTAGCGTTGCGCAGGAGTTCCGGAGCCGGTGGGGCGTCAGGCCAGGCAGTCCGATTACGGCACCGGCACGGGCGATGGCCCTTTTGGCATAACCGCGCCGGTGAGGACTGCCGTCCCGGGCTGGCATTACTAGCGGGCCCGGAGTCATCGCCTGCTGCAACCACGCGCGAAGCTCCGAGGGGACAGGCAGTGGCTCCGATTCGTAACCCTTGGTTTTTCCAGGTGTGTAGGTGGTGTGGTCAAGGCTGAACCACTCCCACCGCATTCCGTAGACTTCCGATTCGCGCATACCGAGGTAGAGCATGGCCCGGGCGCAGATACTGAGGTGGGTATTGCCGGTACGGTCCACCTCAGACAGAAAGGCCGGAATCTTCTCCAGGGGAATCCATTGGCGAACGCGAGCCTGTGTGCGCAAGGGCTTCAGGTCAAATGGAACAGCCTTTAGCATTCCGTGCTTCACCAGATGTGTCAGCACGGTCTTTAGGTAGCGCATTAGTGTGTTCGCGCCAGCCAGGGTGTGGTGTCGGGGGGATTGGCGAGATTCAGCCCGATGCCCACGCTTTGTCGGATGCGCCAAATTCGCAGCAATGGCCTCCGCCTGATGGTCCAAGTGCTTGGAGACACCCTGAAGGTAACGGGACCGGATCAGCTCAGCCACAGCGTTATCCACGGCATCAGCGCGAAGTTGCCCACAGATCGGCAGTATGTTGAGCCGGAAGGCACACTCGGCGCGCGCTAAGTGACCAGCGCTAAGCTTCCCCTCCCAGGTAGCTGCCCAATGCTCGTAAGCCCGCTGCACGGAAGGCGGTTCGACAAGGCACTGTTCGCCCAAGGCAAGCCTTGCGCGAAAGCGGGAAAGCCACGCCACTGCGTCGGCCTTGCGCTCACATTTGGTAGTTCCCTGATGAAGCTGGCCACGGTGCGAAAACCGGTAGCGCCAGAATCGTCCCGGCTTTGCGAGGCCGTCGATGTAAGGCATGTGACACCTGCACGAGTCAAATTAGTTGCCAAAGCGATGGCGTGAGTTGAGCCCGTCCACCACCAGCAGGCGGACCAGAACCGCAGGCTCCATTTGGTACTCGGCTGCCAGCTTGCGAATCTCAGTGGCAAGGGGTTCCTTAAAGATCACTTGGGCCCTGAGATCTTGATTTGACGCCTCGGGTGCGAGCAGTGGGACAGGGTTGCGGCTCATTCAGTCCCCCGCTTGGCTCTGGCGATGATGCCGGGATGAGGAATCCCCAAGGCCGCAAGGCGGACAGGGGCAAGCTCAGGCAAACGGGGGCGCCCGCGCAGGCGACGACGAAGATTGGAGTTCATCGAACTGCTCCGATTCGATCTGGATCACAGGGATGGTAGCCATGGGCCAGCTCCTACCCGACGCGCAGACCGATTGGCGATGGGCGGAATCTTCACTTACGGCATTTGCATCCTCTGCAAGTCCCAAGCAAGTAAGGGTGGATCGGCCATCTGAGCGAATATTGAGCATTAAAACCCCACCTTCGATTTCTGGTCGCGCTCTCGGTGAGCGCGTTCAGCCCTGAGCCTTTGTGCCAAATCGCTTACACCTTCGAGAGGCGCCAAGCGGGCTTGGCGAATCACAGTTGCAAAGTCTCCGGGTGCCATACCACCAAGGGACCTGACGGCTTCGTCGATCGGACTCTCCACAAGGAGTCCGCACTCGTCGATCACCTTGGTGAACATCATCGAGGTCTGGACAGATGTCATCACCTGGAAACGGACCTTGAAGTCAAAGCGGCGCAGCACAGCAGGATCCAGATCTTCCATCCGATTTGTCGTGGCGATGAAGATCCCCTCGAAGGACTCCACCTGGACGAGCAGTTCGTTGACCTGGGTGGCCTCCCATCCGTGAACGGCGCCACGCCGGTCGCGGAGAAGGGAGTCGGCTTCATCGAGCAGCAGAACCGCCTCTTCCTTCCGGGCTTCATCGAACATCGCGGCCAGCTTGCGTTCCGTCATCCCGACAAAGGGGTCCAGAAGATCCGAGGCCCGCTTGATCAGAAGAGGGCGGTCAACGACCTGGGCTAAGTGATGCGCGAACGCCGTCTTCCCGGTCCCTGGCGCACCATACAGGCACAGCCTGCCTTCGGGGATCCGGCGGAGCCCACCTGCCAGAGCGCTCAGATCGGTATCGGCGTTGATGAGATCCGGGTCGAAGGCGAGGCCGCTCGAAACCTTCGAGGGTTTGTCTAGTTTTCGACCCATGGCCTCCAGCGTGTTGCCCAGGGTCCGGAGAAGCGCCTGACCCGAGTCTTCACCTGCGCCCTGTCCGCGGGCTGTTCGGACCGTCCGTGATGCTCGGGTAAGCAGCGCAGGCGCGAGATCGGTGCGAGCGGCCAGACTGGACTTCACTTCATCGCTGACTTCAAGGCCTGTGAGGTGCGCCTCGATGATGGCGGCACGGACCGGCTTCGGAGGTACCCCGACCTCGGCGATGTAGTCGAAGCGCCGAAGGTAAGCGGCGTCGAGCACCCACCGATTGTTCGTTACCCAGATCGCCGGGACCGGGTTCGACTCCAAGACCCGGTTCACCCAGGCCTTGGCCTTGCCCCACCGTCCAGAGTGGACCCCGGGTCCCTTCTCCTCACGGAAGACATCTTCGATCTCATCGAAGAGGACCATGTGCTTCCGACTCTTACCCAGAATGGCCTGGGCCAAGTGGTAGGAGCGGAACCGGCATTCGGGCTGGATCGGGTCGCCGCAATCCTCCTCGGTCGCAACTTCGACAAGTTGGACGCCAAGACGCTCGGCCAACATGCGCGCGCACTCTGTTTTGCCAGTGCCCGGAACGCCGTGGAGGAGGATGTTCACGCCCCTCTGGCCGGTGGTTATGGCGTTCCGGATCTGGGCCTCGATAAGTGCGAGGTCTTCGTCGAGATGGCGGTAGTCACTTCGAGTCAGCGTGGCAGGCGGCGATTGGCGGAACGACGACCCGAAGATGGCCATCGGGTCCTTCACAGGCAGAGCCAGGTGGCTCGGCAGGGTCTCCAGTAACCGGGCCTTGTTGGAGAAGGGCCAGTGATTGAAGATCTCGAACTCAATGAGGCCTGAGCGGTGAAGGGTCCCCGAAGTCGAGACGACGCGGAGAATCTCGTCGCGAGTGTGTCCGAGCACCTTGACCAATAGGTTCTGGAAGGCCAGGAAGGTCAGATCCTTCATGCCCGTAAGGACGCTTTCCAGGACGGGGTGCATGTGGGCCAAGGCGACAAAGGTGAATACATCACGCTCGACAGCATCCATAGCCAGCGCATCCGCGATCCAAGACAAGTTGTGGCCGAGGTCCCCGCCCGGTGTGGGGAGGGTCTCAGCGTGTTCCATGACGGCAAGGTCCACGATGAGCATCGCGGTCTGAGCCCCTGGCGGGAGCGCACCACCTGCGCTGGTGTATTTCTCGCCGAGGAACGAGAGCCGTTCGGTGGCACCCAGGGTGTCCTTTTTTAGTAACTCCGCTTCAGCGCCGAGGCGCACGAGGATCCGGAGCATCCAAAGCCGGACCAGATCCTGCTGGCCATCGACCTTGATGGGCTCGATCAGGGAACGCCGTCGCCGACTAGGCATGGCCGCCTTCCGGGTTCGCGAACCGGCCCGAGGCTGGTCGGATGCCCTCGATGGCGGCAAGGCCTACGAGCACTGGCTGGCCGGTGAACTTCTCGGCCCAGGCCATCATTGACCGGACCTGGGGGCTGGGTTCGATGTAGTCGCCCTCAATGTCCAGGACGCCTCCGAGCTGGCCCATCACCATGAGGGCGTCGTCCCAGGTCGGCTTGTACAAGTCGACCCAGACAGTCGGTGCATCCGGCGCCAGGGTTTTCCACGCCTCTACGGCATCAGGGGCCACGCCGGGAAGGCCGAGCAACCGGACTCGGGTGGACGGGTCATAGGACGGGTGCAGGTCCACGATCGAAGAGACCTCGCCCCAGGGCGCCACCGCAAGCAGGCGCGGCAGCTCGTCCCGGAACAGTCCTACCTCGGGGCCGAAGGGGACCGTGATCAAGACGCCGCGCTGTCCGCGCTGGTCGAGGGTGTGATCGCCGAGCATGCCCTTCAGCCAAACGCCCAAGGATGCGCGGTGGAGGTCTTGTGGGGTCCGGGCCTCTTGGACATCGATGAGTTCGTAGCTGGACAGCAGGTGCTTCACGGTACGCCTCCATGTCCTCTCTACCGGCGTCAGGACACTGGCTGCACCTCAAGGTCATGGAATGACCCGGGAGCACGAAGTTGGACGCCGGAGGTGCATGTCGGAAGTCCAGTCCGGTAGAGGTCTGCATGGGGATCGGAACCGTGGGTCCCCACCGTGAACCCCTCAACCCAGGAGACACCCGTGCCGCGCGCCATCGGCTACACCCGAGTAAGCACAGTCGGCCAAGCCGAAGAGGGTGTGAGCCTGGCCGCCCAGGAGCAGCGGATCCGCCAATGGTCTGAGGTGCAGGGATTCACGCTTGTTTCAATTCATGAGGATGCCGGGCTCAGCGGACGCACCGATGAACGCCCAGGCCTTCAGGCGGCATTGGCCGAATGCAAGAAGGGAGACGCCCTAATCGTCTACTCTCTCACCCGATTGGCCCGCAGTACCCGCGACACCTTGAACATCCTTGCCCGGCTCGAACAACGCGGCGTGGATCTCGTCAGCCTCTCCGAGAAGCTCGATGGGAGTTCGGCGGCGGGCAAGATGATGGCCCGCATGCTCGCCGTGATGGCGGAATTCGAGTCTGACCAGATTTCTGAGCGGACCAAGTTGGCCATGCGGCATCTACGGAACCAGTGGCGATACACCGGCGGCCACCTTCCGTATGGCTTTGCCCTAGGTGCGGAGGGCCGTTTGGTGGTCGTTCACGATGAGGCCGAGGTCATTGGGACGGTCCTTACTCTCCGGGCCGCAGGCCTGGGCCTTAGGGCCATCTGCCGTGGACTTGAAGAGAAGGGTCTCAGAACAAGGTTGGGCCACCCGTTCGTGCCTATGCAGGTTCGTCGGATCCTCATGCCGAGACCTCGCGCGCCCTGACTCAGCGATGACTAGCCGCGATCCCGAATTAGGCGAGGTGGTCAGGGACTCTTCGCCGACTACAAACCATACATTTCACCCGCCCTCGGCGGACAGGAGCCATCATGCAAGGAAACATAAACTCAGTTCATCTCACCCCCAACCCTCCCCGCGGGCAGTTCCGAGGAATCCCCAGCTTCATGAGGGCACTGGCGTCTACTGCTAGCCAGCCCGGCGGCTTGGGCTATCGTCAGATCGGGTGCCACTTCGGGAAACATGTCGGACGCTTGGATCCGTTCGACTTCGATGACAGCAAGACGACATGGCCGGACCAAATCTGTCAGGAGCTGGAGCCGCTCCTGAAGGACCTGTTCTCGGAAGGCGGCCCCTTCCTCAACGACATGTACAAGCCGGGGCCCGCAAAATTCCCTCCACGGACGATGCGCCGAGTCGCTGACTGGGTCCGCTTCCGCTACCCCGGCATCGCCGACCTCATCCCCGATAACCGCTGGCAGAAATTCGTCGAGGGCCTGGCCTGGGAGTACCGGATGAATGGGATCTTTTAGCCAGAACTCCGACCAAGACTACAAAGCAAGTATCAGGGCTCCGTCTCAGGAGCCCTGGCCGTGATATAGGGGAGACTCGCCATCGAGCTGGGTTTGGAGCTGGCGGCGCTGGGACGGATCAGAGGAATACAGGTCGCCGAAGTGTCCGTAGGCCATGGCCATTCGCATTTGGCCCGAAGCTCCCTATTCAGCTTGAGGAACCAGCCGGGCAATCTTGGGGTCGTATGTAACCTTGGTGATCGATCCGTCCTGGATTCGCTTCACTGTCTCGTCGATCACAGGTAGGGGCACTAGGAACCATTCCCTTGGGCGAACCGGGTGCCCAAATCGATCGTGGATTGTGAGGTCAAGCTGCGCAGGGCTGAAGATCTTATGGAATAGCCCTTCCAGCTTCGTGCGGTTGATTCCGGCAAGTTTGTATGTGGCGACAATTTCAACATCCGCCAGAAGGTAAGTGGCATCGTGCGCGGCATTGGCGATCCGGGTCTCGACCGTTCCACCTGTGACACCGATTTTATGGATCAGCTCGCGGTGTTCTGCCACGAAGGGATGACTGGAGAGGCTGCGCAGAACATAGATCGTGCCGCTCTCAATGTCGTCCTCTTCCAGGGTGTCACCGAATAAAGGGCCAAGGTTTGGATCGGTCAGTCTTCGGCCGGCCTCATCCTTGTAGAGCGCCCGCTGAAGAGACCTCATCAAGATGTTGCTCTCGGTGCCATTGGAGTAGATGGCCCGGAGCCGTGCATCTTGCTCACTATTGGGCGTTCGAAAGACTTCACCGATTTCAGCGATGTAGACCATCTGCCCACTGAGGATGAAGAAGTTCCCCAGGGATACATTGGGATTTTCGTCGAAGGGCCTCGTTCGACGGGTGCCAGCTTTGAGGTCGCTCTCGGCCTGCTTGAATAGAGGCTGGAAACGGTCGAAATCTTCGCACCTCCTTCGATTGGCAACTTCCTCAGCTGCTCGAACTTCTGCCCTTGAACGAACATGGCGCAACTCAGTGATCTCGGATGGACCAGCGGCACCTTCAAGTTCTGCAAGTAGTTCGTCCTCGTCCATGGCTTCCGCGGGCTCTGTCTTTGTAGCTACAAACCCCGTCAGAAGCCCCTGGTGGTCCAGCGGTGCAAGGAGAGCCCTGCATTCCTCCAGCTCGCGGAGGCGGTCCAAGCGCACAGCGTGCAGCCGCTCGAAGATGTCCTTGGCTTCGCCATGCTGGGGAGCACGTCCAGTCAGTTCAACAAACCGCTGAATTTCCTCGAACCCGGCGATGACGCGCTCTTCGCGCGGCGGGCGGCCGCCTGATTTATCCGGCACATCGAAATCGGAAAGCCCTGCCGCGAGTTCGTCGAGATTGGGATCACTCATAGCGCCCCTCCTTCTTGAACCGAATGAAGGCGGACGCGCCTTCGGCCATCCGGCGCTCCCACGCATCCTGTGAGTCGAGCGCAGGCGACCGTCCGCGCTCCTTCTTGAACCGATAGGCGCGGATGGCCAGCTCCTTTGCTTCCTCCGGGGGCAGGGTCGTACGCTTGGCGGAGATTGCCGCGGCGACTTGTTTCAGGCTGTCCTCGCTCATGGTCTTGGCGAGGATGGCATAGGCTTCACCGAATGGATTGATGCGGTCGATCAGGTCGATGTTCAGGTCGCGCACATCCATCGCAAACTTGCGCACACCGTCAATTAGGGCCGTGTTGGCGGTGGCCTCGTTCATGTCACCATTGGCGACAAGCTGTTTCGCCTGCTGGGTCAGGTTGAGGGCGGCGATAGCGCGCTGGCGCACAGCTTCTTGGTCCTCGGCGTCAAGGTCAGGGTACTTGTCCTTGATGATCTTCCCCATGCGGACCTGCGTCAGTTCCTCCGGAACCAATTCTTCATCGAACAAGCCGCGCTCGATGGTGGTCTTGTCCTGAATGAAGGTGGCGATCACCTCATTCAAGTCCTCCAAGCAGATGCGCTGAGCTTCCATGCTCTTAGGGTCGGCAAGGCCCTTGATCTCGATTTGGACCTGGCCGGTCTGGTGGTCAATCCCGACATTGGTCTTGCTGGGGTCGTAGCCACCCTCGCCGTAGTCAAAGCCGGGGGTGGGGCCGCTGCCGTCAACCTTGGGCTTGAACTCGAATCGAGGGGCCAACACCTGCTCCATGAGCAGGCTCGCCGCGATGGCCTTTAATGTGTCATTGACGGCCTCGGCGACGGCCTCTTCGGATGCATCCGGCTCTGCGATCAGGTTAGTGAAGCGGGCGCGGGTTTTGCCCGGCGCGTCGCGGGTGGCACGGCCGATGATCTGAACAATTTCAGTCAGGCTGGCGCGGTAGCCGACGGTCAGAGCGTGCTCGCACCAAATCCAGTCGAAGCCTTCTTTCGCCATGCCTAGCGCGATGATGATGTCTACATGCTCGCGGTTGTTCTTCTGTGCCGGGTCTTTGAGCGCGGCGGACACGCGATCACGCTTCACAGGATCATCATCAACAAGATCGGCGATGCGTAGCATCCGGCCATCAGGACGCTTGACAAGCTGAAAGCCGGTTTTAGCGTCGATGCCCTGCCACTCTCCCAGCGCTTCGATGACGTGCTCCACCTCCCGCATCTTGTCCTTCGTGCTTTCGCGTGAATTGACATTAGGGATGTGGACGATGGTCTTCTCAGCGGCGTTGAGGACGCTGAGGATGTCATCAACATAAGGACCGCTGTAGAAGAAGTAGCCGATGTCGAGCTGCTTGAGGTACTCGTAGCCGTTGAGCTGCTCGTAGTAGGTGTAAGTGACCGTATCGAACTTCGATTCATCCTGCGGGGCCAGCACGGCCTCGGCGTCACCCCGGAAGTAGGAGCCGGTCATGGCGACGATGTGGGTCTTGTTCCGCGCGATGAACTGCCCCAAGTGCAGGCCGAGCTTGTTGTCGGGGTTGGCCGAAACATGGTGGAACTCGTCCACCGCGATCAGCCGGTCGTCGAACGCTTCCACGCCGTAGGCATCCACCGCGAATCGGAAGGTCGCGTGGGTGCAGACCAGCACCTTGTCGTCGCACTCAAGGAACGCGCCGACCGACTTGACTTTGCCGCCGTTGTCGTTGCCGGGGGCGTTGCATAGGTTCCACTTCGGTTCGACATTCCAATCGGACCAAAAGCCAAACTTCGATAGCGGCTCGTCCGTGAAGCTGGCCCCGATGGACTTCTCCGGCACGACGATGATGGCTTGCTTCAAGCCCTGATTCGCGAGCTTGTCGAGCGCCACGAACATCAAGGCGCGGCTCTTGCCGGATGCGGGTGGCGACTTGATTAGCAGGTACTGCTCGCCGCGCTTCTCGTAGGCGCGTTCCTGCATGGGCCGCATCCCAAGGACATTGGCCCTGGTGGATGCGCCATTCCTGGCGTAGGTGACGGAAACGGAAGGTATGGACTTTGTCTTGTCGCTCATGCGTTGGTTCCCGCCTTACGTTTCTTGCCTTTGGCTGGTGCTGCCGAGTCGGTCATTTTGGTGTACAGGTCGAACAGCTTTTCCAGGCGCTCAGTGTCATTCTTGAAGCGGCGACCAATGTAGATGCGCTCAAGCACTTCGTCATTGCGCTCATGCGCAGCCCGCAGGTCGGGGGGCATGGCGTCGGGATCGTAGAGATCAGCGATGGTCGCCGGGAAGTGATGCTCCCGTGTCAGCAAGATGTCCTCAGCGCAGCGGGTGAGGTCGGCCTTGTTCTTGTCGGTCAACATCGGTAGGGGGAGAGTGTTCCAGCCAAGGGTATTTGTATACGAATAGTCGGTCCGCATCCGGGCGCAGACAGCCGCGACCCAAGTTATGTTGAGTCGGGAACATATGACCGCCATGGGCCACAGTTCGCTCCCGGGAAGCGTAAACGCTTTGTTTGATACAACCGTCCCTTCAGGTAGCAACGCGGCGGGTAGATATGGGCGATTCTCGGAGCTAATCACTGGTACGCAGATTACCGGCTGCTTCGGCAGTGCTTTTCGCTCGTCAAATCTATATGCCCATTGGGCGGCCCTAACGGTAGCTGCCTTCTCACTATCTAGTCGGAAGTTCCGCACACGTTCGATTCGCTCCTTGATGCTGGGTATGCTTTCGGCCGTATCGACTGCTTGGTCTTCGATCCAGATACAAAATCGGCGGCTACCGGAGATTAACTCTCGTGAACCAACAAATGGGCGAATAAACTGAGCAAATGCCTCCTGGTTGAGTTCGAGTGCGGCAAGTTCGGTGGGATAGAGAATTAGATTCCCCCCATCGGTTGGCGAGTTGCCGCGCGCCATCTCAGGCAAGCCGATGGGACTCTTTGAGAGGGGATGGACCACAACATTTGGCCCATCGATTAGATACGGATTAATGTTGGTGGCGTTTTTTGAGATCAGTTTGCCATCGTCCCCTACCGAAACTAGTGGCCGATTCGATTTGGCTTGATTTGAAATCCCAACGATAACCACCGTCACACCAGCTTTGTGACTAGCTAGGTTGGACCACCTGAAACTGGTATGTGCGAATGCAATCTCATGGCCAGTCCGAAATATCAGAGGCCAGAGGAATGGAACCTGTTGACCCTGGCAGATTGAGTTTGTTGCGACAAACGCGGCAGCAGTGCTGGTCCGTGTACCGTAGTCAGCGGCCTTCATAAACCAGCCAGCAACATAATCGAGAGATTTCCAGTTGGTCGTGCGACCTTCGAAAACGGACTTGAGATCGGCCTTGTTCTGGTCAGTCTGCCATTTGCTACCTAGATATGGCGGGTTGCCACAGATGTATGTTTCGCCTCCTTCGTTCTCGAAATTGAACTCTGGTTGATCGAGCGGAGTCTGAAAGAGGTCGTCACTGACCAGCTTGACGCTCGTTCCCGTCGGTGGGCAGATGCCCAGCCAGTCGAGCCGCAGCGCATTGCCGCAGGTGATCCAGTTCTCGTTGCGGAGGGGCAGAAATTCGGCCAAGGCCAGCCCATGCCCTCGATACAGCAGGTCACACTGGTACTCGGCAATGACCAGGGCAAGCCGCGCGATCTCTGCTGGGAAATCGCGCAGCTCGATCCCGCGAAAATTCGTGAGTGGTATCTCCGAGCTACGGTCCAGCTCACCGCGCCGCCGGTTGATCTCGGCCTCGATGCCACGCATTTCCTTATAGGCGATGACCAGGAAGTTGCCGGAGCCGCAGGCCGGGTCGAAGACCCTGATCTTCGCCATGCGCTTGCGCAGATTGAGCAAGGCTCGGGCGTTATCGGCTGCTTCCTCAAGCCGCGCCCGCAGGTCGTCGAGGAACAGCGGATTCAACACCTTGAGAATGTTGGGAACGCTCGTGTAGTGCATCCCTAGCTCACCGCGCTCCTCGTCCTCGGCGATGGCCTGGATCATCGATCCGAAAATGTCCGGGTTGATCTTCGTCCAGTCGAGGCCGCCGACATGGAGGAAGTAGGAGCGGGCGATCTTGCTGAACTTCGGAACATCCATGCTGCCTGAGAACAAACCACCGTTCACATACGGGAAGTCGTCGGCCCAACGAGGGATCTTCGCCACGGCTCGATCCCCGCTTTTCGTGTTCATGGCGAGGAACAAGGTGCCGATGACTTCATGGGTGTTGGCCGAGTCCTTCGCGCTCATCTGCGCAACGGTCTCGGTGAACTTGCCTTTGCCGACGAAAATGTTAGTGTCCTCGGCGAAGAAACAGAAGATCAAACGCGCCATGAAATGGTTCATGTCGTGGCGGCGTTCTGATGTTCCCCATTCAGGGTTGTCTTTCAGCAGTTCGACATATAGGCGATTCAGGCGACTGGTGGCCCGGATATCGAAGGCGTTTTCGCTGATCTGGCGGACGGTGGTGATGCCTGCCAGAGGCAGGAAGAAGCCGAAGTGGTCGGGAAAATCCTGGAAGGCGCAGGAGACGGTCTCACCGCTGCCGAGGTCTTCGGCCTCGAGATTCGCGCCATCGGTGGCGAGTATGAACTTCGCCTTGGCCTTGGCGGTCGCAGGGCTGTCCTTTAAGGCTTTGAGCGCCTGCGGCACCTGTCCGGCCGCGCAGACGGCGATGTGAATGTTGTTGGTCTGGAGGACGCCGCCCCAAGAACCCGCGAAATCGGACTTGTTCGACGCCCCGGCGCGAAGGCGCTTGATCGTCGTCTCCTTGTTGCCGAAGGCTTCAAGGAAGGCATAGGGGAAGTTCGCGGGGTCGAAGGGCTGGAGGGCCAAATCCGATACTGCGGCTTCAATCTCAACAGCATTCATGCGGCATCTGGCCTGTTCACAGGGAACTTAGGGTGTAGCGGTTCAACTGGAAGTGGAGGGTAGCCCCCAACGGCTCGATGGATCCATGAGGGGCGAAGAGCCGATCCTGAACCGCACCTGGCTGTTTAGGCCAAAGGGTAGCATCTAGCTAGCATCCTCAGACGGTCCCAAGGCCCGTGGAACCCAAGTGCGGACAACCGGGACGCCAGCAAATGCCTAGAAAAAATCGGCTGGCCGTGTGAGCCGAGCGATCGAAAGCTATCATCTGCTCGAAGTCGGCTTCCTCGGCCTATTTCGACCAGCCCGCCCCACCAACACCATTCGGCAAAGCGACCGATGAGGAGGCTCTATGCCCCGTACTACCTACAGCCGCAAAGATATTAAGGACCATGGTTCCTTAGGAGGGCCTGTCCCCGACTACTACATGGACTTTACGAACGACCCGGTCACCTCTCACGGAGGACTTTACCAACTTCTCTCCTCACTAAATCGCAAGCCGGATGGGGTGCCTCCCGAAGTTTTGAAGCTCGCGGCGAGGGAGGAGGCAAAGCTACTTTTTTTCTTCGCAATCACCCTAGCCTCAGACCTAAAGGAGCGCTGTACTGATGCGAGTGACCCCTGGACCTCGATCGAGGAGTGGGTCAAGGTCCTCCCTTTGGCTCGGGACACCTTCGAAGGGCGCGTTGGTGTGGATGAGGCTCGCCACGCCTGCGCTTCTGAACCTGGGGCTGCATGGGCGATCTGTTCCCGACTCATTCAGGGCATGAGCGCCTATCGGGACGCGCTGAACCCCTAGGCGCCCGGTTCATTGATCGAGCTGAGCGCAACCTAGGGCTCAGCCCGATGTCTGTTCTCCGACGCCTGAAGGTTTCGGACGCCCCACCATTACTTCCAGCCATTCGTCCGGCGCGGCCCTGAGCAGGTCCTGAAGATCGGCCACCGAGGTCTTCGGATTCAACCAGTCGGCCCAGGCGTCTCTCGGCAGCAGCGCGGGCATCCGGTGATGGGGCAGGTCCGCGATCGTCGCATTGGGTGTCGTCGTGATGATGGTCGCGGTGTCGTGATGCTCCTCGGTCTCCGGGTCAACCCAAGGGCCCCACATACCCCCGAACACGAAAATGCCCCCCTTCGCGGGCTGTACCGTGCAGCGCGTGCCCTTCTTCTCCCCTGGTGGTTTCGCCGTCTCGTACCAGAGACTCACCGTGACCAAGCAGCGTGCTTCCCGAAACGGCTTTCCGTAGAGCCGCCCCGTGGCGATCTTGTCGTCGCGGGCGTTGAAGGTGAAGTATTCCGAGATGAACTTCCGACTGGGAGCGTTCGGCGGCAGGAAGCCCCACATGTAGTTCGATGCCACCCGTTGGCCGTCTATCAACCGCACGGCTGGAGTCTCGTCCGATGGGCGGATGCTGATTTTCGGGGTGAAGGGCGCACCCTCCATCCAAGGAGCGCCTAATTCCGCCTTCACGACCTCCAGGAGATCTGGCCGGACCCCAATCTCGTTGCACATGCGGCGAGGATGGCAGGAGTCCGCACACCTGCCCATAGGGGCGGCAAGGGCACCCCAGGTCGAGGACATAGACTAGCGCTTTCGTCTTTTATTCGCCATTCTTGGGACCCCTCCTGGATGCGCTAGGAGGACCTGAGGTGTCTTCATGTTGGCGGTGTGGGTCCCAGAATTGCCGTTCCAGCTGGCTCGACTGCGGGATCGGGGTCTAAGTGGTCGGCCTCTGGGATTCCGCAGCCCGGCCAAGGGCCGGACGCCGACGCTTTGGATGGTGGACCGCCGGGCAAAGGCCGCCGGGCTCTCTGCCGGGCTTCCTGTTGAGGTGGCCCTACACCGGGATCCAGGGCTCGTGATCCTCGACCCGGCGCCCTCCTCTTGGCTCGATGCACGCGCGTTCCTGGGTCACCGGCTCCTGGCCTACAGTCCGCAAGGGCGACTGGGGCGGCTCGGCGAAGCCTTCCTTGACCTCCGCGGCACGGAGCGACTCCATGGCCCCGCCCTCGACGCCGCCGAGCGGGTGCGGAAGGACCTGCACAGCTCGGCAGGCTGGGAAGTGCACGGTGGGTTGTCTCGGAGCCTGACGGTCTCGCGCCTCGCCGCTCAGGCCGAGGATCAGGTGCGTCTGGTCGCGGACGGCACAGAAGATCCCTTCCTCGCGCCCTATGCCTTGAAGGCCCTTCCGGCCTTGGAGGCAAAGTCCCGGGAGAGGCTAGCCCGCTTCGGCCTCTACCGTGTAGGCCAGCTTCAGCCCATGGAGATACCCGCCCTAGGTCGGTTGATCCGGCCCGCAGAAGCTGTCGCCGCCCTCCGCCAAGCCCATGGACAGGACCAGGAAGCGCTGCCGCTCCTGGAGGTCGTGAAGGCCAGCGAGAGCGCGCGCTGGGTCCTGAACCCAGCCTTGCCGAAGCATGAGATCGCCTTGGCGGCGTGGCTCTGGGAGTTGGCTTGGGGGTGGCGCCTGGATGGACGCTTTCTGCGCCGCCTGAGGCTTGCGTGGTGGGACCTTGATGAGACCACCCATGTCCTGGATCAGGTCGTCGAGCACCAGGACCTCTGGTGCGTTGTGGGCCAGATTCAGGCGCGGTTCCGCCAGGAGGCCGAGCGGCGCGTCCTCATCCAGCGGCTTGAGCTGGACGCGTGGATGACCTCGACCCAACCCGAGCGGCCATTGTTCACCGAGGTGCCCGTCGAGAAGCGACTCGCCTTGGAGGCGACGGCTCTGCGCCTCCACCGACGGTTCGGTGCCGGGGCTGTGCGGCTCGGGACCTGACCATGGCCCTGGCCCTCGGCATCTCCGCCTACAGCCTCATGGAGGGGGTCTACCTGCCGGAGGAC
>JAFDZY010000277.1 GCA_018266685.1 Bacteroidota bacterium
GGCATGTTCGACCACTTTCACCAACTGGTGATGGACTCCGTAAACTCCTTGAACAGCTTGACGCAGGGGCTGGTACCGTTCTATGTACCGGGCACCAGCCGGTTCAATGAAAAATTCGACGAGATCACCGGCAAGCGTTTCACTGAAGGCGGCTCGCTTTTCTACGACAAGAGCGTGCTGGCGCATGCCATGGGTGAATACAAGTTCAAGCCGGCCTTCGGCGAAGTGACCGTTGGCGGCAACTTCAGGCAGTTCCTGCCCAATAGCGCAGGTACCATCTTCCGCGACACGGGCGACGTGCGCATCCGCAACAACGAGTTTGGCCTGTATGCGGGGCTGGAAAAGAGGTTCATGGAACGCAAGCTCACCGCCACGGCCACCGTTCGCATGGACAAGAACGAGAACTTCAAGGCGCTCTTCTCCCCAGCCCTTTCATTGGTGTATGCCAAAACACCCGCACACGTGTGGCGCGCCGGCTTCAGCAGCGCCATCCGCAACCCCACGCTGGCAGACCAGTACCTCTACTACAACGTGGGCCGTGCCCTGTTGCTGGGCAATGTGGACGGCCAGTTCGAGGCGGGCCGCGATTCCATGTTCACCATCGACAGCTTTCAGCAGTACAGGGACAACGGCCTGAACCGAAGCCTGCTCGACTACTTCAACGTGGACCGCGTGCGGCCGGAGCAGGTAAGGACCATTGAGATCGGGTATCGCGGAACCCACTGGGAAAGCGTCTATCTGGACCTTGGGGCGTACAACAGCTGGTACACCGATTTCATCGGTTACATCATCGGCCTGCATGCCAGTTTTCCGCAGGCGGGGAACATTCCGCCGGTGGGCCTCCAGGCCTACCGCGTGGCGGCCAACGCACACAGCACGGTGACCACGCGCGGGCTGAACGCGGGCCTCAACTGTTACCGGCCTCGGCTCACCTATACGTTCAACTACAGCTACAACCAATTGATCAGCGGCGCGGACGACCCCATCATTCCCGCCTTCAACACACCGCTCAACAAGTTCAACGCCGGCTTCAACGCCCGCGACCGGAAGATCCCGTTCACCGCATTGAAACGGCTTAGCTACGGCCTGAACTGGAAGTACGTGGAGGGCTACACCTTCGAAGGTTCCCCGCAATTCACCGGTCCCATCCCCAGCTATGACATGGTGGACGCGCAGGTAAGCGTGGCATTGCCCAAGCAGCACCTCACCGTAAAGCTCGGCGCCAGCGACCTCTTCGGCCTGTTGCCGTTGTGGGATACGGAGATCCCAAGCGGAGACCGGCTGGACCGCGCGCTGAACAACGACGTGTACTTAGTGTACGGAGGGCCGCGCATCGGCCGATTGGCGTACCTTCAACTTGCCTACGAATTCAAAACCCGCTGAAAAAAGCTACCTTTCATTGACCAAAACCCAAACAACTCCATCATGACCGGAAAACTACTTTGTGCCCTTCCGCTTGCGGCCATGGCCCTTGCCGGGCACGCCCAGGACCGATACCTCAGTGAGGTGTTCACTGCAAACCAGGTCACCCTGACCAGCGATGTTGTGTTCGGCACCAACATCGACTTCCTTACCTCACAATTTTCCAACCCGGCGCTCTATGGCCCTGAGGTGGTGCAGCTGCAAACGCTGGTCTCCACCGGACAGCCCATCCCTGCTCCTTTTTTCGACCCGCTGGACGCCAGCACCGTGGTGAAAGTGGCGAACCTGAAAATGGACGTTTACCAGCCGGAGCAGGACCTGGACAGCGAAACGGCCCGTCCGGTGTTCATCTTCGTCCATACCGGCAACGCGTTGCCGCCGCCGCTGAACGGCAGCCCCACTGGCCTGAAGACCGACAGCAGTGCCGTGGAGATCTGCAAGCAGATGGCCCGCCGGGGCTACGTGGCCGTGAGCATGGACTACCGCTTGGGATGGAACCCGCTGGGCAGCACGGTGGAGATTCGCCGGGGCACCCTGCTCAATGCCATCTACCGCGCCATCCACGACGTGAAGCAGTGCATCCGCAACCTCAAGGCGGATGCGGACGGTGCCAACACCTATGCCATTGATCCCTCCAAGATCATTGTGTACGGCGAGGGCACTGGCGGATATATCGCCTTGGCAGCAGCCACGCTGGACCATCCGCAGGAACTGTACATAGACAAATTCCGGCCTGACCCATTCGACCCCAACACCAGTTATGTGGACACCACTGTGGTGGGCAACATCGAAGGCTTTGGCGGCCAGTTGGCCCTTTACCGGCCCAACGGCTTTGACAGCCACTTCAACTTCTGCGTCAATGCAGGCGGCGCCTTGGCAGATACCAGCTGGCTTGCGCCCGGCGATATGCCCATGGTGGCCCTGCAAACCATATTCGACCCCTTTGCACCTTACGGCAACGGCACCGTGATCGTGCCCACCACCGGCGAACAGGTGGTGGACGTGCAAGGCAGCAACGTGTTCATGGAACTGGTGAACGATTTCGGCAACAACAGCAGTTTTGCCACGCTGGTGGGCAACGACCCGTTCACAACACGGGCCAGAAGCCTGTACAACACGGATCAAGTGCATGGCTCCAACACCGTCCATATCAACACCAACTTGGAAGGAACCTTCCCCTTGGTGACCCCGAACTGGCCAGCACAGATCCCCGGCACCTTTGAAGAAGCTGGCCCGTGGCAATGGTGGGACCCGGCTGGTGCACTGGCCCAAACGGTGGTTTCCCCCGGCCCTCCGCCGATCACCGCAGGACAGGCCAGCCAAGCCAGCAACCCCAACTTCAGCGGCACCAAGGGCCGGGCCTACATCGACACCATCATGGGCTACATGAACCCGCGCATCGTTTGTGCATTGGGCCTGGGCCCTTGCGGCCTGATGGGCCTTGCCGACCATGACCCCATTGCCGTGGGCGTGGCCATGGCCCCGAATCCCGCGCATGATGTGGTGCGCATCACCAGCGCCAAGGAAACCATCCGCATGGTGGAAGTTTACGATGTGAACGGCCGCCGCGTGCGTGCCGAAAACGTGGAGAACACCAACTACCTCCTGCACCGCAACGGCCTGAAGCCCGGCGCCTACTTCGTTACCCTCACCTTCGACCAAGGAACGGTGACGCGCAAGTTGATGCTGGATTGATCCCGATCGCTTTCCCTGAAAAGGCCGGTCCGAAAGGGCTGGCCTTTTCTGTTTTTTGGTGATTGGCGGGCGGTGATCGGAGGGGGCCACGCCCTGCAAACTGCATCCTACGAACGACACCCTACGAGCCACGCTCGCAGCCTCCCCTCAGCCCCCAGCCGTTCATCCCTGCCCCGAAGCCATTCATCATAAAACAGTACTTTGTTTTGCATACTACTATCCTGTACATATATATTTGCATCGTCAACTACCGGGCATCGCCCACCGAAGACCTGGAACCCTGAACAATGAAAGTGGAGAACACCAAGGCCCAGATGCGCAAAGGCGTGCTGGAGTACTGCATCCTCTCGCTGCTCGCAGCGGAGGAGCTGTACCCATCGGACGTCATTGCCAAGCTGAAGGATGCCAAACTGATCGTGGTGGAAGGCACGCTCTACCCCTTGCTGACCCGGCTGAAAGATGCCGGCTACCTCACTTACCGGTGGGAAGAAAGCCGGAGCGGCCCGCCGCGCAAGTATTACAAGCTCACTCCCGTGGGCAGCAAATTCCTCAAGGAACTCGATGATACCTGGGCAGAACTGGCCCAAGCCGTGAAAAAAGCCACCCGCAACAACCCCTCCTGATGAAAAAGACGTTCACCGCCAACCTCAATGGAACCGTCTTCCACATTGAAGAAGACGCCTACGATTCATTGCAGCGCTACTTGGCCAACATCCGCGCCAAGTTCAGCGGGAGCAGCGAGGCCGAGGAGATCATGGGCGACATCGAAGCGCGCATCGCCGAGCTCTTCACCGAGCGTTTACAGGGCCGCCAAGCCGTTTCCATGGCCGATGTGGACCACGTGAAACAGGTGATGGGCCAGCCCGAGGACTATGTGGACGATGAAACCACCGGGGGCGGTACGGCCAAGGGAGAAAACACTTGGCAACAGGCCGGGCCACGCAGGCATAAGCGCCTGTACCGCGATATGGACGACAAGAAGTTGGCCGGCGTGCTTGCAGGCCTGGGCCACTACTTCGGCATCGACCCGCTGTGGCTGCGCATCGGTTTCCTCTTCTTCCTATTTGCCGGATGGGGTTCCCCGGCACTGCTCTACATCGTGATGTGGGCGCTGGTGCCTGAGGCCAACACCGCAGCGGAGAAATTGGAGATGCAAGGGGAACCGGTGACCGTGGACAACATCAAGCGCATGTTTGACGAGGGCGCCGAACAAGTAAAGGCAGGCGCGACGAAGATGGCGGGTGAGGCCAAGGAAATGGGCCGGAAATATTGGAGCAAGGGAAGTGGATACCGCCAAGACATGCGCTATCGCGCCGAGGGAGCCGGGCATCAGTTATTCACCTTGATCGGCAAGCTGGTGGGCCTGGTTTTGGTGATCATTGCCGTCCTGCTCTTCCTGGGCTTGTTCACCGGGGCCATCGGCGGGTCCGTGGGCCTGTGGCAATCCACATGGGGAAATGAACACATCGGGTTGCTCGATCTCGGTGGCCATTTATTCGACTCCAAGAACCACGCCCTCTGGTTTGCCATCGGCATGGTCCTACTGGTGGTAATTCCGGTCATCGGCCTTTTCCTCGCCGGATTCCGGCTGCTCCTGGGCACCCCCGCTCCCCGTTGGATCAGCTGGTCCCTCAGTGGGGTGTGGATCCTTGCACTGGTACCGGTGCTCTGGGCCGGCATATCGCTGGCCAGGGATTTCGGCCGGGAGAACAGCCTGCGCACGGAACTTCCCATCGTACAACCCGTGTCCGCCACCATCAGCTTGGACATGCTTCTGCCAAGCGACACCATGGCCAGCGAATGGAGCATCAACTACGATCATGGCCGCCTGAACTTGGACCTGGACGGGATCCACCTGGACAATGGCAAGATCAGCGGAGCGTGGGCCAGTGCGGACATTGAGGCCAGCAATGACAGCCTGTACCACCTTGTGTTGATCCGCGAAGCCCATGGCGCCACGGCCAAATCCGCTCTGTCCAGGGCAGCACGCGTCCAATACACCTACAAGCAGGAAGGCGATGTGCTCTCCCTCTCCCCCGTGGTGAGCTACCAGGCGGAAGACAAGTTTCGCGGCCAGGAAGCGCGGTTCATCCTGCAAGTGCCAATGGGCAAATCCGTGTTCCTCCGGAAAAATTCACGCCCATTGCTGGACGACATTTCCAACACCACCGATACCTACGACGGGGACATGGTGGGCCATCAATGGACGATGGGCCCCCAAGGATTGTCGTTGGACAGCACTGCACCACTGGACACGACCTATCCTGTGATGCCGCACGTCCCGGCTCCGGCTCCGCCCCCCTCCGGTCCTGCCGAAAGCCGCATGGAACCAAGTGCACCGCACCTGCGCAAGGCGGCGGTGGTTGCGGTGGAAAAGGTCGCCGTGCGCATGCCCAACCTGCTCGAGCTCTTGGCCCAAGGGATGAGGCCCTGAACTTTTCCGGCCGTCAGCGCAACGAGGGGTTCGTTGAATTGGCCGTGGCGGCCCCGGGCAAGTTCCGGGGCCGCTTGCATTTGCGGCGATCACCTACGCAATGCCGAACTTCGCGCCCCGAACAGCAGCACCCATGAGCAGAGCTTCCAAGATCAAGGCCTTTGACCCCAACAGCCCCGGCAATGCGCAAGCCGGCATCTACGGCCTGCCTTTCACGGCGGAAGAAGCCGACATTGTGCTGGTGCCCGCGCCTTGGGAAGTGACCACCAGCTACGGCGGCGGCACCGCAAAAGGGCCGGAAGCCATCCTGGAGGCCTCCTTCCAAGTGGACCTCTTCCACCCGGAGTTTCCGGACCTGTGGAAACACGGCATTGCCATGGACGAGACCCCGGAGGCGCTACTGGAACAAAGCGCCGCGTTGAAGAAGGAAGCCGCGCATGTGATCGACCTGTTGGTACACGGCGGCAACAAATCCGCGGAGAAGAAGGCCGCGAAAGCATTGGAGCTGGTGAACGGCGAAAGCGCGGTAATGAACGACTGGGTGCAGCAGCGCACCGGCTACTGGATGGACCAGGGCAAGTTGACCGGCTTAGTGGGCGGCGACCACAGCACCCCCTTGGGCATGTACCGCGCACACGCGGAGCGCCACGACAGCTTCGGCATCCTTCACTTCGATGCGCACCTGGACCTGCGCAAGGCATACGAGGGCTTCACGGGCAGCCACGCCAGCATCATGTACAATGCCTTGCAGATCCCACAGGTGGAACGCATTGTTTCCGTGGGCATCCGTGATTTCTGTGAGGAAGAGGCCCGCGTGTTCGCCAAGGAAGAGCTGCGCGTGCGCATTCACCGCAGCGCGGAGATTCGCCGCGAGCAATACGAAGGCATGACCTGGCAGAAGCAATGCGACCGCATCATTGCACAGCTCCCGGAAAAGGTCCACATCAGCTTCGACATTGATGCGCTGGACCCGTCGCTCTGCCCGCACACCGGCACGCCCGTGCCCGGCGGTTTCGCTTTTGAGGAAGCCACTTACCTGCTCTCGCGCCTTGCCGCAAGCGGCAAGCAGATCATCGGCTTCGACCTGGTGGAAGTGACGCCCGGCCCGCACGGTGATTGGGATGCCAATGTGGGCGCCCGGCTGCTGTGGCACCTGTGCGGCGTGCTGGCCAAGGCGCAATGACCAACGGGGATATCCCCGCCCCTCCTGCGCTTCCGGACCATCTGGTCCTGTTCGATGGCGTGTGCAACCTCTGCAATGGTGCGGTGCAGTTCATCATCCGCCACGACAGGCGCAACCGTTTCCGCTTTGCACCGCTCCAGTCTGAAACAGGGCAGCGAATGCTCAATGGACCCGGCGTTTCGGGCGATGCTTTCAGCAGCATCGTATACCGGCGGAAGGGCAAATGGCTCACCCGGTCCACGGCCGTGCTGCATGTGGCCCGCGACCTTGGCGGTGCTTGGCAATGGGCATACGGGCTGATCATCGTGCCCCGCTTCCTGCGCGATGCCGTTTACGACCTGGTGGCGCGCAACCGCTTCCGCTGGTTCGGGCGCCGCGACGCCTGCATGGTGCCCGAACCTGAAGTGCAAGGTCGCTTTCTTTCCTGATCCGCCGGGATCACGCTTCCTTCTTCATATCAGCCTCCGGCATCACCAGCAGGGGCGTGTCGGTGTACAAGGCCAGGCGCTTGGCGGTGCTACGGTGGAACAGGCCCTCCATAAACCCGGTGTGGCGGTGGAGCACGGCTATCATGTCGGCACCTTCCTTCTCCGCCAATAAGTCGATCACGCCCGCAATGTCCTCCCCTTCCCCCGAGATGAAGCGGTGCGGAACGGCCTGGAACAGCTCTTCATACATGCCCGCCACCTTGGTGTTTGGCAATTCATTCCTGTCCTTCAGCACGTGTGCGAAAATGATCTCAGCCTTTGAGCGCAAGGCGATGCGCAGCAACATGCGGCTGCCCTCCACTTCCACGCGCTTCCCATCGTCCGCATACAGGATCTTCCGCACGGCCCCCTTTCCGGCCATGGCAGGCACCACCAGGATCGGCCACCTGCAATGCTTCACCACATCACCCGCATTGCTCCCCAGCAGCCCGTTCCCGGAGCGGCCCAATGTTCCGATCACCACCAGGTCCGCATGCTTCTCCCGTGCCAGGTCATTGATGGTGCCTGCCAGCCCTCCGTAGAGCACTTCGCTGCGCACCACCGCGCCGGCAAATTCCGGCAAGGCCCGCACCTTTGCTTCCCAAGCCCCCATGGCCTGCATGGAAGCCTTGTACATTTCATCGGCCATGCCCGGCCACGTATCCACAAAGGGCTCCGCATCCATGTATGCGTGAAGCAGTGTGTACACGTGGTCCTCCGCACCGAACAATCCGGCCGCATACCGGCAGGCTTGCAGCGAAGGCTCACTGAAATCCGTGGGAAGAATGATATGCGCCATGATGGAACCGTGTGGTACACAAAGTTAACCAGTATGGAAAACCCGCCCGGCAACTGCCCCATTCCTGTGATCAACCCTGCCCAAAGCCCGCACGGAGCTGAGCAAATGGGGCATTCAGGAGTGACGATCATCATGCGCGCCCCCGTGCACTTCCGCTAATCTTGGCCAATGGCCCTTGTTCTGGACCTCAGCGCCCTGCCTGAAACCATCGGCTCCATCGCGGAGCTGGTGCTGTTGCTTGAGAAGGAATCACGCCCTTCCGGCTATACCGATGCCATGCTGCGCTTCCAGCCTTCCGTGGAGGAGGCCCTAGCCCTTGCCCGCTGGGACCGGCGGCACTACACGCGGCAATGCATCCACAGCAGCCCGACCCACGAACTGCTCCTGATCTGCTACGAGGCCGGGCAGCGCACCAGCATACATGATTACGACAGCCAAATGGCCTGGATCAAGCCGGTGCTCGGCAACGTGCGGGAAGAACGCTTCAAGGTAGTGCCGGGCAGTGCCCCCCTTTCCAAAGGCGTGAAATTCCTGGCGCCAGGCACCCTCTCCTACATGGGCCATGGCAACCCCGTGCACCGGCACTCCAACCCCGGGCCGGGCCGTGCCATCACCATCAACCTGTACTCCAAGCCCATCAGCCGTTGGCGCGTGTACGACCTGCGCACAGGCGCTGCCAGCCTTTCCGGCACGCCCGGCGCGGCATCTGAATAACTTCGCCGACCGAAATGGAGCATGGCGAATCCAATGTGAACCCCGTTCAATTGGAACGGGTGCGCGAGATGCTGTTCGCATCTGCGGCGGAAGGCTTGGTGCTGGTGGACCGTTCCGGCGCGATCCGCATGCACAATCCGCGCCTGTTGGACCTGTTCGGCTTTGCGGAAGGAGAACTGCTGGGGCGGTCGATCGAGGAATTGCTCCCCAAATCCTTCCAGCACAGCCACCGGAATTTCAGGGCGGACTTCAATGCAAAACCGTCAAAGCGCCACATGGGCCGCGGCCGCGAGCTCTTCGGCAAGCGCAAGGACGGCACCGTGTTCCCCGTGGAGGTGGGCCTGAACCACTTCACCGTGGACGGCGAACTCTACGTGATGGGCCTAGTGACCGACATCACTGAGCGGCGCAAGGTGGAGGATGCGCTGCAGCGCAGCAACGCCGAATTGGAGAAGCGCGTGGAGGAACGCACCGCTGAACTCGCCAAGGGCGCACGGGCGGTGGAGATCGCCTACGAGCGGGAGAAGGAACTGAACGTGCTCAAGTCGCGCTTCGTCTCCATGGCCTCGCACGAGTTCCGTACGCCGCTCAGCACCATCATGGGCTCTGCGGACCTCATTGCGCGCTACGCCGAGGGCCCCGGCAACGAAAAAGTACACAAGCACGTACAGCGCATCAAGGCCAAAGTGCGCGACCTCACTGCCATCCTCAACGACTTCCTCTCCTTCGAGCGCATTGAGCAGGGCGACGTGCCCCCGGTGCCCGAAACCATCGACGTGGTACACCTCTGCATCAGCCTGATCGAGGAGCTGCGCGGCATGGCCAAGCCGGGGCAGCTGCTGCAATACGACCACCGCAGCGACGAACGCACAGTGGTCCTGGACCGCGGCATGCTGGTGAACACCATTACCAACTTAGTGACCAACGCCATCAAGTATTCCCCGGAGGACAGCCCCGTGGACCTGCACACGTCCGTGATCGACGGCACCCTCAGCTTCTCCGTGATCGACCAAGGCATGGGCATCCCCGAGGCGGACCGGCCGCACCTCTTCGAACCGTTCTTCCGTGCGCAAAACGTGCTCACCATCCAAGGCACGGGCCTCGGCCTGCACCTGGTGAAGCGCTACTTGGACCTGATGCACGGTACCATTACCTACACCAGCAGCGCTGGCCGCGGCAGCACCTTCCACGTCACCATTCCCAGCAACCTGCTACAACCATGAAGACCATCCTGCTCATTGAGGACGATGCCGACGTTCGGGACAACACCGCCGAAATCCTGGAACTGGCCAACTACCGCGTGCTGAAGGCCGAGAACGGCCGCAAAGGCGTGGACCTGGCCCGCAAGGAAACGCCGGACCTGGTGCTCTGCGACATCATGATGCCCGAGCTGGACGGCTACGGCGTGCTGCACTTGCTGGGCCGCTCGCCGGAAACCGCCGAAACGCCCTTCATCTTCCTCACCGCCAAAGCAGAGCGCGGCGATGTGCGCAAGGGCATGGAGCTCGGCGCGGACGACTACATCACCAAGCCCTTCGAGGAAAGTGAACTGCTCAACGCCATCGAGGGCCGGCTGAAACGGAGCGACATGTTCCGCAAGGGCTTCGACCGCACCGTGGAGGGCCTGAACGCCTTCCTGGACCAGGCACGCGGCGTGGCGGCTTTGCAGGACATCAGCAAGGACCGCAAGACCCGCCAGATCGCGCGAAAGGACGTGCTCTTCCACGAGGGCGACGAGATGCGCCACGTCCCTTTCCTGATCAAGGGCAAGGTGCGCACCTTCAAGGTGAACAACGACGGCAAGGAGTTCGTGACCGGCTTGCACGTGCCGGGCGATTTCATCGGATACATGGGCCTGCTGGAGAACGGCCACGCCATGGAGACCGCAGATGCCATGGAGGATTCCGAGGTGGCCCTGGTGCCGCGCGAAGACCTGATGCGCCTGCTATACCGTGACCGCGACGTGAGCATGCGCCTGATCCACATGCTGAGCCACGACGTGGCCGAAAAGCAGGAGCGCCTGCTGCAACTGGCTTATGCCAGCGTGCGCCAACGCGTGGCGCAAGCCTTGCTCCAACTGCACGACCGGTTCAGCGCACAAGGCTCCAAGGACCTCGGCGTGCGCATCAGTCGGGATGACCTGGCCACCATCGTGGGCACTGCCACCGAATCGCTGATCCGCTGCCTCACCGACCTGAAGGACGAGGGGCTGATCGCCACCCAGGGACGCGACATCAGCATTGCAGAACGGCGCGGGCTGGAACGGGTGGCGAACTTGTGAACGGTTTTCAGCGACCGTCTTGGGCCGTGGCCCATTACCGTTGGCACTCCCGCCAATTACGCAGGGTCCGCTGCGCGAGACCCTGCGGGAGTGAGAAATATCCTTCTGTCAAAGGCCCTGAAATTTCCATGTCGGGCACTCGGGACGTACTGGCCTGCCCATGGGCCTGACCCGAGCGCTGGTAGTTGGGGAATCCTTCACGCCCCCCACTCCGCCCAGCTCGTGGCGGTCTCCTGCAAGCGCACGGCGTGCAACGTGCCCTTCCCTTGCAGCGCTCTCTTCAGCCGCTCCACAATGTCCAGCAGCACGTTTTCGCAGCTCGGCTGCCAAGGCGTGAAGCGCGTGCGGCCGAAGAGCTCATGGCCGCTTGAGGCTTGGGCGCGGTCATGCTCGTGCAGCAACAAGGCGTGGTCGTAGTCTTGGATCACGGCAGCATGCACCAGCTTCTTCAGCTCGCTGAAATCGATCACCATGCCGTCCTTGGCATGGCCAGGCTCATTGCGCGGCGTACCGAGCAGGGTAACGTCCAGCACATACGAGTGCCCGTGGATGTTGGCGCACAGCCCATCGTGGCAGCGCAGGGCATGGGCCATTTCAAAGTGGAACCGTTTGGTGACGCGGACCGTACTTCCGGAATTCATCGCAATTGTTCGAAATGGGCCGTAAAGTGACGAAGGAATTTTGGTTCCTTCATGATCCTTAGGCCCTTCGCCTGCTCCCTGCGGCGCATCACTTCCTCAAACGCTTCGGCCACGTACTCGATGTGGCTTTGCGTGTATACCCGGCGCGGGATGGCGAGGCGCACCAGTTCCATGCGCGCGGGCCGCAATGACCCATCCTCCGCATAGCTGCCGAACATCACCGAGCCGATCTCCACGCTGCGGATGCCGCCGATCCTGAACAGTTCGCACACCAGCGCCTGGCCCGGGTACTGTGCAGGCGGGATGTGCGGGTACAGCTTCTTTGCATCGATGTACACGGCATGCCCGCCAATGGGCAGCATCAGGGGCACGCCCAGCTTGTGCAGGGCTTCGCCCAGAAAGCCGGTGCTCTTGATGCGGTACTCCAGGTAGTGCGGGTCAAAGACCTCCTCCAGGCCGATGGCGATGGCCTCCATGTCGCGACCGGCAAGGCCGCCGTAGGTGGAGAAGCCTTCGGTGATGATGAGCAGATTGGTGCAGGCTTCGGCCAAGGCACCATCACGGAAGGCGATGAAGCCGCCGATGTTGGCGAAGGCGTCCTTCTTGGCGCTCATCACGGCGCCATCGGCCAAGGCGAACATCCGCTGCGCAATTTCGCGGTAGGAAAGATCTTCCATGCCTTCCTCGCGGTGTTTCACGAACCAGCTGTTCTCCGCCACGCGGCAGCAGTCCAGCATCAGCAAAACTCCGTGGCGCTTGCAGATGGCGGAGACCTCCTTGGCGTTGGCCAGGCTCACGGGCTGCCCGCCGCCGCTGTTGTTGGTCACCGTAAGGATCACCGCGCCCATGTGGCCCTTGTGCTCCTTCAGCAGGCGATCCAGCTCCGCCGTGTCCATGTTGCCCTTGAAGGGGTGCAGCAGCGCGGTGTCCTCGTTCTCCTTGATGGGAATATCGATGGCGGTGGCGCCACTGAACTCAATGTTGGCCCGCGTGGTGTCGAAGTGGGTGTTGCTGATGAACACCTTGCCCGGACCGCCGAGGTGGCCGTACACGATGCGTTCGCCCGCGCGGCCTTGGTGGGTGGGCAGCACGTGCTGCATGCCGGTGAGGTCCTGAACCTCGTTCTCCATGCGCAACCACGAGCGTGAACCGGCATAGGCTTCATCGCCTTCCATGATGCCGGCCCACTGGTGCGCGCTCATGGCGCTGGTGCCACTGTCGGTCATGAAGTCGATGATAACGTCCTTGGAGCGGAGCAGGAACGGGTTGTAGTGCGCTTCCTTGAGGTATTGCACGCGCTCCTCCTCGGTGCTCAGACCGATGGGCTCCACGCTCTTGATGCGGAACGGCTCAATGATGGTGCGGAACTTCATGGTCAGATCTTTTCAAAGCGGGCTTGGAAGAAACGCAGGTACTTGGGCTCGTAGACCATCTTTAGGCCGGTGATGGAGGCGCGGCGTTCATGGACGCGCAGCACGGAGGCGGCCACCACGTCCATGTGGGCTTGGGTGTAAACGCGGCGCGGCACGGTAAGGCGTACCAGCTCCAGTTCGGGCATGTAGTCCTCACCGGTCTCCTTGTTGCGCCCGGCGCTCACCACGCCGCGTTCCATGGTGCGCACGCCAGCGTCCAGATACAGCTCGGCAGCCAGGGTCTGTGCCGGATAGGCGGTTTGCGGCACGTGCGGCAAAAAAGCCTTCGCGTCCAGGAACACGCCGTGCGTCCCAATGGGCAAAACGATGGGGATGCCCGCCTCGATGAGCTTGTTGCCCAAATAGAGCACCTGCCCCACGCGCGCCCGGATGTGGTCCTCGCCCACAGATTCACCGATGCCGATGGCCATGGCCTCCATGTCGCGCCCGGCCAGGCCGCCGTATGTGTGCAGCCCTTCGTACAGCACCACCTGGTTGCGCGCTTCCTCGAAGACGTCCCATTCGTTGGTGGCCAGGAAGCCGCCGATGTTCACCAAGGCATCCTTCTTGGCGCTCATGGTGGCACCGTCGGTGAGGGAGCAGATCTCCAGTACAATGTCCTGCACGCTGCGGTGCTCCTGGCCTTTCTCCAGGTGCTTGATCATGTAGGCGTTCTCGGCCACGCGCGTCATGTCGTGGATGATGCGGATGCCGTGCTTGTTGGTGAGTGCGCGCAGGTCCTTGAGGTTCTGCAGGCTGATGGGCTGGCCTCCGGCCATGTTCACCGTGGTGGCGATGCTGACGTAGGGGATCTTCTTCGCCCCGTGCTGGTCGATGACGGCCTGCAGTTTCTTCAGGTCCACGTTGCCCTTGAAGGGGAAGGTGCTCTTGGCATCGTGGGCCTCGTCCACGATGATGTCGGCGAAGCTTCCGCCCGCCAGCTCCTGGTGCGCGCGGGTGGTGGTGAAGTACATGTTGCCGGGCACCACGTCGCCGGGCTTGATGAGGATGCGGGAGATGAGGTTCTCCGCGCCACGCCCCTGGTGCGTGGGGATGAGGTGCTTGTAGCCGTAGTACTTCTGCACGGCCTCCTCCAGGTGGTAGAAGTTGCGGCTGCCGGCGTAGGCTTCATCGCCCAGCATCATGCCGGCCCACTGGCGGTCGCTCATGGCGCTGGTGCCGCTGTCGGTGAGCAGGTCGATGTACACATCGTCGCTGTGGAGCAGGAAGGTGTTGTAGCCGGCCTCTTTGAGTGCGGCTTCCCGCTGTGCGGGAGTGGTCATGGTGATGGGCTCCACCATTTTGATCTTGTACGGTTCAGCCCATGGTTCGCGTTGTATCGGCATGTTCAATTGGATAGTTGTGGTCGGTTGGTTGTCAGGCCGCTGATGGCCCAATTGGTTCCTTCAATTCCGCCCACCGTTGGCGGGCCATTTTTCTTTACCACGGATACACACGGATGCATCCATCCGCGCAATGCTTTGTGCATTATCCGTGTTGATCCGTGTCCATCCGTGGTTATTCCGCATAAAGGGGATCCGTGGTCCATCATGCCGGCATCGGTTCGGGCAGCAGCATGGCGCGCACCTCCGTAGCGTGGCGTTTCAGGTCGTCGGTGAAGCGCTGGATACGCACGCGGGCCTGGCGTTGCAGCTCCGGGGCGAGTTCCTCGTAGTAGCGGATGCCCTCCAGCAGATTGGCCTTGAAGGTTTCGATGTAGCGGCGCTGTTTGTCGGTGGCGGCGTGCTTCACGTGTTCGAACTCGCGCCGCAGGTAGTCCACGTAGAGCTTCAGTTCGTTGACGAACATGTGCGGCCGCTCACCGGTGTTGAGCAGGTTGGTGCGCCCGTTGATGTGGTCCACCATGGTGCGCAGCGGCACGATGCGGGAGAAGTAGGCCAGGTTGGGGCCCGGACAAATGGTGACAGCCTCCAGCTTATGCGCCGGGGTCATGCCGTCCTTGAGCAGCGCGCTGGCGCCGAGCCCTTCGCACAGGCAATCCTTCTCAGTAATGCGCGCGGCCTCCTTGGCGTAGGTCAGCGGGTCCAGGTGCTGTTCCTTGAGCTGCTTGAGCTTCAGGTCCTGGTACTGGCGCGAAGCGGTGCAGATGGGGATGTCGGTGAACTCGGTGTTGGTGGAGAGGAACTTTTTGTAGCACGGGCTGCCCGGGCGGTTCTTGGCGATGCGCGCCTTGCGCTGCGCTTCAGCGGTGCTTGGGCGGAAGTTCTGGAACGGGATCCCCAGTGGCGAGGCCCAGCTCATGAAGTAATCGCTGGGCTTGGCCTCGGACAGCTGTTGCAACGTGTGCGGGTCCACGTTGGTGGCCTCTGGCACCAGCAGGAAGGGGCTGCCCCAGCCGGTGCCGTCCAGGCCGTAATGCTGGCGCAGGAAGCGATCTTCCTCCGCCGTGCCGATGCCGCCCTGCACGGTGATGCGGATGCGGTTCACCTCCCGCACCGTTTCGCGCCCCGCCTCGGCCAGCGCCTTGTTGCAGAGGGCATGCAGTTCCACGCTGAGCGCATCGCGCTGGTCCATGAATTCCTGCAGGATGGGGCCCATGAGCACGCCGTCGGTGGCAAAGGCATGGCCCCCGCAGTTCAGCCCGGATTCGATGCGGAACTCCGACACGGGGATGCCTTTCTTGGCCAGGATCTTCCCTTGTATGGCGGCCGAGCGCAGGTCGCTCACCTTGAGGATGATCTTCTTGCGGGCCATGCCGGCGGCGTTGGGGAAGAAGTCGGGGAAGGTGGCGATGTAACTGTAAATGCGCGGATTGTAGCCGGCACTGAGCACGATGGAGGAATCGAGGTCGCAGAGCGCGAAGCCGCGGAAGGCGGCCATGCCCTCGGCATATTCCACGGGCAGCGCAGTGCCGTTCTTGGCATGCACGGTGCGGTCGATCTTGGCCATGATGTTCACATCGATGGCCCCGGCGGTCATGGCCGCGCGCAGTTGTTGCTCCAAGACATCGCGTTCCGCGCCCGGCTCCATGGCCATCATCCACAGGTAGTCCGCGCGGAGCGGGGAGTTGTCCGGCAGCATCAGGAAGTACTTGCTGCTGTCGGAACCTTCGGTGAAGGGCTGCAGGCGCACGGCTTCCATGTTGCGCCGCACGATGCGTTGCACCAGGTTCAGGTAGGCGGTGATGCGCTGTGCGCGGTGATCGATCTCCTTGAGCGGTATCTGGTGATAGTGTTCCCCCGCCTGCTTGCAGTGGAATTCGCGCATGCGCTCCACCAACTCATCCTCGATGATGGAGATCACGGAATCGATGCCGAAGTGGGCCACCTTCACGGGCGTATCGATGGTGTAGCCCAGGCCCATCACGGGGATGTGGAAGCTGTGGGGCGAAGCGGGAGAAGCAAGATGAGCGTGCATATCGTTCAGGCAGGCCGTGGCCGTGGGTGCGCACAAGGAGCCTGTAATTGCAAAGGACGGCGCTGCCCATCGGCCTGAAGCTGATCTTCATCAGGACGGGTCCTGCCTAATGCCGCATGGGATGGGATGGCCACCGGCACCATGTTTCCGCCGATCCGCCTATGCCTGGCTTGTCGCCATGGGTTCACACTGCTGCACGCGGTCCGTGTTCCAATGGGCTCCGGCATTGCAAGGCTCCAGCATGGCCTGCAGGCAGATGGCCCGGCCCACCAGCACCATGTCGCGCAATTCCAGCAACTCAATGGAACGTTCACCGCCGTGCAGCAGGCCGTCCACGTGCTGCTTGATCACCAACAGCTCATCCGCCGCGGCCTGCAAGCCCGCATCATCGCGCACGATGCCCACGCCGTCCATCATCACATCGCGCAACCGCTGCCGCAGGGCTTGCGCCGTCAGCGAGCCCGGCATCAGCTGCAACCGGCCGATTTCCTTGCGGGCCTCCCATTTGTCCATGCGCGGAACGGCGGCGGCCATGCGCTCCGCTGCGTGACGGGGGATCACCAAGGCCTCCAGAAGGGAGTTGCTGGCCAAGCGGTCCGCGCCGTGCAGCCCGCTGCTGGCACACTCGCCAAGCGCGTAAAGCCCCGGCATCTCCGTGGCCCCGTCGGCATCGGTGCGTATGCCGCCGCAGAGGTAGTGGGCGGCAGGCATCACAGGCAAGGGGCCGGTGAGTGGATCGAGCCCCAGGGACCAGCAGTGCTCCAGGATCATGGGGAACTCCTTGGTGAAACGGCTGCGGCCGATGCGGGAGGTGTCCAGCCACACATGGGGCACGCCACCGTTGCGCATTTCGGCATGGATGGCCCGTGCCACCACGTTGCGCGGCGCCAGGTCCACCATGGGGTGTACGCCTTCCATCAGCCGGCTGCCGTCGTGCCGGAGCAGCACGGCCCCGGCCCCGCGCACGGCTTCGCTGATCAGAAAGGTTCCGGGTTCATCGGGGGCGTACAGCGCCGTGGGATGGAACTGCACGAAGGCCATGTCGCGCAGCGTCACTCCCGCGCGGGCGGCCATGGCCACGCCGCTGCCCGTGGCCCCGGCGGGATTGGTGGTGTGGCGGTAAACCTGCCCGGCACCGCCCGTGGCCAGCACCACGGCATCCGCCTCTTCCAAGGTGACCGTGCCGGTGGTGAGGTTCAACGTCTGCACACCGGTGCAGCGCCGCCCTTCCGGTACATCCTCAACGAGGAGTTCCAATGCCATGGATGCGGTGTCCAGCCAAATGCCTGGAGTTCGGCTCACCTCTTCGTGAAGCACGCGCACCAGCTCAGCTCCTGTGCGGTCGCCGCGGTGTACCACGCGCGCCGTGCGGTGCCCGCCCTCGCGTGCGGCCTCCAGCTCGCCCCGTTCATCGGTGTCGAACCGGGCACCTTGGCGCAGCAGCTCGCGGATGCATTCCGGTCCTTCCTTCACCACGCGCTCCACCACGGCCTTGTCGCAGCGGCCGACGCCCACCGCCAGCGTGTCATCGCGGTGTTGTTCCCAGGAATCGGAGGGCCTGATCACGGCCGCCACGCCGCCCTGGGCCGCATTGGAATTGCTCTGTTCCGGCGCAGCCTTTGAAAGGATGCGGATGTTCGCGCCGCGCTTCCCCGCCAAGGCGGACAGCCGCAAGGCGAAGGCCATGCCGGCCACGCCGCTGCCCACCACGATCACTTCCAGCGGACGGCTCATCCCAGTTCCATCATGCGGCGCAGCGAACGTTCTGCACCGGCGCGCACGCTTTCCTCCAGCACGATCTCGGGCTGGCCGTTCAGCAGCGCAGCATACACCTTCTCCAAGGTGTTCAGCTTCATGTACGGGCACTCGGCACAGGCGCACGAGTTCTCCGAATTGGCCGGCGCGGGTATTAATGTTTTGCCCGGAACCGCGGCGCGCATCTTGTGTAGGATCCCGCCTTCCGTGGCCACGATGAAGGTGGTGCCCGGGTCCTTCTGCACGAACTCCAACAGGGAGCTGGTGCTGCCCACATGATCGGCCTCGGCCAGGATGTGCGGCGGGCATTCCGGGTGGGCCACCAGCTTGGCGTCCGGGTATTTGCCCAGCAGGAATTTCAGCTTGTCCAGGCTGATGTCCACGTGTACTTCGCACACACCGTCCCACAGCACCAGTTCACGGCCGGTGACGCGCTGCACGTATGCCCCGAGGTGCTTGTCCGGGGCGAAGATCACCTTGCGTTCCGCAGGGATGCTCTGCACTACGCGCACGGCATTGCTGCTGGTGCAAATGATGTCGCTCATGGCCTTCACCTCCGCGCTGCAATTGATGTAGCTCACCACCACATGGCCCGGGTGCGCGTCCAGGAAGGCGCGGAATTTTGCCGGCGGGGCGCTGTCCGCCAGGGAGCAGCCCGCGTTGAGGTCGGGCAGCAGCACCTTGCGTCCGGGGTTGAGGATCTTGGCGGTCTCGGCCATGAAGTGGACACCGCAGAACAGGATGGTCTCCGCGCCGGTCTTGTCCGCCGCTTTGGCCAAGGCTAAGCTGTCGCCGACGAAATCCGCGAGCTCCTGGATCTCCGGCTGCTGGTAGTAGTGCGCCAAGATCACGGCATTGCGTTCACGTTTCAGGCGGTAGATCTCCGCCACCAGTTCAAAGTCCGAAAGCCCGCTTTCCGGTGTTGCCGGTTCCATGGTCCTGATCATGCCGTTCCCTCTGGCGGCCCAAGCCAAGAGCTGCTGTATTGCAACCCTTGCATGCACGGACCAACATGCAAACCTACCGGCGCCTTGTGCCTTGGTCCCTGACTTTGGTCAAGCCCAACGCCAAGATTCCGCAGGAACGATCAATGGAAATACTTGCCGTATGTAGCCAAATAATCGGATAGTTCCTGGCGTTGAGCCACAGTGGGCGAACCGCCCAGCTTCTCCAGCATGGCATGCACGGGCTTGAGGTAATTGTGCAATTGCTCGTGCGCTTCGCCGGTCATGGTACACTTGGCAAAGATCTCGCTGAACTCCGCCTCCAGCTCCTCCTTCAGCATGGTGCTGTCCTCCACGGCCGGGTCATAGCTGTCCAGAATGGCTTGCATGGCCGCTATGCCGTCGGTGGTCTCCGCATTGGCAGCCCAAGCCTTGCCGTTGTCCAACTGCACCGCCGCTCCATTGTGGCTGGTATCCTGTTCTTGCACGATGGCCCCATGATCGTGCCCGTGGCCCTCATCGGCGTGGTCGTGTGCAGCAATGCCGCACGAAGCGATCATCACGGTGGCGAGGAGTACGGCAATAGTTTGAATGTATTTCATGGATCTATGTTTCTTGCCTGAACGGCCGGATGAAGTAGCGTGCGGCAACGAACAGCAACAGCGTGGCGAACATGCGAAAGGCCAGCGCCCCGATGGTGCGCTGCTCATACACGCCGCCTTGCTGAACATGGGTCAAGAAGCCGATGGCCGCCGCAAGAAGAAGCACGAAGGCGATCAACAAGGGTAGCGGTGCCCATGGACGGAGGCGGAACAATCCGATGGCTGAAAAGAGGTACAGGAATCCGGCCATAAAGTTCATCCAGAGGACAATGGCCACCGTGGCCCCCGCCATTTCCCGCGCGCCGCCCAGGTTGAACAGCACGGAACCGCTGGCCGCCAGCGTCACCAGTCCGAACAGGGCCAAAATCACCGCGGTCATGTGCGATCCCCGCAAAGGCTTGCGTGCTTCCGCCATCACAGCAACAAAGTTCAAGCTTCCTTCAGGGGCGGCAACTGATCTTCATCAGCGCACCTCCATGTACACCTGATGCGCAGGACCTATGCCTCTACTGCGGCATTGTTGAAGATCTCCTTCCCGTTGTACACCACCTCCCACGTCACGGGCATGGCTTTCTTCAGCATGTAGCTCACACCGCAGATTTCGTTCTGCGATTTCTGCACCACCGCCAGCGCCGGTTCCAGGTGTGCCTCATCGCCCCGCAGGCGATAGATGACGTGGATCCGCGTGTAGGCGATCGGCGGTGTCTTGGTGATCTCGCCGCTCACGCCCAGGTCGAAATGCTCCAGCTCAATGCCTTGTTTGCGCAACAGGGCCACCACGTCCATGCCCGTGCAACCCGCCAGCGCCGTGAGCACGAAGGGTTTCGGGATGGAGCCGAGGTCTTCCCCGCCCACGCGGGCCGGGGCGTCCATCACCACCGTGTGGCCGTTGACCAATGCGTTGAACTGCATTTTCCCCATCCATTGGGCTTCCACTTCGTGTGTCATGTTTGATGTGATTTTGGTCGGGTGCACGGAACTAACCGCCACAAAGGTTCCCGGACTTTTCCGCACGGGATGTGAGAAAAGTCACCTTGGTACCTTTGGTCCATGTGCCTGATCACATGGGCTTGGAAGGCCCACCCGCGCTACCCGCTGATCCTTGCCGCCAACCGCGATGAGTTCAAGGATCGCCCCACGGAACGCGCGCATTTCTGGCCCGATGCACCGGACATCCTTGCAGGCCGCGACTTGCGAGCAGGAGGCACTTGGCTGGGCATAACGCGGCAAGGCCGATTCGCCGCCATCACCAACCACCGCGACATGCGCAAAGTGCGGCCCCAAGGTCCATCACGCGGTTTGTTGGTGAGGGAAGCGCTGGAACGGGACATCGACCCATCAACGACCAGCGGCTATGCGGGCTTCAACCTGCTTTACGGAAGCGTGGACGCGCTGCGGTACCACAACAACATCGATGGCCGCGACGAAGCGCTCACGCCCGGCATCCACGGCTTGAGCAATGCCTTGCTGGACACGCCTTGGCCCAAAGTGGTCCGCGCCAAGCACGGATTGGATGAGTTGATGAATGCCTCGGAAAAAGCACTGGTGAGCGGCCTCTTCGACCTGCTGGCAGATCAGGCCACCGCAGCAGACGATCAACTCCCCGACACTGGCCTGCCCTTGGAACAGGAACGCGCGGCTTCTGCGATCTTCATTCGTTCACCACTGTACGGCACACGCTGCAGCACGGTGGTACTCGTGGGGAAAACAGGATCTGTATACTTCGAGGAACGCGGAGTTGCCGACGGGACCGCCGTGACGCAGCGCTTCCAGATAGGATGAACAGGGTCGGCGCACCTTGTTGACAGGATGTACAGGATCAACAGGATGAATGCACGCTCTTCCAGGAGAATTTCATCCTGACGATCCTGATTTTATCCTGTCCAAAAGCAATCCTGTTTATCCTGTCAAAGGCCCCTTCCATCTTGTCCCCTGAACTGGACCGGCGCACCTTCTGACAGGATGTACAGGATCAACAGGATGAATGCACGCTCTTCCAGGAGAATTTCATCCTGACGATCCTGATTTTATCCTGTCCAAAAGCAATCCTGTCCATCCTGTTTATCCTGTCAAAGGCCCCTTCCATCTTGTCCCCTGAACTGGACCGGCGCACCTTCTGACAGGATGTACAGGATCAACAGGATGAATGCACGCTCTTCCAAGGGAATTTCATCCTGTCCATCTTGGTTTATCCTGTCCAAAAGCAATCCTGTCCATCCTGTTCATCCTGTCCAAAGTCATTCTTGTCCTTCCCTTCCGGGCCGGTACGTGCGGTGCTTGCGTTTGAACTGCAACCTGTCCGCGCCGAAGTTCAACAGCAACCCGATGTCGGTACCCGTTGTCGTGAGGTAGTTCACCAGTTGCACTTCATGCTTGGAGATCAAGGTCTGCACCGCCTTGTTCTCCACCAGAACTGTTTCCTCCACCATCATGTCCGCCTCGAACTCACCGACAACTATGCCATCGTAGTACACCTTCAATGGGCAGTCGCATACCACCGCCAGGCCCTGTTTTCGCAACTCATGCGCCAATGCCTTCTGGTATACAGACTCCAGAAACCCGGGCCCCAGTGCGTTGTGCACCGTCATCGCACAGCCAATGATCACCTCGGTGAGTTCTTCATGCTCCATAGCGCTAAAATAGGAGACATCATGTAGGCTCTCGGTTTAAAATCCCGCTGATCATTCCGAAACCCTATCCTGTCATCCTGTTCATCCTGTCCGTAAAGCCATCCTGTGAATCCTATTCATCCTGTCCAAAAAAAGAAGGCCGCAACCCGTCATGGGCTGCGGCCTTCCAGTTGAATGGTCCTGTCTTATCCGCACTTGCTGCTCCCGCAGCTCCTGCACTTCAGGCAGCCTTCCTCGTAGTACACGCCCTCGCTGTCGCCGCAGTCGTTGCACTTGCGGCCGCTGGCGCTGGTGCCGTCGGCGATGTAACGCGAAAGCGCGCGGGCCACGCCGTTCTTCCATGTGTTCAGCGTGGCATCGTAGAGGTTCAGGTTCACCACCGTATCCACCACGTGCGGCACCGACACGCCTTGGCGCAGCATGCCACTGATCAGGATCGCGTAGTTCCAGTATTCCTTGTCGAAGCTGCGACTGAGGCCCTGGATGGTGACGCGGTAATCGTCGCTGTCCGCGTACTGCAGGTCGTAGATGTTCTTGTTGGCCTTGGCGTCGCGGCGCTTGATCACCCAGCCCTTCTCCACCCATTTGGGCAGTTGGAACACGCCTTCGGCCTTGCCGGTAAAGATCTCGTAGGGCTTCCCGTCAAGCAGGCCCACCACGGCGATCCATGGCTCCAGCTCGTTGTTGAAGCGGATCACGTCGGCCTCCAGCACTTCGGGGCGCTTGGCGTGCGCGGCAGGTGCATCCGCTTTCTCCTTCTTGTCATTGCTCACCAGCACACCGCTGCGCGAACCGTCGCGGTATACGGTAACGCCTTTGAGGCCCATGTGCCAAGCCTCGAAGTAGATGTTGCCCACCAGCTCCGCGCTCACGTCACTCGGCAGATTGATGGTGCTGCTGATGCTGTGCGTGGTGAACTTCTGCACGGCGGCCTGCAGGCGCAGGCGGTGGTGCCAGTCGATGTCGTTGGCAGTGCTCTTCCAGTAGGGGCTTTCCTCCACGTTGCTCTTGCCCGTCACCTTCATCCAGTCCAAGATGCGCGGGTGGTGTACGGTGAATTCCTCCCATTGGTCGCCCATGGCATCGGTGAAACTCACGGTGGCATTGGGGTCGCCGTGTCCGATCTTGCGGCGGCGCGTGTAGCCCAGCATGTACACCGGCTCGATGCCGCTGCTGGTGCGGGTGAGCAGGCTGAGCGTGCCCGTGGGCGCCACGGTGCTGATGCTGATGTTGCGGCGGCCGTGCTCCATCATGCGGGCATGCACCTCGGGCAATTCCTTGGCCAGCATGGCGGTGAACTCGCTGGTGCGCTCCACGGCGGGATCGAAGCCGGTGAAGGTGCCGCGCTCAATGGCCAGGTCGATGCTGCTGTTGAACTCGGCCTCGCACTTGGTGCGCATGATGTGCTCGGCGGCCTCCACGGCGGCGGTGCTGTCGTAGGCCAGGTTCAGCGCGGCCAGGGCATCGCCCATGCCGGTAAAGCCCAAGCCCGTGCGGCGGCCTTTGCGGCCGGTGTCCGCCAGCAACTGCCATGTTTCACGCTCCACGCGCTTCACAGCTTCCGGCTCGGGGTCGTGGTCGATCTTGTCCAGGATGCGGTCCACGGCCTCCAGTTCCAGTTCCACCAGATCGTCCATCAGGCGCTGTGCCTCATAGGTCACCTTCGCCAGGCGCTCGTGGTCAAAGCGGGCCTTGGGCGTGAAGGCATCGGTGACGAAGGAGTAGAAGTTGATGGCGATGAGGCGGCAGCTGTCGCCGCCCTGCATGGCAATCTCGCCGCAGGGATTGGTGCTGTCGTTCTTGAATCCGGGGTAGATACTCGATGTGGAGTACTTGTGCTGGCGGTCCCAGAAAATGATGCCTGGTTCCGCGCTGTTGTGCGCGCACTTCACCAGTAGTTCCCAAAGCTGCTTGGCGCGCACGGTCTTCGTTACCGAGGGCGTTTTACTGTCGATGGGCCAGCGATGGGTGTAATCACCGTCCGCTTCCACGGCTTGCAGGAATTCGTCGCTCACGCGCACGCTTACGTTGGCACCGGTCACCTTGGTGAGGTCCTGCTTCATGGTGATGAACTGCTCCACGTCCGGATGGGCGATGTCCATGGTGAGCATCAGCGCTCCCCTCCTGCCCTTCTGCGCCACTTCGCGGGTGGTGTTGCTGAAGCGCTCCATGAAGGAAACGGCCCCGGTGCTGGTGCGCGCGGCGTTGCTCACATCGGCGCCGGCGGGGCGCAGCGTGCTCATGTCGAAGCCCACGCCGCAGCGGCGCTTGAAGAGCTGCGCCAGTTGCTGGTCGTTGCGGAAGATGCCGCCGTAGCTGTCCAGCGGCGAGGGGATCACCACGCAGTTGGAAAGCGAGGCCAGGCGGCTGCGGTCACCAAGGGAGGCCATCACGCTGCCCTGGGGCACGATGTCGCGGAAGCCATCGAACAGGTCGAAGATGCGCTTTGCGTTCAGCGGCTTGCGCTTGCGGCCGTAGGTGGAAAGTAGGGCCTTCTTCTCCTCAGGCACGGTGCCGAAGAGCTCCTCGATGCGGGCGAACTCGCGGGCCATGCGCATGTGCGTGTCTGCTGGCGTGCGTTCCGCCAATCCGCCTTCCGCATCGCGCAGCGCGTATTTGTTCATCCACGTGGTGGCGGCAAGTTCATCGCCTTGGAAATAGGCCAAGGCAGCCTTGAGGACCTCCTCTTGCAAAAAGCTCGTTGGGGCTGTGGCAGGCATAGCTGGTGCGTCTTCAAACAGGATCGCTTGGGGCATGGTAGAAAAGTAGAATGGTGCGGGTTTCAAAGCTCCACAACAAAATGATCCCCTGACGCGAGTTGCCGGATCGATCTCAACACTGTTTTTCACGATCCCTGAAATGCTTGCCAGGAGCGGGCTTCATCGCACACTGCCGATCCAGCCCACACCATGCTTGCCCTGTCGTTCCCAATCCCGCATGGATCATTGCACTACGGAAGCTTCCCTGCCGAAAAATGCTCATTGCAAGGCCGTTCCCGCGGCACAACCGGAGGAAAGCCACGGCCAGGAAGGAGGTGCTGCACCGGCACCAACAGCAAAGGCGCCCTCGCGGACGCCTCCACCGACTTTCACCACGCTCCCGGATGATGGAGCCATGGCAAAATTTTCACTGCCCGGGCAGCAGCACTTTATCGATCACGCAAACCAAGCCGTTGGCCGCCATTACGGTGCCGATGATCTTGGCATCGTTGATGAACACCTGGCCGTCCTTTACGTGGAAGGTGACATTCCCCCCGTTCACCATGCCCAACGATTGGCCGTCCTTCAAATTGTCCGGTTGATAGACACCGACGGCCACGTGGTACTGCAGGATGTCGGCAAGTGCTTCCTTCTTCTCCGGCTTCAGCAAGCCTTCCACCGTTCCGGCAGGCAGGGCCGCAAAAGCCGCATTGGTGGGGGCAAACACGGTGAACGGTCCCGCATTGGAAAGCGAATTGACCAGGTCAGCGGCCTTCACTGCGGTCACCAGTGTGGAATGGTCCGGCGATGCAATGGCCACTTGTACCACGTTCCGTTGGGACTCATCATCCGCCACATTGGATTGGCCAACGGAAACGGCTTCTCCCGTTGCCGGTGCCGTTGCGGGTTCCGAAGTGGTCGATCCGCCGCACGCAGTAAGCAGGGCAACCATGGGAATGGAAGCGAAATGTGCAAGTTTCAGTGCTGGATGTTTCATCTGGGGATGGCGTTTGTGCGCCCCAAAAGTCCAGCAGCCCAAGCACCTGCGCATTGCGTTTCAACAGACATGTTTATGACACTTATCATAATCATGCCTCACTGGTACCGTGCGCCGCTCACAAGTCCTTCCGGCGAAAGGCGCGGAAGGCCAACGATGCAGGCGCCGCAACCCATGCCAACAGGGCGGCAAGCGCGATGAACATGCCGGCAAGCGTACCAAAGAATTTTTCATACACTGCGCCGCTGTATCCCATCATGGCTGCCAGGTCCACCTTCAGCATGACCATGATGCGGGCCAGGTCGATGGGGTCGAGCGCGGCAAGCGGCACGATCAAGGGTTCAATGGGGTAGTCGCTGAAGGCGAACATGAACCACAGCATCACCGCATCATACACCAGTACCAGCAGGAACCAGACCACCAGGCCCAGGCCCACGCCCCGCGCCTTTTCCCGGTTCTTGATGGCGATGAGCGAACCGATCGCGGTGAAAACCAGCGTGAGCAACACGCTGGCCATGATCAGGGTGATGGATGCACCTCCCGGCAAATAAACCACCAATGGAATTCCTGCGCCGAGCAATGCACCGATCACCAGTGCAGTGCCCAAGGCCAACATCTGCCCGCCCAGGATCTTTGGACGGCCCAA
>JAFDZY010000278.1 GCA_018266685.1 Bacteroidota bacterium
CCGAACGCGAAGCCGAGCGGGCGGAAGCTCAAGGCTAAACTGGACCCACGCCGCCTTAGCTCAGTTGGTAGAGCACCGGCTTTGTAATCCGAAGGTCGCCGGTTCGATTCCGGCAGGCGGCTCCACATGGAGGACCAGAAACCACAGGGGTTTCTGGTCCTCCTTCATTCCATGCCCAACCACCAGACACTGATTGTAAGTGTTGAAAGCCTATTCAGGACTTGCAGGGGGTGAACAGTTTTCGAACAGTTCCCCGCATCGTCTCCGCGCCACCTTCGCCACCGGCGTTTGGGAGTCCGGCGCCTCCATCGCTCAGATCACCTCCTGGATGGGCCACGAGGATCCGCAGACAACGATGGGCTACATTATGAAGCGCACCCAGGGGGGTGAGGCTGTTCAGAAGCGATTCGCTCAGACTTTAGGGTGGGTGGTTGCTAACCCGGCAACCGCCGAAGGGAATCCGCCTTGGATCCGCGTCTGATGGGAGCCTGAGGATCAACCCAAAATCGGGATGGATCACCACCTGTATGCGTTGAATAAGTGCCCTGTGAAATCTAATGTGTAACAGATTTGACGTCCCGCCCTGCCCAACCGGTCACCCCATTGGCCCGCCAGGGCTAGGGTCTCATTCGCCGTGATGACCAACCTGAAATCCCCCGCCCGATTCTGTTGGAGATCGACCTCAGAGCCAGGCTTTAACTACCAAAGGCCAAACTCGTATGTCGGTGGTATCGGCGCAGCGGAAAAATCTGATGGCGATGTCATCCTTTTCAACACGAACGCGAGCACCTTACCAAGCGATTCCGTATAGGATACCTATTGTCAGGAAACCACCTCAGAGAGGAAGACATGAATGCTGTGAATGTGGTAGCTGAGACAGATGCAACATTTGGGCAAGAGGACCTGGAACAGCCAATCCCACCGGCTGATATTGTTGCCTACAACGAACTGCGGTCGTGCGCTGACCTTTTCCGGATGCATGCGACTGGAAAGCTAGAGATTCAACCAGACTTTCAGCGCGAGGTTGTCTGGAAGCAGGATGATCAAACTCGATTCATTGACTCCTTAGTAAAACAGTTGCCTATCCCAAGCATGTGCTTCAGCTTGGACTACAAGACTCAAAAGTGGAAAGTGATCGATGGCTTGCAGCGCATGACTTCGATCATCCGATTTTTGTCCACAGCCGAATGGAAGTTGAGCGACCTATCTGACATCCATCCGAACCTTAGAGGAGCAAAGAACAGCGTCCTGCGACTAGGCTCCGATGAGCAAAAGAGACTCTTTGCTCTAGTAGAGGATGTCTCTATCCCTGTTACCGTGATCCGCTGCGACTACACACAACCGAGTCACATGCTTTATCTATTCACAATCTTCCATCGCCTCAATTCAGGGGGCGTTCGATTGACCAATCAAGAGATTCGAAATTGTATTTATACTGGCCCCTTCAATGACCTGCTCAAAGAATTCGACAAGAAGAACCCTGATTGGAAGGAATTGAAAAAACGAATTTGGGGATCAATGGACAGGTTTCGATCGGTCGAAGTACTTCTACGCGTCCTTGCATTCGTAGAGGATCGACAAAAATATGACGGCAACCTCGCTCGTTTCCTTAACGACTACATGTACCGCCGCGCCAATGATTCATCAATAACACTTGAGGCTATTGAGTGCCGCTTAAAGGCCATGACCAAGCTTGCTCGTAATGTCTTGTCTACTGAGCCAAAGAAGAAGCTGCCTTTACTCTTGGTCGAAGCACTCCTTGTCGCAATGTACGATCAGGGAGACGCTCTAGCGAAAATGTCGCAGGAAGCCGTAGCTAGCGCATTTGCATCCATGCGCGCGCACCCATCATTTGTAGAGAATGCTCGCTATGCAATTACAAGCTCAGACAATGTCCGCATTCGTTTGGACGCAGCTGTCGCTGCATTCTCCATCTGAACGGCCGTGGTTGAAACTACACTCAAACAATTAGATGGCTGGTTCAACGAACCTAGCCAAGGTAGTCATCGTCCTAAGCTGTTGTCAAAGCTTGCAATTCTGGAGCTGTGTGGATGGATCGAAGGAGAGTTCGATCGCCTGACCCTGCTTGCGGAACAAGGTCGACTCTCCGACCCAGAATGGGTCAAAACCAACGTCATCTCTCGTACCTCAGGATTCCATTACGACTCTCATTGGAGACGCATGCTCTCCCAACTCGTCGGTGAAGTCTATTCAAGACGAGTCGAGGCAAGGATGGAGACACTGTTTCCGAGTGAACTCGAAAGGCTTAAGGCGATGCTTGGGGCACTCTGGAAGACGAGATGCGACTATGCCCATGCAGACATGGCCGCTAACATTGCAGCTCAGCAGACCTTCCAGGCGCCGAGTTGGTCCATCAATCAACACCGATTGCTCAAGAATCTACTGGCCCATTACGAACAGGCGATGTTAGAGGTGCTCTCTGCCATCTGATGAGATGGTGCAGAAGTTTGAGCCCCATGCCAGGAATGCGCAGCCAAAGCGGGCGTTCTGATAGATGCCCTGGCCCCGGATGAGCGGCCTCTCAACGGGCACCTAAAGAAAGGTGACAGCCTCGATTCCGCATCAGATACCTTCCACCCCGATTTCGAGCGCACCATGCGCTTCTTCAGGGCAATTTCATTTTTGAACAAGTGAAATCCTGCTCGCCAATCTTCAGTCCTTGTATGGCTGCCAACGGCTGCCATACAAGGAGAGCTGATGCTCAACGAACTATTCACCCCTTTCAAGCCTTCCGAGGTGACCCCTCCAACGGCACTCGTCACCGCGGAGGTAGCGGCCAGTCACCTCGGAATGAGCCTCCGTAACCTAGCCCGGAAGGTTCATGAACTGAATCTCCCGCGCATCGCCAACGAAGGTCGGTTGTGCTTTCGCATGCACGACATCTACCGGCTCAAGAGCGTGAACTCGGGGCTGTTCGCGACCATCCCCGACCTCGATGGCAAGGATCAGGACTTCCTCCGGGCTCTTGCAGGCCTCTGCAACGACGCTGCCGAATCGTCCCTCGACCAGCACCGCGCCGCCACCCTCCTGTGGACGGCTTTGATGCTCCAGGGCTTGGTTCCCGCGTATTCGATGCGGACCATCGTGAAGGCCTTCTCCCAGCATGGGCGGTTCCAGATCCGCACTGGCCTTGGCCCAGCCGGTTACCCAGTGGAAGTCCATGTCGAGACTGCCCACGGCGAAGATGGGAGTCGCCACGGGGGCCTGAAGGACCTCGGTGACGGCGGGACCGTTTTACTCGTGAAGGGTTCCCGGGTGAAGGTTCGCGCCCAGGCTGACTACAACAGTGCCTTGGCGGCCATTCAGAAGGTCTTCGAGGACGATGGCATCTACGGTGCGGGCCTTCACGAAACCATCGGCATGGCCAAGCTTCGTGGCTTGTATGGGGGGTATGAGGTGAACCCCGAGTTCGCTTAGTCCTACCTCGATTTCCTTCACACACCGAGCCTCTATGCCCCACCCACTCTGGGTGGGGCTCAAAACCTAGGAGATCCTATGGAACTCGCCGACGAGTCCTTAGTTGAATTCATTAATGACGAAGGGTGGATGACCAATCTGGTCACTGATCACAACGGTAAGACCCGCCTGTTCCAGAAGAACGCCGAGCTGTTCCTGGACCACGACCCGCGATACGCCGGGGCCATCGGCATCGACTCGATGGATGGAAGCTTGCGCCTGACGCGTCCTATCCCTGCTGGCAAGTCCGCTGGGGACCGCTTCGACAACTTCATGATGTCGGCGCTCAGGGTCGAGATCGAGGGCAGGCTGGGAATTTCCATGACCGATCGTATGCTCGATGCGGCTGTCACGGCCGTCGCGAACCGCAATCGCTTCCACAGCGGGCAGGACTATCTCACCGCGCTGGAATGGGACGGCCAGGGACGGCTCGACTCCTTCCTCAGCACCTACCTAGGCTGCCCCAACTCGGCCTACGCGCGAACGATCGGCCGGAAGTTCTTGATCTCTGCCGTGGCCCGCATGATGAATCCAGGCTGTAAGGTCGACACGGTCTTGGTCCTCGAGGGACCGCAGGGTTCCAAGAAAAGCCAAGCGATCAGGGCCCTCTCCCCTAAGCGTGAATGGGTCCTGGACACGCCCCAGGACCTGTACACCAAAGATGCGAACCTATCCTTAGCAGGTCGCTGGCTTGTGGAGTTCGCCGAGTTGGACACCCTGAGCCGTGCGGCCAGCTCGCGGATCAAGGCCTTCATCACCCTTACCCACGACGAGTTCCGCCCTCCCTATGAGACCGTGATGAAGTCGTTCCCGCGGACCACGGTCTTCGTAGGCACCACGAACGATGCTAGCTACCTCAATGATGAGACCGGGGCACGGCGGTTCTGGCCTGTGAAAATTGGCACCGTCCGCTTGGACCAGATCACAGCCGACCGTGGCCAAATCTGGGCGGAGGCTGTCACGGCCTACACGAACGGCGAGGCTTGGCACCTGTCCTCAGCCGAAGAAGCGCTGGCCCTTGAAGAGCAGGCCCAGCGTCGCGATGCCGATCCGTGGGAGGCCAGGATCGCCGAGTTCGTTAACTTCCGATCTATGGTCACAGTTCTCGATGTCCTGACCCACTGCCTTGCCATCCAGGCAGCGAAGGCGAACTCCAAAGATGGCCGTCGGGTGTCACGGATCCTTTCGAATGTTCTCGGATGGGAGAAGGGTCGAGTCGCGCGGGGCGGGCACAAGGTTCAGGCCTTCTTGCCCCCTTCTGGTCAGTGGAATGCAGACCCTGCTTCTGCGACAGGCGACATGAACGAGGCAGTGGAACTCGACGAGGATGATGACCTGGAGCTTCCCGAATCTCTCACCTGATCTCTACCAACACATGGTGTGGTCGATTGAAGGGCGGGGTCATTGACCTCGCCCTTTTGCCTATTGGGTTTCTACGGAATAGACCAGATCTCCCAAGTTTTTCTGCGGGAATCTCTCCCACCTGTACAGGGAAGGGCAATAGATACGGGCTGTGTAGTCTCGCTAGAGAGGCGGTCAACCTGGTACTTATGGTCCATCCCTGTCATTGCTGGTGCTTGATCGGACCACATCTAGCCACGTCCCCATGTCTCGACCCATCAAGGCGTCAATCGAAGAATCGTCACGCCATCCTGAAGGTCCGCGACCCCCTTTGCAGGAACCACCTCACCGACGCGGAATCCGCTGCCCCGGGCCCTCAACGCGTCTGGGAACACCACGGCTTCGACAAGACCCGTCTCGTCCTCAAGGGTGACGAACTGCATAGGCAGGTCGTCCGCGGTGAGCACGGTCTTCTCGGCAACGACCAAGGCCCAGAACCGGCTCTCGACCCCGACACGGTGAGTCACCTGCCCAGCGCGATGTGGGTAGGCCTGGCTGTTGTCCCGCGCCCGCTGAAGCGCAGCAGGGTGTAGCTCCAGGGTCACCCCGATCAGCTCCAGTTCATGCTGGGCCCGCCGGACGGCATCCGTTGGCCTGGGCGTGACGCCCTTGGGCAGCCCGCCCACGCTGTCCCAGAGGAGCACAGTGCGGTCTCCACCCGGCGCCCAGCGGTCGAAGGCGCCCGCGAGGGCCAGCAGCTCCATGGCCTTCGCGGTGATCTTGGAGCGGGCCTGGACTTCCTGCGGATCGGCGAACGGCCCGCCCTCGTCCCGGGCGGCTAGGAGGCGGCTTAGATCTGCCTTCGGGAACCCTTTGATGAAGCCGAGCCCGACGCGAAGCCCGTGGTCGCTGATGGAGGCGTAGCCCTCCAAGCTCTCGTTCACATCAGGACCGAGGACCTCCACGCCATGCCGCCGCGCATCTCCTAAGTAGGCGATGGCCGGGTAGAAGCCGCCCTGGTTGTTGATGACTGCCGCGAAGAACGGCGCCGGATGGTGCGCCTTGATCCAGCCGCTCTCATAGCTGACCCGGGCGTAGCTGGCCGAGTGCGGCTTGCAGAAGCTGTAGCCGGTAAAGGTCTCCATCATGGACCAGACCTCCTCGGCGCCCTTGGCCGGAACGCCTCGTTGGCTGCATCCCTCCAAGAAGGCCTTGCGGAAGTCGGGGACACGGGCAGCGTGGTCCTTTTTGCCAAGGGCTTTCCGCAGTCGATCAGCCTCCTTGTAGCTGAACCCAGCCATCCCCTGGGCGACGCGCATCACATCCTCCTGATAGACAAGCACTCCGTAGCTCTCGCTCAACAGATCGTCGAGGGCGGGGTGGATGGGCTCGTACTTCTCCCCGCGTGTTCGGGCGACATAGGCGTCCACCCATCGGTGGGCCGCAGGGCGGATGAGGCTGCTGTGAATCGTGAGATGCTCGAAGTCGCCGCGGCCGACCCGCTCCTGTAGGATCCGGCTCGCCGGGCTTTCGACATAGAACACGCCGATCGTGTCCCCCTTCGCCATGAGGGCTTGGGTCTTCTCGTCCTCCTCGGGGAACCAGGCCCGGGGGCTGGGCGCCTCGCCCCGGGCGTCGAGCACCCCCAGCGCGTCTCGGACCACCGCGAGGCTCCGGTTGCCGAGCAAGTCCAGCTTCACTAGCCCGTAGCCTTCGACCCCATCCTTCTCCCAGGCCAAAATGCTCACGCCTGCCTTCGCGGGCGCTGGTTGAGACGGCGCATGCTCCCACAAGGGCCCGGGCGTGATGACAGTGCCGCCCGGATGGACCGAGAGGATGTGAGGCTGTCCGATCAGGCGCGATGCCGTGGCCACAATCTCGGTCCAGGGTTCGGGTAGAGGCCCCTCTGTCCGACCGGTCCGGCCCAGCTTCACACCGACCTCGGCTTCGTCCTCCCAGCCATAGGACCGCAGTCGCCGGGACATCCGCTGCATTTCGTGGTCCGGGCGACAGTAGAGCTTGGCGACCTCGCGCAAGGCCGCTCGGGCCTGGAAGACATTGTGGTTCGCGACCATTGCCACATGGTCCCGACCGAAGGTCTCGAAGACCCAGGCCAACACGCTGTCCCGCTCGTCCCAGGCGAAGTCCACATCAAGGTCCGGCGGGTCCTCCCGGTCTTCATTGAGGAATCGCTCGAACATCAGGTTGGCGCCTACCGGGTCCACATTGGTGATGCCCAGGACATAGCTCAGAAGCGAGGCCGCCCCGCTTCCACGCCCGCATGTGCGCGTGGCGTTCCGCGCGATGGCCTGCATCGTAAGGAAGTAGCCGCCGTATCCCTTACGGAGAATGAGATCCATCTCCTTCTCCAAACGCTGTTGAACTTTAGAGTCAGTGACTGCGCCATAGCGGCGCCGGACACCTTCGCGGGCCTCGGACCAGAGACGCTCGGGCAGATCCTCGCCCGGGTGCAGGTGCGGCGGGTTCGGCAGGACCCAAGTCCCCCATGGCAGGGTCCAGGCGCGGAGCTGAGCCTCTAGGGCCTGCGTCGCCTCGTTGACCTCCTGAGAGAGGC
>JAFDZY010000027.1 GCA_018266685.1 Bacteroidota bacterium
CCTACCACGCCATGGAAGCGCACCCTGGGCCGCCAATGGGAAGGCCCGGAGCGGTAGGATGGGGTGGGCGGGTCTGCATCCTGCATCTGCGCGGTGATGTTCGCATCGTTGCAACTGGCTGAGGGCACGGGCGGCGGGGGCGGTGCCGTCCAGGTAGCCGGGCTCACATTCGCCGCATAGGTGGCGTTGAACCCTGCATCGGTGCATGAAACCGGATTGTTGCTCGGTGTGGACCCAGGCCCGGATTTTACCGCTATCTCGATGAGGATATTGTCCGTGCCGTTCCACACAAAGGCCGGGGTGAGGTTGATCATCAACCATTTTGGGGTACCAACGGGGCCGGTTGGCCATCCTCCCGGATATGTGCCGCAGCTCATGCCCAAGTAATCGGAACTGTTGTCGAAACCGTTGAGAACGTTAAGGCCGGTGGGGGCATGCCGTACTGTAATGCTGATATTGTTGCCCACCGCTGCGGAGGGTGTACGGAGGTTGATCGGGTTCACATAAAAGCCGATCTGGTTAATGGCCTGGCCCGGGCAAATGCCGGCCGTGGGGATGCCGCCGGCCACCTCACCAATTTCCAGGTTCAATTCATCCACGCGGTAGAGGTATTGCCTGCGCCATGCGATGAAGGATCCATAACCCAGGAAGGGTGTTACAAATTCCCGTTCCGCCACGGGTACTACGGCTGCATCGCTCCAAGCTGTGGCCACCCCGCTGGGCAGGTCGGCATCACCGGTGGCGCAAACCGCCTCTTTGAAGTGGCTCCACGTTTTGGTCCCTTCGTTGTAGGGGTTTTCAAAGGCGCGCCAGCCATTGGTCTTGGGCTGCACCACCACGGGGGTGTTGGTGCCTTGGCGCATGGCGGTGCCGTCTATGTTGCCCCAGTGGCCGGCGTATTGCAAGGGGTAGGAGCGGCCGATGCCCAGCACGGCTGTGTTCACGGCATTGGTGTTGGGGTTGGTGGCCAGCTTTTCCTGGCTGCCGTACTGCGCCCCGAAGGGACCCGTGGTGGTTCCGTAGGTTTGATAGCGGAAGGTGCCGGGGTCGTTGGTGTTGCTGGTCTCCACGCCGGGGCTGGGCACGTAGTATTGCCGCAAGGCGCCATTGATGTCCAAGCGTTCCAGCGCAGCCGGTGCAGCGGCCGCGTAGCCCACGCCGAGAAAGCCGGTAGTGGCATCCAGGCGCATGCGGTGCAGGTTGTTGGTGCGGAAATACATCGGCCTGTTGTCCGTGGTGCCGATGAAGTCCGGGTTGGGGTTGGTGGCGTTGGTGAGGTAGTTGCCAAAGATGTCCCAGCCGTCATTGCCAGGCTGGAGCATCACCCAAGCACCGCTTTGCACCACGTAGAAGCCGCGGCCGGCGGCGGTTTTGAACACGGTAAGGCCGTCCGGCAGGCCGGCGGCGGAAGGCAGGGTGGGGAAGCGCGGCAGGAAGATGCCCTGCGTGATGGAGCTTACGTCCAGCAGGGCGGTGGGCTGGGCAGCGGCGCCGGTGGCGTTGATGGCCACGTTGCCGGTTTGGGCATGGGAGGTGGCGAGCAGCGCCAGCAGGGCGGTGGCCAGGGGCAGGCCGCGGCGGAGGAAGGGGGCGCTCATGGTTTGGCTTTTTGGGCGTTGGCCTTTTCGTTCACGGCATCAATCAGGTGCAGCTTCTGGGCCTCGCTCAGGCGTTTGCTGTCGCGGATCTCGGCGATCAACTTGTCGGCCTCACCGGGGCTGAGCGATTTTCCAAAGGAGAGTTCCTCCAAGCTGCTGAGGTCCTGCTCCAGCTGGGTGATGTAGAGTGCCTGGTTTTCCACGGTTTCCCACAGGCCGGTGGTAATGGAGCCGAGGCTGGCGCCGCCCTTGCTTTCCCACTCGCTGCGGCTGGGCATGTTGGGCAGGTGCCGGTCCTTTTCCAGGCGCTGGCGCAACTGGTCCAGCCCGATGTAGGCATAGCCTTGGGCAGCCTGCGTGTCCTGGGCCTTCACTTGGCCGTCGTAATAGCGGTCGAACACGTGGTCGCTGAGCAGCACGCCCGCATCATAGATGCCGTTCTGGGCCTTAATGGTGCCCGGCCCCCGGAACGTGGTGCTGCTTACCCACGCCGGTGACCCGATCATCAGGCCGCCATCGTACTGCACGTAATTGGCTGTGGAAGCCACCTGCGCGGCAGTCTTGATGTTGGCCGTGAAGCGGGTAACCGGGCGGCGGCCATGCGGGTTGATGCCGGTGGGCGCTATGGTTCCGTTGGCGATGGGCCCGTCATCCAGCACGCCCCGGCTGGCAGGGGTACCTGTTGTACCCGGTTTCACCACCCATTTGGTGCAATTGAAGCCGGGGTCCTCCAACTCTACTTTGGGCCCTACGCCCACGGCCAGGTTGCGGCTCCAGTTTACGTCCACAATGAGGTGTTGGCCGGCGGCGAGCACCACGGGTGGGGAAAGCACGAAGTTCACCCATCCCGGACCCGGGGTTAGGCTGGTGAAGCTGCACTTCGGTACGCTGCTACGGGTGATCTCATCCATGTAGGGCACAGTATTGTTCGCGCCATAGTATGGGGTGGTGCCCTGGATGGTAATGGCAAAATCGCCGGGTGCACCCGCCCGGATCTCACCGTCCATGTAGGTTGGAAAGATCGGTGGGCCGGGGTTGGCCATGGTTTCCTGGTCCAGGCAGAAAAAGGCAATGGCGGTAATGGTGGCGGGGAAGCAGATGCCGGCGGCCTGCAGTTCGCTGTTGCGGTACATGTACTGCACGCGGTAGTCCCCCTTCACGTTGCTTGCGAAGTTGGTGGCAAAGGGGCTGTACACGTTGGCCGGGCTGGCCAGTGTTTGGGTCACAGCCGGGGTGCTCAGGTATCCGCGGAAAGCATCGCCGGTGGCACCTATGCACAGCAACGTGTCCTTGGCAAAAGGCTGCGGGGGGGTCACAAAATTTTCAGCGTTCTCCATGCGGCCCCAGTACAGGGTGCCCAAGGTGTCCAAAGTGCCCCAGTGCCAGTTCAGGTTGGTGGCGCTGCTGGCCAGGCCATCGATGGTGCCGTACCGGATGGCGCCCTCGTTTGGGGTGGTGATGTTTGCTGCGGGGGTGGCGTTCTTGGTAAAGTGGATGGCACCATTCACCTCCACGCGTTCCACGGCGGGTGCGGGTGTTCCCAAGCCAACAAAGCCGCTCTTGTAGTCCATCAGGTTGTAGCCCATCTGCATGGCGGGGTTGGCCGGGGCCAGCACGGTCCGGAACAGGAGATTTTTGTTGGGCGAGCCGGTGTAACTGCCCAGGTACTCGGCAAATCCGCCGGTGATGTTGGCCACGTTGTTGCCGTTGAGGGTCCAGCCACGCTTCACATTGCTGAGGTGCACCCAGCTGGTGATCAGTGCATCGTAGAACCAAAAGCCGCGCTGGTTTTGGGGGGTGTTCACCGCGCCGGTATCGAGCTGGTACACGAGCAATCCGTTGTCCGCCGCGGCAATGGGGATGGCCAAGCGCTGGGCCGCGGTCATGCGCGGGATGAGCAGGCCGCGCTTGGTGCCCAGCGCGGAGGCATCAATGTCCAGGATGGCGTTGGTGTTGGGCACTGCGGCGTTGGTGCTGATGCCCATGGACTGGGCGCTTGCAACGGAACAGAGCGCAAGGGCGAACGGGACCAGGAATTGCCGGTAGCGTAGGGGTGTCCGCATGGAGCAAGGCGTTTGGGTCGAGGCGGTTACGAAGGTATGTAAATTCCGGCCAAGGGCATGACGCACCTTTTGGCCTTGGGGTTGCTGGCATGGGGCCTGGGAGGCTTCCACGCAGTGGAAGACGGAATTGGCCGCAGGGGTTGCCTGAAAAGTTATCCACGATCGGCCAGCCCGGTGGGCGGCAATGGGATGGGTGGCTATCGTTTGATAAAGCCTCCGCCTTGCAGCACGGTTCCGTTGGGCAAGGTGATGCGCAAGCTGTACCAGCCGCGTGCCAATCCGGCAATCGGAACCTCGGTGGTTTGCGTGCCGCGCAAGCCACTGGCCTGTATGGTGGCCATGGTGCGCCCCAAGGCGTCCTCCACGCTCACCCCGGAGGCGCCGTCCACCGGCGACGCAAAGGCCACGTTCAGCACGTCGGTGGCGGGGTTGGGGAAGATCACCGGGGTTTTTCCGGCCATGCCCATTATGGCCGCCACGGATTGCGTGAGGGAATATGCCCCGTTGCGGTCCACTTGTTTCAAGCGGTAATAGTTGGCCCCATGGAGCGGGTTCGGATCGGTGAAAAGGTAATCCGTGCGGTACTGGGCTTCACCTGCGGCGGGCATGGAGCCGATCCGGGAGAAGCTGTTGTTGTCGGCGCTGCGCTCCAC
>JAFDZY010000279.1 GCA_018266685.1 Bacteroidota bacterium
CCACTCGCGGTCCCTGTTCCTGACCCCCAGCCGCATGGGGAGGGCGCTACAGGGCAGGTGCATCCGTTTCAACCTTGTGCTGGTAGGCGGAAACGAGCGGGCCACCGCCATCTACCAGGAGATCGAGCACCTGCCCCGCTCCCCCGGCAACCGCTTCGTGGGCTTTGTGAGCATCAACGGCTGCGACCGCCACCTGGTGGAATCGGGCCTGCCGCTGCTGGGCAAGTGGAACGAACTGCGCTCCCTGATCCCGCGCTACGCCGTGGAGGAAGCCATCATCGCCGTGGAAAGCAGCGAGCATGCGCACATCAGCAAGATCATCAACGAGCTGGATTCCACGCCGGTGCGCATCAAGATCATCCCGGACATGTACGACATCCTGGCCGGCAGCGTGAAAATGACCAGCATTTTCGGGGCGCCGCTGATCGAGGTGAACCCGCAGATCATGCCCGCCTGGCAGTTCTCGCTCAAGCGCGCGTTCGACATCGCCTTCAGTGCGCTGGCCTTGGTGCTGCTGTCGCCCTTGCTGCTGGTGATCGCCCTGCTGGTGCGGTTCTCCGGGCCGGGTCCGGTGCTCTTCAGCCAGGAGCGGGTGGGCAAGTACGGCAAGCCCTTCCGCATCTTCAAGTTCCGCTCCATGTGCCAGGATGCCGAGCACGACGGCCCGCGCCTGAGCAGCAGCACCGATCCGCGCATCACCCCCATCGGCCGCTGGCTGCGCCGCACCCGCATGGACGAGCTGCCCCAGTTCTGGAACGTGCTGATCGGCGACATGAGCCTGGTGGGCCCGCGCCCGGAGCGCCAGTACTTTATTGATGAGATCCTGAAGGTGGCGCCCCACTACCGCCACCTGCACAAGGTGCGCCCCGGCATCACCAGCTGGGGCCAGGTGAAGTTCGGCTACGCCGAGAACGTGGAGCAGATGGTGCGCCGCCTGAAGTACGACGTGCTGTACATTGAGAACATGAGCCTGGGCGTGGACCTGAAGATCCTGGCCTACACCGTGCTCATCATTCTGCGCGGCGACGGGAAATAGGGCCGCCCGCTACCTTCGCCGCATGAAGATCACCGTAGTTGGCGCAGGCCAAATGGGCAACGGCATTGCCCACGTATTCGCCCAGGGCGGGCACCAGGTCACCTTGGTGGACATCGCCCAAAGCAGCTTGGACAAGGCCTTGGCCACCATCGCCAAGAACATGGACCGCCAAGTGGCCAAGGGCACCCTGGCCGAAGCCGACAAGGAAGCCGCCATCAAGCGCATCACCACCAGCACGGATACCGCCGCCGGGGTGCAGCACGCCGAACTGGTGGTGGAGGCCGCCACGGAAAACATCGACCTGAAGCTGAAGATCTTCAAGGACATCGATGCCCATGCCCCACAAGGCTGCATCCTGGCCACCAACACCAGCAGCATCAGCATCACCAAGATCGCAGCGGCCACCGGCAGGCCCGCCCAGGTGATCGGCATGCACTTCATGAACCCCGTGCCGGTGATGAAGCTGGTGGAGGTGATCCGCGGCTACAACACCAGCAATGCCGTTACCAGCACCGTGATGGAGCTTAGCCGCGCCATCGGCAAGGTGCCCGTGGAGGTGCATGACTACGCCGGCTTTGTGGCCAACCGCATCCTGATGCCCATGATCAACGAGGCCGTCGAAACGCTCTTCCAGGGCGTGGGCGGCGTGGAGGAGATCGACACCGTTATGAAGCTGGGCATGGCGCATCCCATGGGACCGCTGCAATTGGCCGACTTCATCGGGCTGGACACCTGCCTGGCCATCCTGCGCGTGCTGCACGAGGGCTTCGGCCAGCCCAAGTACGCCCCTTGCCCGCTGCTGGTGCAGATGGTAACCGCCGGCAAGCTGGGGGTGAAGAGCGGCGAGGGGTTCTACACGTACAGCCCCGGCAGCAAGGACCTGGTGGTGGCGCCCGCATTTGCCCGCTGAACCATGGCCCGCATGCCCGTATCCGCATGGCCATGCCTGCTGTGGCTGGCCGCTTGCGGATCAGCGGCAAAGGAAAACCCTGCCGCACAGGCATGGGCGGGCAACCGCGAGACCTGGTGCTATGCCTGGGCGGGCGGCAGCCAGCCGCTGGTGCTGGCGGGCGATACGCTGGACACCTCCGGCGACTCCCTCCTGATCTCCCTTGACCTGGTGGGCGAACTTGCCAATGGCACGGTGCAGCGCGCCGCGCATGGCACCCGGGCCAAGTGGGGCTCCTTCACCGGATCCGTGGAAGACAGCGTGATCACCGTGCTGTTGACCACTGCCCCTGAAAGTGGCCGCGCGCTCAAGCAGGAGCTGCTTTTCCGCAAGGCCGGCCCCGGTCTGCGGATCGGCCAAGGCGAACAGGTCCTTGTCCAAGGCATTTGGCTCTTCAAGGACAAGAGCAAGGCCGAATTTGGCCCGTTGGCCCCGGCCGTGGCGTGCAGGTGAAACCAATGGGGCATGCAGATCAGTCCTATGGACGGTCCACATGCCTACAGTGGCACACGCCGTGTACAAACAAAGGGCCGGAGCGGTGCGAAGCCGGGGTCCGACCCTATCGGTTGGCACAACGGCATGACCAACCTTCGGGAGGCGATCGCGTTCCGGACTTCACGGCCATCACGGCGCGCCGGTGGGGAATACCTCCGACCTTTCGCCCATGAAAATGCGCACCAATGAGCTGCTCGGCACCGCAGGTATTCCCGGCAACGGCGGCGAACTCCGGTTCCATAAGCGTGGTGATGACTATGCCATTTCGGTTGCGGGCCAGGACGGCGACCTGATGAACAGCTCCATGCACGGCAGCGAGGAGCTCTTGGCGGAGATGGCCCTGAAGCGGCTGCCCTCCCCGCTTACGGCCCGCGTGCTGGTGGGTGGCTTGGGCATGGGCTTCACCCTGCGGGCGGCGCTGGACCACACAGGTCCAAGATCACAAGTGGTGGTGGCCGAACTGGTGCCGGAGGTGATTGAATGGAACAAGGGGCCGCTGGGTGAAAAGGCCGGCAACCCCATGCAGGACGCGCGTGCATTGGTGCGTGAAGGCGATGTGGCCGCCATCATCAGGGAGCGCAAGGAGGCCTACGACACCATCCTGCTGGACACCGACAATGGGCCCGAAGGGCTGACACAAAACGATAACCGCAAGCTGTACAGCGAAGCGGGCATCCGCGCCATCCATGCCTGCCTGCGGCCCGGCGGCGTGCTGGCCGTGTGGTCCACCCATCCGAACAAGCCCTTTTCGCGCCGCCTGGGCATGGGCGGCTTCCGCGTGGAAGAAGTGCAAGTGCCCGCCACAGGCACCAAGGGCACGCGGCACACCTTGTGGTTTGCGAAGAAGCTGACGGAGCATCCGGCCGGTAAATCCAGTCGGCGCTGACCTCTATTGCGGCCTTTGTCCGATCAATTTGGCCCGTTGATCGTTTCCTTCAAAAAAGCAACACATGCCTTCACCTTCAACGGAAACCGACGTGGCCCTTATCGGCTGCGGCATTATGAGCGCCACCCTCGGCGTGATGCTGAAGGAATTGGACCCCGGGTTGAACCTGCACGTGTTCGAGCGCCTGGAGGCCATTGCCGGGGAAAGCTCGGACGCATGGAACAACGCGGGCACGGGCCATGCGGGGCTGTGCGAGCTGAACTACACGCCCGAACGCGCTGACGGCAGCATCGACCTGGCCAAGGCGGTGAAGGTGGACGAGGAGTTTGAACAGAGCAAGCAGTTCTGGACCTGGCTGGTGCTGCAAGGTCGGCTGGACCCGGGGCAATTCATCCACAGCCTGCCGCACATGAGCTTTGTGGAAGGGGCCGAGAACCGCGACTTCCTGGGCAAGCGGCACGCCGCCATGGATGCCCATCCCCTCTTCCACGGCATGGAGTTCACCACCGAACGCAGCGTGATCGCCCAATGGGCCCCGCTGTTGATGAAGGAACGCCATGATGACGGCATCTGGTCGGCCACCCGGTCCATGCTGGGCACCGATGTGGACTACGGGGCGCTGACGCGGCTTCTCTTCAACGACCTGGAGCGGCAGCCGGGGGTGGCGTTGCACCTTGGCCATGAGGTGGCGGACCTGGAGCGCCTGGATGACGGGCGCTGGCGCGTGGAAGTGAAGGAAATGAAAAGCGGGGCCCGGCGCGTGTTCCTCGCGGGGTTCGTGTTCATTGGCGCCGGTGGCGGTGCGCTGCCGCTGCTTGAAAAGAGCAAGATCCCTGAAGCGGCCGGTTACGGCGGCTTCCCGGTTAGCGGGGAATGGCTTCGCTGCCTGAACCCGGCGGTGATCAAGCAGCACCATGCCAAGGTGTACGGCAAGGCCAAGAGCGGCAGCCCGCCCATGAGCGTGCCCCACCTGGACCGCCGCAGCATCGGCAGGGAACCGGCGCTGCTCTTCGGGCCGTTCGCCGGCTTCTCCACCAAATTCCTGAAACACGGCAGCTGGCTGGACCTGCCCAGCTCACTGGAATGGAGCAACCTGGTCCCCATGGTGGAGGCGGGCTGGAAGAACTTGGACCTGACCAAATACCTGATCGAGCAAGTGCGGTTGAAGCCGGAAGAGCGCCTGGAGGAACTGAAGGCCTTCATGCCTTCGGCGGTGATGAAGGACTGGGAACTGGCCATAGCCGGGCAGCGTGTGCAAGTGATCAAAAAGGATCCCAAGGAAGGCGGCATCCTTGAGTTCGGAACCGAGCTGGTGGCAGCGGCCGATGGCAGCTTGGCGGCCCTGCTGGGGGCATCGCCGGGGGCCAGCACGGCGGTATCCATCATGCTGGGGCTGGTGCCGCGCTGCTTCAAGGAACGTGCTGCCAGCCCCGCATGGCAGGACGGCTTGCGGCGCATGGTGCCCACCTTCGGCACCCACCTCGCCGCTGATGCCGACCTCATCCGGCATGTGCGCGGGAGAAGCCACAAGACCCTCGGCCTGATGCCTCCCGTACACCAGGCGGAGCGGGTATAGCCCGGTGCCGCAAGCAGGGCCGTCCCGTTCCCCGTGTGATGGAGGCCACCGGCGGCCATTGACAATCCAAGTGATTGGAAATACGTGTGCGGCAGGGTGTTCCTGTTGTGGCAGGGCGGGTAATTTCGCGGCCCGAAAACCAACCTTTGACGAGAACGGCCCAGCCTTCAGCGAAGATCCGGAACGCACGCCCGCCTTCCGTCGTTGAGGCCATGGACCAACCTGCAACACCATGGCACACCTGTTTCAACGCCTCACGGCCGCCACCTTTCTCCTGATGGCCGGCCTGCTTCCCAACAAACCGGCAATGGCGGTTGCGCCACCCGATGCCCCAGCTGATTTCCTGGCGCTTACCGCCTGGATGAGCAGTGCGGACGGCAACGTGGGCAACGTACTGGTGGAAGTGGACGTGAACGGCGTGAAGGATTGGGGGCGCCCGGATGCGGACGGCCGGATCGACCTGCTGCTGCCCGCCGATGCGGAGGCCGTCATCCACTTCAGCAAACCCGGCCACCTGACGAAAACGGTGACCGTGGATACGCACAACATGCAGCAGGGCTCCTTCCGCGGCAAGCGGCGTGCCGTGTCCTTCGGCGTGGAACTGGTGCCCGAGGCGGGATCGGCCACTGCGGCCACCCCCGGCGCAGTAGGGGCGATCGCCTTTACGCCCACGAGCGGCGCCTTGCTGGTGCAAGGTGGCCAGCATACGATGCCTGCACGCCGCCAAAAGGTGGAATTCTAGCCAACGCCGGTCTTCACGGAAAGCGGCATCGGCCCCTTCGGACCGGTGCCGCTTTTTTCATGGCTGGCACATGCCCGGCACGCATACTGGCACCAACCGGCAAAACCGCAGCGGATTCGCGCCCGGTGCGCGCCTTAGGGCCGCATCATGTTGCTGTGGACCCGACCGGCGCGCAGTGCCAGAGAACGGCATCAATTGGGCAGTCCGGAAGGCACCTCCACGCCGTACTTGCGGTACAGGCGCTCCTTGCGCTTGGTGAGCCGGGCCGTGGCCTTTTCGGTACGCGGCGCACGCGGCGTTACGGCAAGTTCGCCGTTCTCAATGCGGCGCACCACCGATTCCACCAGCCGGTCATCGCCTTGCGGATCATACTCGCCCTTGAGGTCCTGGCCGAACAACTTGGCGATGCCCTGCCACATCCAGGCTTGGAACGAGCCACGCAACTGCCGGACCAGGTCGTAGCTGGTGTGGCCGGTCTCCCGGTCTATCAGCTTCACCAGGATGCGGCCCTGCGTCATGGTCATTTCCTTGATCTCCTGCTCAAACTCGGCGCGTAGTTCCACTTCAGCCAGCTTCATGTACAGCTCCTTGTCGGCTTCCTTGCTGATACCGGCCAGGTCGTGGTCGTATTCATTGAGCAGCTTGGCGGTGAGCTGTGCATAGGGGTACACTTTCTGCACATAGCGTGTCAGGCGGTCGGCCCGCTCGGCATTGCGCCTGGCCTGGCCGGTGGCGGTGGCTTGCACCAGCACGGGCGGCAGCAGGTACACCAGCATGGTATCCGGGCCTTCCACGGCCACTTGCACGGTGGTGGCCCCGTGCTGTGCCGCCGCCTGCAAGGCCGGGCAGGCCAGCAGCGCGCAGGTCAGATATGGAGCCAGCCGTTTCACAGGAAGATCGCTTTGCCGTTTGCCAGTGGTGGAACGCACGCAGGGCACGTGCAGTTGTACAAAGTTGGAAAGAATCCCGGGAAATGGCAACTTGGAGCTTCTCGTGCCTCAAGGTCCCCTTCGGGAGACCTTGAGGGGGCTCAGATCCTCAAGGTCCCCTTCGGGAGACCTTGAGGGGACTTCGGGAGGATCACCGACGCTTCAGCCACCAGGCGGAGGGCTGGTGTACACCGGGTGCTTCCGCCGGGGGCACCTTGGCTTCCTCGTCCACCACGGCGGCAGCCACCAGTGCGGCGGCCAGCATTTCGGCGGGGTCGTTTCCCTCCAGCAGTTCGGGCCGGAAGTGGTCGCGCACGAAGAGCGTATCGTAGTTTCCGGACCTGAAGGCCTGGTGGCCCATCACAAAGCGGCAAAAGGGCAGGGTGGTCTCCACCCCGGTGATGGCATAATCATCGATGGCGCGCTCCATGCGGGCGATGGCCTCCTCCCGGGTGGCACCATGCACGATCAGCTTGGCGATCATCGGGTCGTAGTGGATGGGGATGGCCATGCCCTCCTCGAAGCCATCGTCCACGCG
>JAFDZY010000280.1 GCA_018266685.1 Bacteroidota bacterium
GTGGTGATGGGCCTGCACGATGCCATTGCCGCCCAAACTGGCGGCACCGCCGCCGGAGGCAAGAAGATCGATGCCGCCACAGATGCCGCTGTGCAGCAGTGCGCCAAGGAACTCCTGTCCGCCAAAGGCAAGAGCTTAGTGGTGTGCGGCAGCAACGACGAAGGCGTGCAGGTGCTGGTGAACAGCATCAACACCATGCTGGGCAACTACGGCAGCAGCATCGACATGCGCAATGCATCGCCCTTCTTCCAGGGCAACGATGCCGTGATGGCCCAGTTGGTGAAGGACATGAACGCAGGCAGCGTGGGCGCCCTGCTGATCGCCGACGTGAACCCGGCATACACGCTGCCCAACGCGGCGGAGTTCAAGGCGGGCCTTAAGAAAACGGGACTAACCGTGAGCTTCAGCAGCCACGCGGACGAAACCGCCACCTTGTGCAACTGGATCACCCCGGACCACCACTGGCTGGAGAGCTGGAACGTGCTGAGCCCGAAGCCGGGCGTGCATGCCTTGGTGCAGCCCACCATCCGCCCGTTGTTCCGCACGCGCCAGTGGGGCGAAAGCCTGCTGCGCTGGGGCGGCGTGAGCACCGATTGGCACAGCTTCGTGCAGAACGTTTGCCAGCCCACCCTGCCGGCGTTGGCGGGCATCACCATGGGCTGGGACCAAGCCGTGCATGACGGCACTTACTCCTCCACGGCCCCTGCGGCTGCGGAGCCCACGGCGTTCGCCGGAAACGTGGCCGATGCGGCCGCAAAGGCCCGCGAAAGCGTGAAGGGCGCCGGTGCATGGGAACTTGAACTGTATACCAGTGAAGCCCTGGGCAGCGGCCGCCATGGCAACAACCCGTGGCTGCAGGAACTGCCGGACCCCATCACCAAGGCCACGTGGGACAACTACGTGTGCATTGCCCCCTCCGACCTTCAGGCCTTGACGGGCAAGACGTTCAAGGAACTGTACATCGGCCAGGAAAGCCCGGCGCAGGTGCTGAAGGTCACTGTGAACGGCATGGCCATGGAACTGCCGGCCATCATGAGCCCGGGGCAGGCCCCGAAGACCATCGCGGTGGCACTGGGCTACGGCCGCGGAGCCAACGGCGAGCGCGTGGGCCGCGCCGCCTGCATGCGCAACCCGGACGGCAGCCCCGCACCGGTGGGGCAGAATGCTTATCCGTGGACTTCCCTGAAGAACAACAGCGTGCGTTATGAGGCGCTGAACGCCACCGTGGAGCCCACCGGCAAGACCTACGCCATCGCGCTCACCCAGACCCAGATGACGGGCATGGACCGCGACAGCATCGTGAAGGAAACCACCTTCACCGTGTGGGCGCTGAACAAGCCGCAGGAAACCTACAACGTGCCGCACACCTTGGCGGTACACGAGGACGTGAACCACGATGGCAAGATCGACGCGGGCGACCGCGTTCCCGCCACCTCGGTGGACCTCTGGGCCGCGCACCCCATCGCCGAGGTGGGCCACCGCTGGGGCATGAGCATCGACCTGAACAGCTGCATCGGCTGCGGGGCGTGCATCACCGCCTGCAACAGCGAGAACAACATCTCCGTGGTGGGCAAGGACGAAGTGCGCCGCAGCCGCGAAATGCACTGGCTGCGCATCGACCGCTACTACACCAGCGACACGCACACCGATACCGAAGGCAAGAGCTGGGCCAAGCGCCTCTCCGACATGGAAGAGCCCAGCGCACAGCCCACGGTGATCTTCATGCCGGTGATGTGCCAGCACTGCAACCATGCACCCTGCGAAACGGTGTGCCCCGTGGCGGCCACCTCGCACAGCGAGGAAGGCATGAACATGATGGTGTACAACCGCTGCATCGGCACGCGCTACTGCGCCAACAACTGCCCGTACAAGGTGCGCCGCTTCAACTGGTTCAACTACGTCACCGACCAATTTGCCGACGTGAACCCCGCTTGGGACGACCTGGGCCGCATGGTGCTGAACCCGGACGTGGTGGTGCGCAGCCGCGGCGTGATGGAGAAGTGCAGCCTGTGCGTGCAGCGCATCCAGGAAGGCAAGCTCGACGCCAAGAAGGCCGGCAAACCGGTGAAGGACGGCGACATCCAAACGGCTTGCTCCGCAGCCTGCGGAACGGGGGCCATCATTTTCGGCGACATCAACGACGCGGAAAGCGAGGTGCTCAAGGGCCGCAACAACCCGCGCAGCTACCAAATGCTGGAGGAGATCGGCACACAGCCGAACGTGAACTACCTGGTAAAGGTGCGCAACAACCCTGCGGAAGAAACCAAACACGCCTAAGAGAGAACCGGCAACATGCACCAAGAAGCAGCAATACGGCCACCGCTGATCCTGGGCCACAGGACCTTCGGCGACATCACGCATGATGTAGTGGCGCCCATCCAGGACAAAGCTTCGCGCACGTGGTATGTGCTCACGGCAATTGCCGCCATCATCGCCGCCTACGGCATCGGCTGCATCCTGTACCTCATCAGCCACGGCATCGGCTCCTGGGGCTTGAACAAAACGATCAACTGGGCCTGGGACATCACCAACTTCGTGTGGTGGGTGGGCATCGGCCACGCCGGCACGCTGATCAGCGCGGTACTGCTGCTCTTCCGCCAGAAGTGGCGCATGGCCGTGAACCGCTCCGCCGAGGCCATGACCATCTTCGCCGTGATGATGGCCGCCGTGTTCCCCATGATCCACATGGGCCGCATTTGGCTGGCCTACTTCGTGTTCCCCCTGCCCAACCAGTTCGGCTCCCTGTGGGTGAACTTCAACTCGCCGCTGCTCTGGGACGTGTTCGCCATTTCCACCTACTTCTCCGTGTCAGTGGTGTACTGGTACATCGGCCTGATCCCCGACTTCGCCTCCATCCGCGACCGCGTTACCAAGCAATGGCGCAAGAAGTTTTACGGCATTCTCTCCTTCGGCTGGACAGGCAATGCAAAGGCCTGGCAGCGTTTTGAGGAAGTGAGCCTGGTGCTCGCCGGCCTGGCCACCCCGCTGGTGTTCTCGGTACACTCGGTGGTGTCCACGGACTTCGCCACCTCACTGGTGCCCGGCTGGCACAGCACCATCTACCCGCCCTACTTCGTAGCGGGCGCCATCTTCTCCGGCTTCGCCATGGTGCAAACGCTGCTGCTGGTGATGCGCAAAACCATGAACTTGGAAGCCTATGTAACCCGCAAGCACGTGGAGTACATGAACATCGTGATCATGGTCACCGGCGGCATTGTGGCCGTGGCCTACGCCACCGAGTTCTTCATGGGCTGGTACAGCGGCGTGGAGTACGAGTACTACACCTACATGTCCGTTGGTGCGGCCACGGGCCAGTACTGGTGGGCATTCTGGGCGTTGATCATCTGCAACATCGCCATTCCGGCGCTGCTGTGGTTCCGGCCCATCCGCACCAGCTTCTTTTGGGCTTGGGCCATCTCCATCGTGGTGAACGTGGGCATGTGGTTCGAGCGCTTTGACATCATCGTGCTCTGCCTGCACCACGAGTACCTCCCCAGCGGCTGGACCATGTTCTACCCCTCGTGGGTGGACGTGGGCACCTTCCTGGGCACCATCGGAATCTTCTTCACGCTTTACCTGCTCTTCGCCCGCTTCTTCCCGGTGCTGGCCTTCAATGAACTGAAGACCATCCTGAAATCCAGCGGGGAGAGCTACAAGGGCGAGGTACTACCCAAAACACAGCATTGAGCGGCATGGCGAACAAAGTCATATACGCGGTTTACGAGGATCCCGAGCTGCTGAAATCCGCAGCGCGCAAGCTGGTTACCGCCGGCGTGAAGGTGCGCGACGTGTTCAGCCCCTTTCCGGTGCACGGCATCGATCCCATCATCGGGCTCAAGCGCACGCGCATGGGCATCGTTTCCTTCATGTTCGGCGCCTTCGGCCTTTCACTGGCCATCCTGGGCACCTATTACATGATGATCTACGATTGGCCGATGAACATTGGTGGCAAGCCCAACAGGTTCTACTACCAGAACGTCACCTCCTTCATCCCGGTGCTGTTCGAGTTCACCGTGCTTTGCGCCGCGCATGGCATGGCGATCACCTTCCTGATCCGCAACAAAACACTGCCCGGCATGCCGGGCCGCAACCCGGACCCGCGCAGCACCGATGACAAGTTCATCATGGAACTGCGCACCGAGGACAACCACATGCACCCGGCCGAGGCCATCACCGGGATGCTGCGCGAAACCACCGTGTTCGAGATCAACGAACGCCAATGCTGAACCTGATGGGCAAGAAGACGGTTTTGTTTATCACAGGGTCGGCCATTGCAGGCATGGCCATGCTCACGGGATGTTCCAACCACAAGGACAGCCCCGGCCTGGAGTACATGCCGGACATGTACCGCGGTCCGGCCTTGGAGGCTTACGTGGATTACGGCCAGGACCCGTACTACTTCGGCGACAGCACGGCGGAGGCCCAGCGGGCCACGCCCAGTTCACGCTTGCCGGCCGCAGGCACCATTCCCTTCGCCGGAAAGGAGGCTGATGCGGCGTACAATTTCCCCTATCCGTACCCGAACACGGCTGAAGGCTACGAACGTGCCGGTGCCGAGCTGCACAGCCCCATCCCCATGACCCCGGCCACGGTGGAACAGGGCAAGGCGATCTACGAGAAATTCTGCATAGAGTGCCACGGGGCCAAGGGCAAGGGTGACGGCACCGTAGTGACCAAGGGCGGGTATCCGCCTCCCCCTGCATATGATGGACCCCAGTTGGGCACGTTGCCGGAAGGCAAGATGTTCCACTCCATCACCTATGGCCGCAACTTGGCCATGGGCAGCCATGCCAGCCAGTTGAACCACAAGGAACGCTGGTTGGTGATCCAATACGTGAAGTACCTGCAGCACGACGAAAAGATGCCCGGCGAGGCCACTGCCGCCCCTGCGGACAGTACCGCCGCCGCCAGCACCTCCAAAGCCAAGTGACCAAACGAGCAGCCATGAATTTCACCATTAGCAAACGGGCAAACACGGTCACCCTGGGGCTGATCATCATCGGGCTGGTGATGGTGGGCATTGGCGTGGCAGGCGACCATTCGGACCACCGGCAGTACACCTGGTCCGCGTTCTATGCCAACGCGCTCTTCTTCTTTTTCATCTCACTGGGCACCTTGTTCTTCTATGCGGTGAACCACGTAACGGAAACGGCGTGGACCGTGTTGGTGAAGCGTGTCTACGAAGGGATCATCGGCTACCTGCCGCTCGGCACGCTGTTCGTGCTGCTCTGCCTAGTGGCCGGCTCCATCGGCTTGAACCACATCTGGCCATGGATGGACGGACGCACGGTGGACCCTGCCGACACGGCGCATTTCGACCACCACATTGAGTTCCTTTCACCTTATCTGAACAAGCCCTTCTTCTGGTTGCGGACCATCCTGATCATGGCCACCTTCGTGCTTTTCGCGATCTGGTTCCGCCGCCACAGCCTGCAGATGGACAATGAAACCGGCGACACGCTGGTGCGCTCGCATTGGAAGAACTACCGCCGCAGCGTGGTGTTCACCGTGCTCTTCGCGTTCTTCAGCTCCATCCTGGCCTGGGATTGGATCATGAGCATCGATGTGCACTGGAAGAGCGCCCTCTTCGGCTGGTACATCTTCGCGGGCATGTGGGTGAGCGGCATGATCACGGCCGTGATCGTGGTGCTCTACCTGAAAGGCAAGGGCTACTTGCCGCAGGTGAACGGCAGCCACATCCAGGACATGGGCAAGTGGGTGTTCGCGGTGAGCTTCCTGTGGAGCTATCTTTACTTCGCCCAGTTCCTGCTGACGTGGTATGCCAACATCCCGGAGGAAGTGACGTACTTCAAGGTCCGCATCGACCATCACCCTTGGCTTACCTGGGTCATGTACTTCGTGAACTTCGCCCTCCCCATGGTGCTGTTGATGAGCCGAGATTCCAAGCGCTCGCCCAAGTACTTGATCGGCGTGGGCGTGCTGATCTTCATCGGCCACTGGTTGGACACGGTGCAGCAGATCATGCCGAGCGCCATGGGCCTGCACTTTGAGCACATCGGAACGTTGGAGATCGGCTTCTTCGCCGCCTTTTTGGGCCTGTTTACCATGATGGTGCTGCGCACCTTGTCCAAGGCACCGCTCACCGTGGTGGCCCATCCGTTCCTGGAGGAAAGCATCCATCACCACATTTGAACCCAAGTCCTTTGCCGGGCATAATCGAATAACATGGAGACGTTGCTGATAATCGCGGTACTGGTGCTGGGCTTCATGGTGGTGCTCCGCCTGAGCCGCGTGGCCGCCTTGGCCAGTGAACTGCGCGGCGACCGGGAAGAGCAGATCCCCGAGCGCGACAACCGGATCTCCGGCCGCATGATGTGGGCCTTCGGCGCCCTGTACATGGCTTTCTTCATTTGGATCCCGCTGCACTACCATGATGTGTTTCTGCCCCCTGCGGCCAGCACGCAGGGCGTTTGGATCGACAGCATGTTCACCTTCAACTGGTGGATGCTGGGCATCGTGTTCTTCGGGACCAACATCGCACTGTTCTATTTCTCGGGGAAGTATTACCACCGGGCCGACCGCAGGGCGTTCTGGTACCCGCACAACAACCGGTTGGAGCTGGTGTGGACCACCATTCCGGCCCTTACGCTCACGGGTGTGGTGGTCTATGCCTTGATCGTTTGGACCAAGATCACGGTCCTGCCCGCCCCGGGCACCATGGAGGTGGAGATCTACGCCAAACAATTCGACTGGACCTTCCGCTATCCCGGCAAGGACGGCAAGCTGGGCGCCACGGATTTCCGCCTCATTGACGCGGACAACCCGCTGGGGATCGCCACCAAGGCCACCATGGCCAAGCGCTTGGACGAACTGCACGCCCAAGTGGCGCAGGAAACCGCCGACCGCGATGCCCGCGCAAGCATCCTGCCCACTGATGAACTGGAGAAGGCCGACAAGCACATTGCACACTTGCGCCGCCAGATCGAAGGCATCATGAACCTGCAGGTCCTGATGCAGGAGGACGTGGCCGCCAATGGCAACAACAGCACCTACCTCAAGGGCGCCGATGACAAGGTGACCAAGGAATTCCACCTGCCGGTGAACACCGACGTGGAGTTGATCATCCGCAGCCAGGACGTGATCCACAGTGCCTACCTGCCGCACATGCGCGCCCAGATGAACGCGGTGCCCGGCATGGCCACGCGCATGCACCTGGTGCCCACCATCACCACGGACAGCATGCGGACGATCACCAAGAACCCGGCGTTTGATTACATCCTGCTGTGCAACAAGGTATGCGGTATTTCGCACTACAACATGCAATCGCCACTGACCGTGGAAAGCGCCGGTGCCTTCAAGGTTTGGAACATCATGCTGCCTGTATTTGAGAAGCCCGGAGCGGCGGCCAAGGAAGCAATCCCGGCCCCGGCGGACACGGCAAAGGCGGTGGCAACGGCAGCCGTGGCCACGGCTGCACCAGCAACGAACAAAGAATCGAATTGAGACCATGAGCGCCGTAGAACAATCGTCGGCGGCCCACAACGGCCACGCCCACGCGGAGCACCACCAGCACCAGGAGAGCTTCATCTCGAAGTACATTTTCTCGCATGATCACAAGACGATCAGCAAGCAGTTCCTGATCACCGCCATCGTGATGGCCACCGTGGCCATGGTGATGTCGATCATCTTCCGCCTGCAGATCGCCTTCCCGGGGGAGAGCTTCGCCTTTACGCACTTCTTCCTTGGTGACAAATGGGCCCCGGACGGCGTGCTCAGTTCCACCATGTTCCTGGCCTTGGTCACCATCCACGGCACCATCATGGTGTTCTTCGTACTTACCGGTGGCCTTTCAGGCACGTTCAGCAACCTGCTGATCCCCTTCCAGATCGGCGCGCGGGACATGGCCAGCGGCTTCATCAACATGCTGTCCTACTGGTTCTTCCTGGCCGGTTCCATCATGATGCTGGCCTCGCTCTTCGTGGAAGGAGGCCCCGCGGGTGGCGGCTGGACGGTATACCCGCCCCTGAGCGTGCTTCCCCAGGCCATTCCCGGCTCCGGCACGGGCATGACCCTCTGGCTCTTCAGCATGGTGCTGTTCATTGCCGGCTCGCTCATGGGCAGCTTGAACTACATCGTTACGGTGATGAACCTGCGCACCAAGGGCATGAAGATGACGCGCCTGCCGCTTACGGTGTGGGCCTTCCTCCTCACGGCCATCGTGGGTGTGCTGTCCTTCCCGGTGCTGGTGAGCGCCGTGGTGCTGCTGATCATGGACCGCATGATGGGCACCAGCTTCTACCTGAGCGAGATCCACATTGCAGGCGAAGCGTTGGACAACATGGGGGGAAGCCCCATCCTCTACGAGCACCTGTTCTGGTTCCTCGGCCACCCGGAAGTGTACATCATCATCCTGCCTGCGTTCGGCATCAGCTCGGAGATCATCTCCACCATGAGCCGCAAGCCCATCTTCGGGTACCGCGCCATGATCGGCTCCCTGATGGCGATCTCCTTCTTGAGCTTCATCGTGTGGGCGCACCACATGTTCGTTACCGGCATGAACCCCTTCCTGGGATCGGTCTTCACGGTAACCACGATGATGATCGCCATCCCCAGCGCGGTGAAGGTGTTCAACTACATCACCACGCTGTGGCGGGGCAACATCGTGTTCTCGCCTGCCATGCTCTTTAGCATTGGCATGGTGTCCACGTTCATTGCCGGCGGCCTTACCGGGATCATACTTGCCAACAGCGCCCTGGACATCCAAGTGCATGACACCTACTTCGTGGTGGCCCACTTCCACATGGTGATGGGCGTGAGCGCGATTTTCGCCATGATGGCCGGGGTGTACCACTGGTTCCCCCGGATGTATGGCCGCATGATGAACACCAAGCTGGGCTACCTGCACTTTTGGGTAACGCTGGTGGCCGCTTACGGCGTGTTCATCCCCATGCACTACGTGGGCCTGGCCGGTGGGCCCCGCCGCTACTACGAGTACACCGAGTTCCCCATGTTCCAGGGCCATGTGATGGACCTGAACGTGATGATCACCGTGTTTGCCTGCATGGGCGGTGCCATCCAGTTGGTGTTCATCTACAATTTCTTCCGCAGCATCTGGTATGGCCAGAAGGCTACCCAGAACCCCTGGCACAGCAACACTTTGGAATGGACCGCACCGGTGGGCTCCCTTCACGGGAACTGGCCGGGGCCGCTGCCCACGGTGTACCGCTGGCCTTATGATTACAGCAAGCCCGGCAAACAGGAGGATTACGTGCCGCAAACCGTGCCTCTGGAAGCCGGTGAGGAAGAGCATTGACAAACGATCATGGACCTCGGGCCGTCCAGGTCTTTGGGAAAGTCCGCGCCTTGGGTGCGGACTTTCATTTTCGGCCGGTGGCCGGTATTGGTGGTTGCCGTTGGGTTGATCTGCAACGGCGCGGCCCGAGCCCAGTTGTTCGACAGCCTGGGGCTCTTTGTGCGGCAGCCGCCGCATGTGGTGGTGAAGCTGGACTCCCGAGGTTCGTTCATCAGCAACAGCAACGTGAGGTTCATGGGCGTGAAATTGGGACTGGAGCACGCAGGCCGGTTCCAGTACGGCATTGGCTATTCTTTCCTGATGTCCGGGGTGGAATCGCTGCGCGAGGTGGAAGGCGAAGGAATGCTCCCTGTGCGCTTGCGGCTGGGCTATGCATGCCCATATGTGGAGTATGCTTTTTACGAGCGGGGACATTGGGAAGTGCGCATACCCGTGCAGTTCGGCCTGGGCAGCGGCACGCTCCTCTACGACGATCA
>JAFDZY010000281.1 GCA_018266685.1 Bacteroidota bacterium
GCCATCGGGGTGTGGCTCGTGTTTTACTTCTATGATGCGCTCGACGCCCGGCAGCGCGAAGAGCTGTTTGCTGCATTCCGCCAGGCGGACATGCGCTGGATGGCGCTGGCCACCTTGGTGGGCTGGCTCTCGCATGTCAGCAGGTCCTGGCGTTGGCGGTACATCCTGGAGCCGTTGGGGTACAAACCGGGTTTCTGGAACTGCTACCACGCCGTAATGGCCGGCTATTTCATGAACCTCTTCATCCCGCGGGCCGGTGAGGCCAGCCGGGCGATTTCCCTTTACCGCACGGAGAAAGTCCCCTTTGAACAGGGCTTCGGCACCATCATGGCGGAGCGTGCAGTGGACATGCTGATGCTGCTGGCCATCGCCGGTTGCACCGTGCTGTTGCAGTTGGAAAAGCTGGACCTGTTCAAGGAGCGCATCGCGGCCTTCCGCTCCACCCAGGGAACAACCGTGGAAGAAGGCGGCTCCTGGGGGCTATGGATCGCCATTGCCGTTGGCATGCTCCTGTTGGCGGGCTTTTACTTTTTGGTCACCCGGCCCAACCTCAGGGCCCGCTTCCGCGACCTGGTCCAGGGTTTCGGCCAAGGCCTGCGGTCCGTGTTCCGCACCAAGGACCGCGGAGGCTTCATCCTGCATACCGTGCTGATCTGGGCAGCTTATGTGGGCATGTTCCAGCTGGGCTTTTATGCGTTGCCCGAAACGGCCGGCGTGCCGTTTGCCGGGATCCTGGCGGGCTTTGTGGCAGGGGCCGTGGGCATCGTGCTGGTACAGGGGGGCATCGGCGTATATCCGGCGTTCGTGGCGCTCATCGTCAGCATATACATGGCCGCACCCGCAGGCGGGGGCTACATCCGCCCGGATGCCCTGGCCATGGGCTGGCTGCTGTGGGTGGCGCAGACGCTCATGTTGATCGTGCTCGGCGGGCTGTCGCTACTTTTACTCACCCTGAAACGCCCGGCCACGCCATGATCGAAACCTCCTCCTCCCGCATCCTGGACCTGGTGGGCGTGCAGCGCATGGCCCACGTTTGGCGGCTGAAAAGCGACCGCATCGTGTTCACCAACGGCGTCTTTGACATTCTGCACCGGGGCCATGCCACCTATTTGGAGCAGGCAGCCGCCTTGGGGCACCGCCTCATCGTGGGCGTTAACAGCGATGCCAGCGTGAAGCGCTTGGGCAAAGGGGAAAACCGCCCCTTGAACACGGAGGGCGATCGCGCTGCGGTGATCGCCGCGCTGCGCTGCGTGGATGCAGTGGTGATCTTCGGGGAGGACACGCCATTGGAGCTGGTCCAAGCAATCGGGCCGGACGTGCTGGTAAAAGGCGGCGACTGGACGGTGGACAAGATCGCAGGCGGCGAATACGTGAAGGGTTATGGCGGCGAGGTGCGCTCCATCCCTTTGGTGCAGGGCCTATCCACCACGGCACTCGTGGAACGCATCCGGCATGGCGGCTAAGGTCCGTTCCCAATTTGTTTGCAGCAACTGCGGCACAGCTTACGCCCAGTGGTTGGGCCAGTGCAGCAATTGCAAGCAGTGGAACACCCTGGTGGAAGAAGTGCGCGACCGCGTGGAGGAGCGGCGGGGCACGCCCGCCAGCCTGCGCCAGCGGGACCAGCGCCCCGTGGCCATGGCGGAGATCAGCGCGGAGGACGGGCCGCGCATCCTGCTGGGCGACCGTGAACTGGACCGCGTGCTGGGCGGCGGCATCGTGCCCGGGTCATTGATCCTCATCGGTGGTGACCCCGGCATCGGCAAAAGCACCTTGATGTTGCAAGCCGCCCTGCGCTCCCCGGGGCTCACCACGCTGTACATCAGCGGCGAGGAAAGCGCCCAACAGGTGAAGATGCGCGGCGAACGGCTCGTTGCGGACCAAGGGGCCGCGCCCGGCGAATCCTGCTTCATTCTTACCGAGACCAACACGCAGCACATCTTCCGGCACATCGAAGAGCTGAAGCCCGACCTGGTGGTGGTGGACAGCATCCAGACCCTGCACACCGGTGCGCTGGACGGAAGTCCGGGCAGCGTGGGCCAGGTGCGCGAGTGCACCAGCGAGCTGATGCGCTTTGCCAAAGGCATGAACATCCCTATGGTGCTCATTGGCCACATCACCAAGGACGGCGCCATTGCAGGGCCCAAGGTGCTGGAACACATGGTGGACTGCGTGCTTCAGTTTGAAGGCGACCGCAACCACGCCTACCGCCTGCTGCGTCCCTTGAAAAACCGCTTCGGCAGCACCAACGAGCTGGGCATTTATGAAATGCGCGGCAGCGGGCTTGCCATTGTGGAAGACCCCAGCCAAGTGCTCCTGGGCGACCGCGGCCCGCGGCCCAGCGGCGTGTGCGTGGCCGCCACGCTGGAGGGAATGCGCCCGCTGCTGGTGGAAGTGCAGGCCCTGGTAAGTTCAGCGGTCTACGGCACCCCCCAGCGCAGCGCCACCGGCTTCGACCTGCGGCGCATGAACATGCTGCTCGCCGTGCTTGAAAAGCGCTGCGGCTTCCGATTGGGCCAGAAGGACGTGTTCCTGAACCTTGCGGGCGGCTTCCGCGTGGAAGAACCTGCCATCGACCTGGCCGTGGTTTGCGCCGTACTGGGCAGCAATGCCGACATTCCCGTGCCCATGGACTGCTGCTTTGCAGGTGAAGTGGGCTTGACCGGCGAAGTAAGGCCCGTGACCCGCACGGAACAACGCATTGCCGAAGCTTCAAAGCTGGGCTTTTCCAGGATCTTTGTGCCCAAGGGCACCAAAGGCCTGCCAAAAGGCGGCCCCATTGAGCTGGTGCCCGTAGGAAGGGTGGATGAAGTGCTTGGCCAGTTGTTCGGATAGGCCGGATCAACGCCGGGCAGGTGCCTCACCGCCACGCTTTACCGGCGTCAGGATGTAACACAGTTCCCTCTGGTGCAAGTCAGTGGAATGGGATACCAGCACGTGCCGAAGCCCTTTGCCGGCCTGGTTGCTGAACACCGTACACACCAGGCAAGCTCCGCCAAAGCGGGGCACAGCTGAATTTGTTTGCATTACACCGCCTTGCGCAGGTGGACAGGTTGCACCATGGACCGTTCGCCGTCCAGCACCATCAAAACAAGGTCCCGTTCCCGGAGGTCGGCCAAGCGGATCCGCGTCACAGGCCCTTTTACCTCTCCGGTCACCAGGATATTGCCGTCGTTGGTGCAAAGGTCGAACAGCGCATCCGCATTGCCCGGCTCATAGTCGAACATCAGCAGTTGCTCCAAGCGGTCTATTCGGATCCGCAATTCACCCGTTTGTTCCCCATAGCCCATGGTGCGTGGATTTAGATGCTCCACGCTGGTACGGACCCCCAAGGAAAAATGTTCCAAGCAAATGTGCGGTTCAGTTCCCTAGATCGTTGAAGATCCAGTTCGGCGTGGTTGCGGTGAGGGTAAGCTTGCAGTTCATGGCACGAGTTTTTTGGTCCAACACGAAACTAACGCGGGCCAGCAACGGCGGGTGCACAAGAACGAGCAACGGTGCGTTCCCGTCCATCAATGGGCTCCTGGGCCATGGGCAGAAATCCCGGATCGATCCTCCTTCCGTTGGCCTGAACCTACCGTTCGTGGCTTTGCCAGCCCTGCCACTGCATACCTTGGCCTACCTTCCCGACAAACGAAGAACCATGGCCATGCGCGCACTGATCGTGGACGATGAGGCTGATGCCAGGGACAACCTGCGCCTGATGCTGGAAGAACACTGCCCCGGTGTAACGGTGGTGGGATCGGCCGCCAGTGCGGAAGCCGCACGCGACTTGATCGCAACGGAAGATCCCGATGCCCTCTTCCTGGACATTAAGATGCCTGGCGAGGACGGCTTCTCCCTGTTGCGCTCGCTTCCCCTGCCCCATCTCCCAGTGATCTTCACCACGGC
>JAFDZY010000282.1 GCA_018266685.1 Bacteroidota bacterium
CCCTTCACGTTGGTGAAGGCCGCGCCCTTGCGGAACAAGGCCCAGGCCATGGCGTTCGCCGATGCCGAGGTGTAGCGTTCCGCCGGCAGTTGCTTGAAGACGTGGATGCTGTCGATCTGCTGGGCGCTGACAGGCCGCGCAAGCAGCAGCACGAGCGGAAAAATCAAGCCGTAGCGGGACAAAATTGACATGGGGGACCAATGTATTGCGCCGGCCTGAGGGTCATGGCGGGAATCCAGACCGGCTGACTTCAAGGACTCAACCCACCTGTCAATGATAGTGTTTGGCCCACTACATACCGCCAATCCGCACCATCTTTGGCAAACCCATGCGAACATTCCATACCCTGCTCCTTTCCGCCCTCGCCCTTTCCGCCAGCGCCCAATGGGAGCTGATGACCCCGATCAAGAACACCAGCGAATACGAGGACATCGTGATGGTGAACGAGCTGGTGGGCTATGCGGCCGACCGGCCCACGGGCACGATCATCGCCACGGAAGATGGCGGCAACAAGTGGGTGCGCAGGCAACATCTATTGAGCAACAACCCCTTGGCGATCCACATGTGGGATGAGCAGCGCGGTGTGTGCGTGGGACAAACCGGAAGCGTGTTGCGCACCACCGACGGTTTCCGCACGGTACAATCCTCTTGGAACGCGGGGTACGGCCACCTCAACTGCGTGTTCTTCATCAACGATACGCTGGGCTGGGTGGGCACGCAAAGCGGGCGCATCTACCGCAGCACCGACGCGGGCGCTACCTGGAGCCTGATGCAAAGCGGCCAGAGCAGCACGAACTACATCACTTCCATCAATTTCGTGGACGAGCACATCGGCTATGCCAGCTGCTACGGCGGCGGCAAGATCCTGAAGAGCATGGATGGCGGCCTGACTTGGCAGAACCTCGCATCGGAGATGTCGGTATTCCTCCGCGACCTGCACTTCTTCGATGCACTCACCGGCGTGGGCGTGGGCGGTGCCGGCAGTGTAGTGCGTACCACCGACGGCGGCGCCACTTGGGCCTTCATGCCCAGCAACACCACGTACAGCCTGCAAGCCCTCGCGGTGCAGGGCGACCACCTGGTGGCCTGCGGCTGGTGGGGGCGCACCATCCGCAGCAGCGATGGCGGCCTCACGTGGAGCGAACAGCATTTCGGGCAGGACCATACGGCGGTCACGCTCACGCCGAGCGGCTTCGGGTTGATGGGCAGCATCGGCAAGATCTACCGCACCATGGACTTCGGTGCCACGTGGGAGCTGTTCAAGGATGGCACCTCGTCGGCCAGCATCAACAAGATCAGCTTCGCGGGTACGACCGGCATCACGGCCAACGCCCTGCGCACCACCGATGGCGGCGCCACCTGGGCAGACTCCGGCGCGGGCGGCGGGCTGGGAATTCACATCAACGCCAATGGCAGCGGATCCCGGGGTGGCGGCAGCGGCACCTTCGCACGCACCACTGATCTCTTCGCCACCTACGAGCCGGTCTTCACCGGCCCCAGCGTGGCTATCCGATGCACCTGGAGCTTGAACGCATCCACGCACTTGGTGGGCGGCGGTCCTGTGAACGGCGGCATTTACCGCACTACCAACTACGGCAGCACATGGACGCTTGTTCTGGACCAAGGGAACATCCTCATCAACGACCTCTGGTTCGTGAACGACACGCTGGGCTTCGCCGTGGGCGAGAACGGCAACAGCCACCGTACCACCGATGGCGGCATCACTTGGCAGAACATGGGCGGCAGTGGCGGGCACACCATCTTCTTCACCGATGAAGAATACGGCTGGACACGTGTAGGCCGCACCACCGATGGTGGCGACACGTGGACGATGATGGGCGGCACACCGCAGAGCACCATCAGCATCTTCTTCACCGGGCGCGATACCGGCTATGCGGTGGGCACCGGCGGGCAGGTGGTACGCTCGTTGGACGGCGGCATCACCTGGGCCAACTTCCTGCCCGCGATCTTCAACGCCAGCATACACGATGCGGCATACGTTGATGGCTACATCATCATCGCGGGCGGCACCGGCGACATCTTCCGCGCACAGGTGGGCTGCCCTGCCCCGTGGGAGCCCGTGGTGAACGAAAGCAACGGCCTGCTGTGCGTGGCAGGCCCGGGCAGTGCGCAATGGCACTTCAATGGCTTGCCGATCGCAGGGGCGACCGAAAGCTGTTTTGCCCCGGCCATGCCCGGCGATTACCACGTGGTGGTCACCGATGCGCTGGGCTGTGCATCGGGTCCCTCCCTGCTCTACACGGTGGAATGCGAAGCGTTGCCAGCCGCGGAGGTGACGCAGGAAGGAAATGAACTGTGTACCACCACCACGGGCCAGCCGCAGTGGTATTGGAACGGCGATCCCATTGCGGGCGCCACCACGCCCTGCATCACACCGGAGACGCCGGGCCTGTACCACGTGGTGGTCGCCGACCCGTTCGGCTGTGCATCGGCACCATCGGAAGTGTTCGAGGTGGAATGCCCGCTGATCCCCGCCCCGGAGATCACCGTGGAGGCCGATGGCCAGCTATGCACGCCGGAAATGTGGTTCATCTACTGGTACCATAACAACGAGCTGATCATCGACGGCGGAGGCATGCCCTGCCTCGTACCCGAAGCGTCCGGCACCTATTACGTGGTGGTAGAGACGGAGCATGGCTGTGTTTCCGGACCTTCCCTGCCGGTGGAAGTGATCGGCACCGGAGTGGAAGCGCTCCTGGGCGCCCCGGCGTTCTCGCTCGCGCCCAACCCGGCCTCGTCCCACATCGTGATCACTGCTGCCAATGGCGCGCTCATCCAAAACATCGAAGTGTTCGCATCCAACGGCGCGTTGATGCACCGCTCGGCCACACCCGGCGCAAGGGCTGCCATCGACGTGAGCGCATGGTCACACGGTCTGTACGCCGTACATGTGCGCACTGCGGAAGGCATGACCTCGCAACGCTTCGTCAAGGATTGATCGCGTGATATGTGGAAGTACCATTGAACCATCGGCCATCACACGTGTACCGGATGCACATTCCAACTTCGTTCAGCCCATGAGAACACTCCCAACCCTGCTCCTGACCGCCATTACCATCGGTGCCGCCGCCCAGTATTGGGAGCTCACCACGCCGATAAAAACCCGCAGCGAGTTCACCGCCATGTGCATGCTGGACGGTCAACTCGCCTATGCCGTGGACAAGCCCATGGGCGCCATCCTGCGCACCGCGGACGGCGGAAC
>JAFDZY010000283.1 GCA_018266685.1 Bacteroidota bacterium
CTTATCTCTCCCCGTTGCCGGGGCAGGAGTTGGCACCGATGTCCGCCTTTCGGCGGGCCGGTTGCCAAGGTTTCACAGGGCCTGAACCCTCCACCTTTCTGGATAAGTGCTGTCTGGAAAAGAACATGCCTACGGAATGCAGGCGCGGCGCAAAGGTAAAGGGCTGGCGGCCTGATTTTCCAAATGCAGCATGCATTTTGTTTGGAAAGCCCCGTGAACACTACGATCCAGAGCGCTTCACAAGCGCAGTCAACTGCTCCCTTCCCAACGTCCCATTGAGCCACTCCCCCGAGAATTCGGCCTCGAACCGTTCATAGAACCGGATCGCGTCGGTGTTCCAATCCAACACCTGCCAGAGCATGCCGCTGTAATTCTTCGCCACGGCATGGCGCACGCAGGCCATGAAGAGCATTTCGCCGATGCGCTGCCCGCGCGCGGCCTCGGTAACAATGATGTCCTCCAGGTAGAGGCGGCGGCCCTTCCAGGTGGAGTAACGCTCGTAGCAGATGGCGAGGCCGAGGATGGGGTTGTCCGTTGTCGGTTGCTTGTTGTCAGGGCCGCCTCCGGTGCTTCCCCTAACAACTGACAACGAACAACTATCAACCGGCCCCTCGGCCACCCAGCCGAACCACACCGGAGCCTTTCCAAAGCCCGCATCCCACATGTGCTCCAAGGTCACCGTCACCTCGGCGGGCGCGCGCTCAAAAACGGCCAATTCCTTCACCAGGGCCAGCATGCGGGGCACGTCGCGGGGTTCGGCGGGGCGGATAATCACTTGCATGGCGCGAAGTTCGGGCAAGTCCGATATTTGCAACGAAGTACAATCCTCCACGTCCAGCATCACCACATCAGCTGATCTTCCGATCACCCGATCCTCCTCCCATGGCCCAACCCATCACCACCCTTTCGGAATTCATCATTGAGCGGGAGAAGGATTTTCCGTTCGCCTCCGGCGATCTTTCGCAGCTGCTTACGTCCATCCGCCTGGCGGCCAAACTGGTGAACCGCGAGGTGAACAAGGCCGGGCTGGTAAATGAGATTCTGGGCGAAACCGAACAGCACAGCGTGAACGTGCAGGGTGAAAAACAGCAGAAATTGGACGTGTACGCCAACGAGCGCTTCATCAACGCCATGCGCAACCAGGGCGCGGTGTGCGGCGTGGCCAGCGAGGAGAACGACGCGCACATCGTGTTCGACCATCCCGTTTCCGCAGGCGGCAAGTACGTGGTGGCGATGGACCCGCTGGACGGCAGCAGCAACATCGACGTAAACGTGAGCATCGGCACCATCTTCAGCATCTACCGCCGATTGAACGACGCGGAGGTCACCGTGGAGGATTTCCTGCAGCCCGGCAGCGCACAAGTAGCGGCGGGCTACGTGGTGTACGGCAGCAGCACCATGCTGGTGTACACCACAGGCAACGGGGTGAACGGCTTCACGCTGGACCCCAGCATCGGCGTGTTCTGCCTGAGCCATCCCAACATGCGCATCCCGGAGAACGGCAGCATCTATTCGGTGAACGAGGGCAATTACTTCGACTTTCCGGAGCAGGCGCGCAACTACATCGATGCCTGCAAGAAGAAGAAGATGAGCGCGCGCTACATCGGCAGTTTGGTGGCGGACTTCCACCGCAACCTGCTGAAGGGCGGCATCTATATGTATCCCGGCACCACGGCCAAGCCGGAAGGCAAGTTGCGCTTGGTGTACGAGGCGAACCCCTTGGCCCTGCTGATCGAGCAGGCGGGCGGCGCCGCCACCGACGGCAAGCAGCGCATCCTGGACATCAAGCCCGGAAAGCTGCACCAGCGAACGCCGCTGTTCATCGGTAGTAAGGCGATGGTGGAGGAGGCGATGAGGAGGTAGTGTTTGTCAAGGTCCGCTGCGCGAGACCTTGATGGGACTAAGAAAGCACGCTACTCCACCACCATCTTCGCCAGCAGCGCCCGCACCTTGATGCGGTCCGTCATGCCTGAAATGCGGTACTCGGTACGCGCCGTGAAATTGACGATCAGGTCCAGGTCATCGGCCACGCCCATGGTGAAGGGCCTGCCGCCACTGAAGCCCATGGCCAAATACTGCAAGCCGGGCAGCGGGCGGAAGTTGTGCCTCAAGGGCGTGTAGCTCTTCATGGCCTCGGTGGCCGTGGCCATGCGGTCGCCCTTCACGTTGGCATAGGCTGCGTGCTTTTGGTAGAGGGCCCATGCCATGGCATTGGCAGAAGCCGAAGTGTACTGCCCTGCCGGCAGTTGCTTGAAGACGTGGATGCTGTCGATGCGCTGTGCGCAGGCCGTGCCCGCAAGGAGCAAAAACAGGGCAAACCAAAAGCAATGGACCCGGTGCACCATGGCAGGGGTACGAAGGTAGCGCCGCGCTGGATCGGTTTCTGCGACGGCTTTCCGCCAGGGATGGCAGCGGCAGCCCGGTGCAGCGCGGCCCGTGTGGCCCCGTGGAGCGAAACGGCGACCAGAGGAAGCCCGTTGCAGCCCCGGGGCCGCCGGGCCGTGCAAGCCGGCTACAGCGGACAGCCCGCAGGCGGCCAAATGCAAATGCTTCCCTGCATGTCCCTTCAAATGAACCATCTTGCGCTCCGCGTGTACGCAGTTACCATGAAGATCCTCTCCACCTTGCTCCTTGCCACCGTGTCGCTCTCCGCCAACGCGCAGCAGTGGGAGCTTACCACGCCGATCAAAACGCGCAGCGAGTTCACCGCCATGCGCCTGTTGGATGACCAGCTCGCCTTCGCCGTGGACAAGCCCATGGGCGCGATCCTGCGCACCGCGGATGGCGGAACCACTTGGGAACGCCGCATCGTGAACACACTCAACAAGCCGGTGGCGCTGTGGATGTGGGACGATCAACGGGGCATCGCGGTGTGTGAAAGCAGCCGGATCATGCGCAGCACCGACGGCTTCGCCACGGCTACCACCACCAGCCACTTGGGCTACGGGAACTTCAACTGCGTCTTTTTCCTGAACGATACCTTAGGCTGGCTCGGCTCCGACAGCGGCAAGATCCTGCGCACCACGGACGGCGGCGCCAGCTGGACGCCCACCACCACGGGGCTTACCACGTACCAGTATGTAACGGCCATCCAGTTCCTGGACAGCAACACCGGCTACGCCAGCAGCTACGGCGGCAAGATGCTGAAGAGCGTGGACGGCGGGCTGAACTGGCAAGGCGTGGGACCGGTTGACCAACAGGTGCTCATGCAGGACCTGCACTTTTACAGCACCCAGGAAGGCGTGGCGGTGGGCAATGGCGGCGAGGTGATCCGCACCACCGACGGTGGCGCAACGTGGGATTCCATCCCATCGCCCACCACCTACAGCATGTTCGACCTCGCCGTACAGGGAAACACATTGGTGGCGTGCGGCGCCTGGGGCCGGGTGATGCGCAGTACCGATGCGGGCCTCACGTGGAGCGTGCAGCAAGTGGGAAACAGTGACCACCAGAGCGTGGCGCTATCCCCGGATGGGCGCGGCATCCTGGGCACCGATGGCCGCATCCAGTGCAGCACCGACATGGGCGTTACATGGTCCATCACCAATGAAGGCACTTGGCACACCGTGCTGAACAAAGTAGCTTTCCAGAATGACCAAGTGGGCGTGGCCGTTGGCTGGCTCACCAGCGGCGGGCTTGAAAGCGGACTGCTGCGCACCACGGATGGAGGCCGCCACTGGGCCAAGGCTGGCGGCGGCGGGCTGGGGGTACACCTCACGCCCACCGGTGCAGGATGCCTTGGTGGAGGCAGCGGCAGCTTTGCCAAAACCACCGATGGATTCGGCACGCGCACGCCGGCCAATGGCCCCAACGTGGCCATCCGCTGTACGTGGAGCTTCGATGCGCTCACGCACATCGTGGCGGGCGGTGCGGTCTATGGCGGCATTTACCGCACGGCCAATGGCGGCGCCACCTGGACGCACGTGCTGGACGTGGGCAACATCACCATCAACGACCTGTGGTTCGCGAATGACCTGAAGGGCTATGCCGTGGGCGAGTACGGCGACAACTACCGCACCATGGACGGCGGCCTCACCTGGCAACCCATGACCGGCACGCCCGGCGGACACACGGTTTTCTTCCTCGACACGCTGCACGGATGGATGCGGAACTTCCGCACCATGGACGGAGGCGATACGTGGATCCCGATCGACAGCCCGCAAGGCACCGTGAGCCTGTTCTTCACCAACGTGGACACGGGCTACGCCGTTACCGGCGGCGGCCAGACCGAGCGCACCACCGACGGCGGCCTTACATGGAGCACCGTGCTGCCGAACATCACCAACGCACAGATCGGTGATGCGGCGTACGTGGACGGTTACATCGTGGCGGTGAGCCGCTGGGGCGACATTTATCGGGGGCAGGTGGCCTGTCCATTGGCAGCGTTCACGACGGAGATCCCCGCACAAGTTGATACGCTCTGAGCCAGCCGCCCAGGGAGTTTCCAGTGGTACTTCAATGATGATCCCATTCCCGGTGGCGACACACCCTGCATCGAA
>JAFDZY010000284.1 GCA_018266685.1 Bacteroidota bacterium
TGCCTGGATCAAGGGCACTTGATCGATGGGCGGCCGGGGGATGTAGTTCAGGTCTACGCCGGTGGTAGGGTTGTTGTACAACAGCTCCAAGCGGAAATCCTGCGGGTTCACTTGGAAGGCCCCCAGCGAGTAAACGTTTTTCATCATCAGGTCCCACAGCGGCTGGCGCGGGTCCGTGATGGTGGCTTTCAGCAGGCGAAGCATCAAGGCCTTCGGCGGTGCAATACCATCCGTGCTGAACTCGCCCACTTGATAGGTTTGTCCTTGGTAGGTGTACTGGTAGGCCACGGCCAGCACTTCGTCGTTGTTCAGGTTCTGGTTCAGCCCGATGAAGCCCAGGCGCTCGTTCAAGGTGTATTCGCTGGGGCTCAGCAGGCGCGCGCTTTCCAGCTTTTCATAGTTCCGAGCGGCCTGCATTCCCATCACTTGCAGCGTGGCCGCCGCATTGGTGAAGGAGCGGATGCCCGCATTGGAGGACACCAACTGGTAGAGGTTGTTGGCATTGTTGGAGGCCGTGTTGCCTGCCCCGTCCACCAGCATGCCGGAGGCCGCCAGGTTCGCGCTCACCCTGTTCGCCGCCACGCTGGCCGCACTGGCATCCTCGCCCAGGTCGGTGAAGGCCACGATGTTCCTGTTGTTCGTGTAATCGCTCCGCGTGTTGGTAACCCACACTTCCACCTTGGTCACTTGGACGCCACTGTTCACCGTGGGCAGTGTGCGCAGAGCATTTTCGTAGTTGTCGCGGAAGTAGTAGCTGAGGAAATAGTACTTGTTGGCCTCGTACTCATCGGCCTTGATGAGGAAGTTGGTGGTTTGTGCGCCGCCCGCCACCGCAATGTTCTTGCGCTGCCCCTTTTCCTGGCTGAAGATGGCCGTGGCGGTGAGCCGCCCGAAGCGCAACTCGGTCTTCAGGCCGAACAGGCTTTGGCTGCCTTGGATCAACTGGCCCGTAAGCGGCAGGCTTACGTTGCCGGCTTCCAGCTTCTGGATAATGTCGTCCTCGTTGCCCGCATAGTTCAGCTTCACCTGGTTCTCAAAGTCGAACGTGGCCTCCGTGTTGTAGCTGGTGTTGATCTTCAGCTTGGTGCCGATGTTGCCCACCAGGTTGAGCTGGATCTTTTGGTCGAAGTTGAAGGTGGTGATCTTGCGCTGGTCCACCGGGATCCGCGGGTTCTCGGTCTTGCTGGTGTTCACCCCGAAGGTGACCTCTGCACTTCCTTGGGGGCGGATATCAATGTTGCATCCACCGAAGATCCTGCAGAAGGTTTCGTTGCGCACCTGAATGCTCGGGATCAAGCTCTTGGCCGCACGGTCGCTTTCCTCCTGGTTCTTCTCCATCCAGTAGGTCTTCATGGCCTTCTGCATGTCGTAGTTCATGTACTCATCGAGCGACATGCTCTGAGGCGGCCGGTAATCAATGTTGTCGCCCATGCGGCTGCGCAGGATGTACTGGCCGGTCACGGGGTCATACACCACGTCATTGGTCACATTGCTCGGCGTTCCAAGATCAATGGTGCCCGTGTTGTTATCCCCTGTTCCGGGCGGGTCCACGATGGGGTAATGAAGGTCGATCTGGGGGCTGTCCACCTGAAGGGCCACCGCCATGGACCACCCGGCCCTTGCGCCTGAGGTGACCGCAGCCGCACAAGCCACTGCCGCCAATAGGCGGAAAAATGAACAGTTGTGGCGCGATGGCTGCATGGTACCGGACAGGCTCAGCTGTTCTTAAGGGCTAGCCTGATCAATTCCTCCACCACCGGTGGATCGTTCTTCCGTTCATCCAGTACGCGCTGTAGCGACCGCTCCGCCTTGGCCCGGTCCAGGCCGAGGGAAACCAAGGCCGATAACGCCTCGGACCTCAAGCTATTGCCCCCGGCCATGGAAGGCGCGGAATTCTTCCCCACCGGCTCCGCCAACAGCTTTCCGCCCAGTTCCTGCACAATGCGTTGCGCCAGCTTGGGCCCGATGCCCTTCACGCTCTTCAACACCGTTTCATCGCCCAGCAGGATCGCCCGGCGCAGATCCTCCGCCCGCCGCGCCCCGAGTATGGCCATGCCGATGGTGCTGCTTACGCCCTGCACGTTGATCAATTGGCGGAACAAGTGCCGCTCCTCCGCTTCCAAAAATCCGTACAGCTTGTGCTCGCTCAGCCCGCTGCGCACGTCCACGCTCACGCTGTAGTGGATGAACATGCGGCAAGCGCCCCGCTCCGGCAGGCGCGCAAGCGTGTCGGCCGTGATGTACACCAGGTACCCCACTCCGCCACACTCCACCACCACATGGGTGGCAGAGCGTTCCACAAGCTCGCCGCGCAGGCTGTCTATCATTCAACTCTCCCACCGGGTTAGGGCGTGGTGGGCACGGGGTACAAGTGGAACTATGCAGGGCAGGATTTGTGGAAAAGGGCTGCAAAATAAGCGGAACCTCCGAACCTTTTCACGCCAACTCCGCATCGGCCCGGCCAAACTGTTGCCACCCTGCATGGATTCCTTGCCCCGGCTGGGGAAAATACCATCTCTACCCCATGCGGATCGTCCCCGTTGCCGCAGGGTCACGCCCATCATTTCCACCGGCCCCCAGCGGACCCAGCCGCAACGGCTGCCGTCCCACCTTTGCCCCATGCGGATCGTGTTTTTTACCGGGGCCGGCATCAGTGCAGAA
>JAFDZY010000285.1 GCA_018266685.1 Bacteroidota bacterium
AACACCGAGGGCGAATACACCAACCTGGGCGGCGTGATGTATGCCGGCACCGAGCGCGAAATCGTCGTGCAGGAAACGGTGATGAGCGCCTTCGGCACCGACCGCGTGCTCAAGTTCGCCTTCGATCAGGCCGCCGCCCGCCCGCGCAAGAAGCTCGACGTCGCCACCAAGAGCAACGGCATCGCCATCAGCATGCCCTGGTGGGACGGCCGCGCCGACGCCATGGCCGCGCGCTACCCCCAGATCGCGGTGCAAAAGCACCACATCGACATCCTCACCGCGCGCTTCGTGCTGCAGCCCGAGCGCTTCGACGTCGTGGTGGCCAGCAACCTGTTCGGCGACATCCTGAGCGACCTGGGCCCGGCCTGCACCGGCACCATCGGCCTGGCGCCCTCGGCCAATTTGAACCCCGAGCGCGCCTTTCCCAGCCTGTTCGAGCCGGTGCACGGCTCGGCGCCCGACATTGCCGGCCAAGGCATCGCCAACCCCGTGGCCATGATCTGGTCGGCCGCGCTGATGCTGCAGTTTCTGGGCGAGCAGGCGGCGCACGATGCGATCCTGCGTGCCATCGAGACCGTGCTGCGCGAAGGCCCGCGCACGCGCGACCTGGGCGGCACGGCCAACACCGTCGAGATGGGTCAGGCGATTGCGGCGTTGATCTGATAGGTGGCGAGCGCTTACGAGGTCGCTACGTCGAGAATCAGGTCGCCAAGAGCCGCGCCTTGAACGCGGCGGCGCACGGCAAGCGACGGTACTTTGAGCCGTTGAGGAATTCCTGCTCGCCCTCGAACGCGTCGTCAGCTGCCCCCTGACCGCGGCCTTCCCGATACCCCGCTGCCGCAGCGCGACCTGACGATGCCGTGGAAACTGTTGCTGGGCGTGAGCGGGGTGGTGAATGTGTTGCTGGTGGTGTGGTTGTTGTTCTTACCGAGGTGAGGGGGAGCCATTTGATGTGGACAGCAATTTTTCGCATGGTTGGGTTCGAGTCAATTGAAATGTCAATAAATAAGACTTGACAAATGGCTGTTAAAAAGATAATCTCCCCAACACTTTGGAGTCCATTGCCATGACCCCCAATCTGCGCCTCGTACGTTCAGCTCCCGATCCCCTAGGTCTTTACATCCGTGTTGCCCGCGTGGGTAGCCCTGAGCTACAGAGTTTCATCGCAACACGACACATCCAGTTCACAGGGGTCGTTCTGGAAGCCAAGCTGGTCAAACACCAAAAGGAGTTGCTGACGCTGGCGCAGGAGAGGCGGATTGATGTGGTTCTTGACCCAATGACCGCTGCCATGGCGACGCCGGGTGGGTATCGTTCATCGATGAAAGACTTGCCGTGGGCCAAGGATCGGCCCCATACGGTGCAGGACTTTCAGACAGCGTTTGCGCAAAGACAGTGCGCTGAAGGCCTTGCTGCCTTTGCTATGGATAATGGGTTCTCTCAGGTGCTGGCACCAACACATCTGATCACTGAGGTTGAATCGCCATGGTTGCCTATTGACATCGCGCTCGCGAGCAACCTGCGGGACGCGCTTGACCGCAATGGGGGCGGAGCCATCGAAGTTCTGTATCCCTTGACCATTTCGTACGAGATCTTTCGCACGCCAGCCAAACGCTTAGCGGTGATCGAATGGCTGCGGGCCGCCAATGTGCAAGGTTTGTGGCTGAACGTGGCGGGTTGCGGAGCGGACAGCAATGCAACCCAGATTGTTCGTTATTGCGATGCCGCTACAGATTTTCAAGCGTTGGGTGTGCCCATCGTTGCTGACCATGTTGGCGGTATACCAGGCCTGTCGCTGATGGCATTTGGTGGGGTAGGGGGTATCGCTCATGGGATTACTCTGAGCGAGCGGCTGGAGGTGAGCAACTGGCGCAAGCCGCCCAGTGGCCGAGGATTTAGCCCAAAGGTGCGTGTCTATATCCCCCAGATCGACATGTCGCTTCCTCGCGACGACGCGGAGCGTTTTTTTGAGGCTGGTGGCGGAAAGGCGCGCGCCAGATTCGGGTGTCATGATGCGCACTGTTGCCCGCGTGGGGTCGAGGACATGTGTGCGATGCCGGAGCGGCATTTTTTGCATCAGCGCAGCCAGCAGGTGGCCGCACTGGGCCAAATCCCAGAAACGCTTCGGCCCTCGTGGTTTTTGGAGGATCACATCCGCCCTGCCAGTGATGTGGCCATGATTGCCAAACAGATGTCTCTCCCAGAGGATCTGCTCAAGAAGATGCAGGTCAAGGCGAAGGGGCTCAACACGCTGAGAACGACTTTGGGGCCTTATGCCAAAGAACGCCGGGAAAAGTCGTTCGCAAGCCATCCCAAGACACGGATCGCCCGTGTCGGGAATGGCTAATTCTCAACTTCTTCAACTTCTTGAGGAGTCGCAATGGGTGCCAATGCCATCGCGCGTCGGCTTGAATCGATTCATGACAAGGGAGCTATGCGTTCGGCTGACATAGCCAATATCTTGAATGTCAGGCCGGAGACGGTGTCCCGGTGGAGCACCGGGAAGACATTGCCGCATGCGGCAACTGAAAAACAACTGCTGGAGCTGGAGTACATCGTAGACAAACTGGCGGACGTCTACGAACCCCGGGACGCACGCATGTGGTTGCTATCGCGCCAGCGCGTCCTCGAAGGAAGAGTGCCGGCTGAACTGATTCAGCAGGGACAGGTAGACGATGTACTTGCCGTAGTGGATCGACTGCTCGATGGGGTTTACCTATAAGACAGAGATTGCATCGTGCAGCATGATCCTGATTTGCTGGAGGCACTGGCGGCCTTTAAGCCAGTGCCCTTTGATGGCGTTGTTTTCAGGGCAACGAGGCAGAACCTGTCGCCTGTCGCTGCTTCGACCAACGGCGGGCGATGGATGGTTCCGCGAGCCGCTCCCGTGCTGTACACCAGCCAGCAGAGAGAAGGATCGCTGGCCGAGATTTCCTTTCACTACGCGCGAATGACCCCAGTTCCGACGAAGCCGGTAACAGTTCACCGCTTGCAGGTTTCTTCACGGCGTACGTTGAAGCTCATTCAGGCTGACATCGCGAGCTTGGGCGTGCCCAGGGAGCAATACAAAGAGGTTGGTTTGCTGCGAACTCAGCAGATCGGGGCTGCGGTGGAGTATTTGGGGTGTGATGGCCTGATCGCGCCATCAGCGCGATGGTCTTGCGATAACTTGATTTTGTTTCCAGAGCGCCTGGCCATAGATTGCGAGCTGGAAATTCTGGAGAGCGAAGAGGTGGAGTGGCTCGCGTGGGCTAAAGCCAATGGTTTGTATGACCACGAGGAGATGTGACAGATCGGTGCTCTTGCGTTGAGATCATGCCATAGGGAAACAGGTCAATCCAATCGGGTATGGTTGCGAGCGCAATCGTAGGGCATAAGCCGGTGCGCGGCTCGTTGTGGTTGCGGCGATTAAATTCCACAATCTCCGCATGTCACGCGGTGAAAAAATCTACCTCTGGCAACTCACCGACTGGCCCGCGCTGGAGTGCGTGAGTCGCGCGCAGGGCTTGCTGGCGGGGCGCTTGGCCGATGTGGGGCTGGCCGCCCAAGGCCAGGCCAGTCTGGCGGCGCTGACCGAGGACGTGGTCAAGACCAGTGCGATCGAGGGCGAG
>JAFDZY010000286.1 GCA_018266685.1 Bacteroidota bacterium
GGTGATGAGGCCACGGTCGAAGGCGCGGTCGTGGAGGGCGTTGAGGGCGATGCCGTTCTGCGGGTCGAGGTGATGGGTAACTGTTTATCAACAGGATTTGGATGCGCAGACCATTGTGCTTACTATGCCATCGAACCATTGACGTAAATCTCGCCAATCATGCAAACCACAGATCACTTCCGCCCAAATAACGAACGCGAAGCCTTGCAATGGCTGATCCCCGCGCTGGATAGGCCCTTGCAGGATATGCCACACGAGGATTTCCTGAAGGCATGGTTCGCCATCGGGTACTTGTATGGCGGGTTGAATCCTGACGAAGCGACTTTCCACGGAACGGAGGTCAGTTGGGAAGACATTGGCCCCGATCGCTTTCGGCTTATCGAGCCGCGATTGGTCGCGCCGTTTTATGTGCGCAGCGGTTGGCCCCTAGTGCTCGCGCCTCTTGCGGCCGAGGCTTGGCGACGGGACGAATTAGGCATGATGGCTGATGACGAACTCTATTGCTACGAGCTGGTCAAGATCGGAATACTGGATCGCATGGCTGGCGAGACCGGTTTGCTGTCCACTTCGTTGAAAAGTTAACTCATCGAACAACCTAAAGCTGAAGCGTGGTCAGGATCTTTGACCAACTGAGAACAAGGCATGAATAAGTCCGTGAAGCAAGCCAAGCGCAAGGCGCCGCTGATGAAGACGAGCAAGCTGGTGCGCAAGGTGAAGCTGAAGTCGAAAGCACAGCCGAAGCGCAAGAGCGCTCCGCCTGTTTCTCTTGTCCGTGAACCGTTGACACACTATGGCCTGACGCCTGTGACCCAGGTTAACGGCTCACATCGCTTCATTGATCTTTTCTGTGGGATCGGCGGGTTCCATCGCGCGTTCGAGAAGCAAGGCGGGCATTGCGTGTTCGCATCCGATTGGGACAAGTTCAGCCAAGTCACCTATCGCGCCAACTTCCCGAACACGACTCTCATCGGCGATATCACAAAGGTGTCCGTCGAGGACATACCGGAGCATGATGTACTCTGCGCCGGTTTCCCTTGCCAGCCGTTTAGCCTTGCTGGTGTGTCGAAGAAGAACAGCTTGGGTCGGAAACATGGATTCGAGGATGAACGCCAAGGCAACTTGTTCTTCAACATCGCTGCGATACTCGACCATCATCGCCCGGCCGCCTTCGTGCTGGAGAACGTGAAGAACCTGAAGAGCCACGACAAGGGCCGCACGTTCAAGATCATCCATGAAACGCTGACGCGCGACCTCGGCTACCACGTGTACTACCGCATCATCGATGCCCAGAGCGTGGTGCCCCAGCACCGCGAACGGATCTTCATAGTAGGCTTCCGCGAGCCACGATTCTTCGAGTGGCCGGAGTTCCCGAAGGATGGACCGAGGTTGGGCGAAATCCTGGACAGCAAGGTGGAGGTCAAATACACACTCACCGACCATCTGTGGTCCTATTTGCAGAACTACGCCCGTAAACACCAAGAAGCGGGAAATGGCTTCGGCTTCGGCCTCACGAATAAGGATGGGATTGCGCGAACGCTGAGCGCACGGTATCATAAGGACGGTTCCGAGATCCTGATCGATCAAGGGCGTGGAGTGAATCCACGCCGTCTGACACCGCGTGAATGTGCCCGACTGATGGGTTATCCGGAGAGCCAAAAGATTGTAGTGTCCGATACGCAGGCCTATCGGCAATTCGGAAATTCGGTGGTCGTTCCGGTAGTGGAAAGGATTGCGGGATCTGTGATCAATGCATTGCATGAGCCGGTGCTTGAGAACGAACCATTGATCATGGAATTGGGCGAACCGAAAGTTGGCGAGGTGGAAGCGGAAATCGGACCAACTTCGAGGAAGAAGCGAAAGGCTTACGCTGTTCCTGCATGAGCCAGACACTTGCCGATGTCTTCGATGCCGTGGCTCACAAGCAACTTGTACTTGTGGATTTGCCGGGTGGATCAAACCAGCACGAACTGAACGGGAAGAAGGTCTTCCAAGAGTTTTTCAAAACGTCCGATCGAGTTGAAGGTGATTTCACGTGGCACTATTTCTCGGACGACCATGATGTGCGGACCGAGGTTTCTTCATTCACTTGGTACGATTCCCGTTTGAAGGGTGCTCCGAAAACCGGTCGTTCGGAATGGCGCTTTTACTACCATGACAACTTCTTGGCAATTGCTGAGGCCGGTGATGAACTCTTTCTGGTCAGAACAACCATCGGAAGGGTCCACGCGCTGGTGTTCAAGGAGGGTTCCGCCAAGTTGCGGTCAGCCCGCCTGCTGTTTGGCATCACCACCACCTCAGACCAGTTCCAGCTCGTTCCGGACTCAACCATAAGCAGGCAAGAACTCGAACTTGTTCGGAGCCAGATCATCGAGGAGCTTGATCTCGACATCCATCTTCCCATCTCAGGCAATGATGAGGAAATCATAGTTTGTCAATTTGGAGAGCAATTCCCCAAGACGCGGCTCATGTCATCATTTGCACGGGCTCAAGTGCAAACGGATGTCTCCGATCCCGATACCGCACTGGTGGCATGGCTAAACCGGGAAGAGCAATTGTTCCGCGCCTTGGAGAAGGTCATCGTCGGCAAGCGGATCAAGGAAGGGTTCAATTCCGTCGATGATTTAATGGAGTATTCCAAAAGTGCGCATCAACGAAGGAAATCCCGCATGGGCTTTGCGTTGGAGAACCATCTGTCTGAGCTATTTATCCGGGAAGGACTGCGATTTGCGGCGCAATGCCGGACAGAAGGCCGCAGCAAACCGGACTTCATTTTCCCCGGGTCCTCCGAATACAAGGACCCGACTTTTGACCCCGACCTCCTCACGATGTTAGGGGCCAAAGCATCCGCCAAGGAACGCTGGAAGCAGGTGCTTGCGGAGGCAGACCGCATATCGCGAAAGCACGTCTGCACCATTGAACCCGGCATTTCTGAAAATCAGACGGAAGAAATGACCGGAAGGAAAGTCACGTTGGTGGTACCAACAAGCCTGCACGCGACTTATTCCGATAGGCAGCAAGCGGTCATGTTGGACCTGAAGGGCTTTATCGAGCTGGTGCGCGGGAGGCAGGGTAAGGGCTGAGGAAGAAATACGCTTCTCCGGAACTACACATACGGCCATCCACCTATTGGCTGACCATTGGTCTTCATCCTTCAAGTCAAAGGTAGATGGATGCCCGAGCGATCATCGAAGCCAATTCACTGTCTGCTCCCCACCTTCGCCCCATGGAAATCCCCTTGGACCGTTTTGAGCAGGTGATCGATGAGCGCATCTTGGAGCGTGGGCTGAAGTACTTCGAGCGTGGCGCGGTGGAGGAGCCGGAAGAACTGGAACCGGGCCTGTACGAGGCCGTGGTGCAAGGCAGCGAGGATTATACGGTCAGCGTTCGGCTAAAGGGAAACGCCATCTCGGAACATGCCTGCGACTGCCCGTATGAGGGCCCCGTGTGCAAGCACGTGGTGGCGCTCCTGTTCGCACTGGAACAGGGCGAAATGCAATTGCCCAAGCGGGGCAAGGGACGCAAAGCGGCCAAGAAACCCACCGTGGCCGAGCAGGTGGACCGCGCCCTGTCCGACCTGCCGCACAAGGAATTGGTGGCCTTTGTGCGCGACCGCTGCATGGCCGATGCTGCATTCCGCAAGCAGTTCCTGGTGGCCTGCGCGCCGCAAGCCATCACCGGCGACCGCAAGGACCACCTGAAAAGCCTGCGGGCCGGGCTGCGGGCCGTGGCCGGGCGTGGAGGGTTCTTCGGTTGGGACGACACGTACGCGGCCGCAGCCGTATTGCATGACATGGCGGACCAGGCACGCATCCTGATCAAGAAAGGCCACCCGCAACGCGCCCTGCCGATGATCAGTGCGGTGATCGAGGCCGGTGCGGAGGCCATAGAGCACGCCGACGACAGCAACGGCGACATCGGTGGTGGCATCGAGTCGGCCATGGAGCTACTTGATGAACTGGCACAGGCGGAGCACGAGGAACCCTTCCGGAAGGAACTGCTTGCCGAGACCGTGCGCCTGCTCTCCGACAAGGCCGTGAACGACTGCGACTGGAACGGCCATTTGGA
>JAFDZY010000287.1 GCA_018266685.1 Bacteroidota bacterium
CCCCTGCCGATCCCGGCCGCCACGGCGCTGTATACCAGCAACGGCCAAGGATGCGACGGCAACCTGGCGCTGGTGGCCTGTGATGACAGGCAGGGGCCGGGCGGCAGTGCGCGCATCATCAAATGGGGATTGACGCCGGGGCAGACGTATTACGTGCGCACCTGGTCCACCAGTGGTGCGGACGGCACCTTCTCCATCCAGGTGACCGAGCCCACCGCCGCACCGGGCAACTGCATGTACATGGTGGACCTGTGGCAGAACGGCACCGCCGGCAGCTTGAGCATGAGCGTCTCCATCAATGGCGGGGCGCCCACGGTGTACTCGGGTTCGCCCTCTGGCGGTTTCCTGGTGCAGGTGCCCCAAGGGGCCAGCGTGGATTTCGCGTTCAGCAATACGGGCACCACCGGCATGTACTATTATGCCATCTGGCAGGCGGGCTGGCAGGATCCGTTATGGTGGAGCGATGGCGGCTACTCGGTGTTCGGTCCACAGCCCATACCGACCTTCAACTACCATTTGACCTCCGCCTGTACGCGGCCTGCCAGCTACCCCATTACCGATTGCGCGGGCATGAAGACCATTTGCCCGGACATGGGCGGCACGGGCCCCAGCCCCACCTACACGTGGAACGGTAGCATGCGGGTGGGTTCGCCCATCAACGACCACAACATGAACGGGGCAGGCAGCGGCCCTTACCAGGGCTATACCTACAGCCAGAGCAATGGCTATGCCCAGGACCTGGCGGGTGCGAATCTCGGTTGCCTGGAACCGAACAATGCGGCGATCAATTGGCTGGTGCTGCGCCCCACCGGCAATGGTACGGTGGGCTTGATGTTCCAGGCCACCACCGCAGCGGTGCCCACCGACCTTGATTTTGCCATCTGGGACATGGGGTCCTTGACGTACGATCCCGGCGCGGACAGCGTGCATGCGGACGTGGTGTGCCCGCCGCAGACGGCGCCCATCCGCTGCAGCAGTGCGCGCACCACGGGCTACACGGGCCTGCTTGCCGGGCGGCCTGAAACGACCGAGGGCCATGGCGGCTACGGCTTTGTGGCTCCCCTGCCGGTACAGGCCGGCCACGGATACTTGATCGCCCTGGTGCCGGTGGGCATTGCGCCATCGGCCACCGTGTCCTACAATGGGTCATGGACCTTGTACAAGAATGCTGCGGGCACCACGGATGTGAGCCTCATCAATTGCACGCGGCTGGTGCTCCCCGTGGAGCTGCTCTTCCTGGCCGGGCTGCCCAACGGCAACGTAGTGGACCTTAGCTGGGCCACGGCCACCGAGAAGAACAGCAGCCGCTTTGTGGTGGAGCGCAGCACGAACAACCTGGATTTCGTGCCCATCGGGCAGGTGCGCGCGGCGGGCAACAGCCAGTACCGCATCGACTACGGCTTCACCGATCCCGCACCGGTACACGGGGTGAACTACTACCGCCTCCGGTTAGTGGACCTCGACGGCAGCTATGAGACCAGCAACGTGATCGCGGTGGAGTTCACCGGCACCGGAAACGGGCTGTCCGTGTGGCCCAACCCGGTGCAGGAGCTGCTGCACATCGGCGTGAACCTGCACGGACAGGCCGCAGTTACCGTGCAGGTGTTGGATGCCCTGGGGCGCATGGTGCAGCAGCAGCGCACGGTGGTCGCTGCAGGCCAGGCTTCCATGGAAGTGGGCACCGCCACGTTGGTGCCTGGCGCGTACATGGTGCGCATCTTAGGAAGTGGTGGTGAGCAGCTGGGAACAGCGCGGTTTGTGAAGGACTGAAGGGACTTCTTCCCATTGATCTGCCGCCAACCGCAACGGGCTTGCACGGATGCCGGGTTAACTACGAAAGGGGGCGGCTGTGGTGAATCCGTCGAGCGCAATGCGCGGATGGGATCAAAGATTGCTTCGGCCCAGGGCGGCCTCGCAATGACGTGGTGGCTTCGGTCCAGGGTGGTGAATAGTTCCCTCAAGGTCTCCCGAAGGGGACCTTGCAGGTGTGACGCTCTGCATCAAAGTCCGCTTCGCGAGACCTTGATGAGACCCTACCGGATGAACAGGATGGGACAGGATTACAGGATGAACAGGATGGGAGTTCCCTCAAGGTCTCCCGAAGGAGACTTTGCAGGTGTGGTGCTCTGCGTCAAGGTCCGCTGCGCGAGACCTTGATGAGACCCTGACCTCGCAATGACGCACAGATCCCGTCATTGCGAGGACCTGTGCACCTAACAGGTCCGAAGCAATCTCTAATTCAATGGAGATCCCGCAAAGGGAATCAAAGATTGCTTCGGCCCAAGGCGGCCTCGCAATGACGTTGTGGCTTCGGCCCAGGGCGGCCTCGCAATGGAGGACCGCTGTGGTGAGCCCGTCGAACCACAGGGGAATCCCGCGTTGAATCAAAGATTGCTTCGGCCCAGGGCGGCCTCGCAATGACGTTGTGGGACCCCTGACCTCGCAATGACGTGGTGCCGGGCAACGCACAAAGGGCCGCCCCTTTCGGAGCGGCCCTTCGGCTCGGGGGAGAGCGGGACGATTACTTGTTCACCACCACGCGCTCGGTCCAGGTGCGGTCGCCGGCGGTGATCTGCAG
>JAFDZY010000288.1 GCA_018266685.1 Bacteroidota bacterium
CAGCCCACCGAAACTGGCGAGCCGCCGCTGGCCCGCGCAAAGAACTGGACCTACTCCCCTTCTCCTGCCCTGAGCGGAGCCGAAGGGGAGAAGGGACCGGGGGATGAGGGCGCATTCCCGCTGGAGACCACCACCATGCCCGGCTGGGCCGGCAGCAGCTGGTACTTCCTGCGCTACATGGACCCGCACAACGCGGAGCGATTCGCCTCGACGGAAGCAGTGGACTATTGGGGACAGGTGGACCTGTACATCGGCGGCAGCGAGCACAGCACCGGCCACCTGCTCTACTTCCGCTTCTGGACCAAGTTCCTCCACGATTTGGGCTTGATCCCCTTTGATGAGCCCGCGAAGAAACTGGTGAACCAGGGGATGATCCAGGGGGTATCAGCCCTGCTTCCTTTCGTTTCAAAGATCAGTGTGCCTCGCGGGATTGAATACTTAAGTGGGAATTCGTTCACCTCCGAAACAACTCCACTTCTTTATGTCAGCGGGTCATTGGCTGAACAGAGTGACGATGTGATCCAGAAGTTGCTACTTGATCGTTACAGAGAATATTGGCCGGAATTTCGTGCGAATGAATCTCACATTACCATAATACCCAAACTATCCCGGGCCAACGTTGACATTAACTTGGTGAGTGGCCAAAATGTGCTGAATACGGAGCGATTTGTTGAAAACAAGAAAAGTCAATTCACCGAACCAAGGGAAATAGACTTTTTGACCGATCAAGATGGGCGTGTAACGACCATCAGGGAAGTCGAAAAGATGTCCAAGTCGAAGTTCAATGTGGTGAACCCCGACGACATCATTGAGAAGTACGGCGCGGACACTTTGCGGCTGTATGAAATGTTCCTTGGGCCGCTGGAGCAAAGCAAACCCTGGGACACCAACGGCATCGAAGGCACCTTCCGCTTCCTGAAGAAATTCTGGAATTTATTCCACAGCGAAGCTGCACCTGCCACTGCACCGTCTACTGTACCGTCGACCCACCGGGTCGACCCCATGCACATTACCGAGGAAGCCCCCACGAAAGCCGAATTGAAGATCCTCCACGCCACCCTGAAAAAGGTGACGGAGGACATCGGCCACATGAGCTTCAACACCAGCGTGGCGCAATTCATGATCGCTGTGAACGAGCTGGGCGCGCTGAAGTGCCGCAAGCGCGCCATCCTGGAGCCGCTCACCATTGCGCTGTCACCTTTCGCGCCGCACATCGCCGAAGAATTGTGGAAGCAGATGGACCATGCGGAAAGCATCAGCACAGCACCCTGGCCGCAGTGGGAAGCGCAATACCTGGAGGAGGACAGCTTCACCTACCCCATCAGCTTCAACGGCAAAACGCGCCTGCAACTGGAATTCCCTGTGGCGCTAGGCAAGGAGGAAGTGGAAGCCGCCGTACTGGCCAACCCGGAGGTGCAGGCCAAGCTGGAGGGCAAGACCCCGAAAAAGGTGATCGTGGTGCCCAAGCGCATCGTGAACATCGTGGTGTGATGTCCGCCCGTCATAGCATAGCCACACTTTGGTACGGCCCTTGCAAATGGGCAGGCATGGCACAGCGATCCATCCTTTCCGTGGCTGCGGCGGGCTTGTTCTCGTTCGGCTTTGCGCAAAGCGGCGGCACACCTCCCGAACCGGCATTTTTCCCGCTGCGCACCTTGGAGCACAACGCGTTCCACGCAGGCGAAAAGCTCAGCTACGTGCTGCACTACGGCTGGCTGAACGCTGGTACGGCCACCTTGGAGCTCCAGGAAGCCGACCAGGAAGTGGCTGGGCGCAAGGTGATGCACGCCGTGGGCCTTGGTAAAAGCACCGGGGCCTTCAATACCTTCTTCAAGGTGAACGACCGCTACGAAACCTATTTCGACCAGCAGGGCGTGTTTCCCTACGTGTTCATCCGCAGGGTGGACGAGGGCGGCTACAAATTCAGCCAGGACTACCTCTTCCGCCAGCAGCGCCACCAGGTAAGCACCCAGGAAAAGAAAACCTTCGAGGTGCCCGCGCACGTGCAGGACATGCTCAGTGCCTTCTACTTCGCGCGCACCATGGACTATTCCAATGCCACTCCCGGGCAGGAATACGTCATTCCCTGCTTCATGGACAACGAGCGCTGGGACCTGCGCATGCGCTTCGTGAAGAAGGAAACCATCAAGCTGCGCAACGGCAAGTACCGCTGCCTGAAGTTCCAGCCCGTGGTGCAGGAAGGGCGCATCTTCAAGACCAACGACGACCTCAACGTGTGGATCACCGACGATGCCAACCACATCCCGGTGCTCGCGCAGGCCAAGGTGCTGGTGGGTTCCATCAAGATGGAACTGAGCGATTACGCCGGGCTGGCGAATCCCATCGCCAGGGAATAATACCAACTAGTCATTGAAGGGCGGCCAAAGATGCGCCGCTAATTTTTCGTATGGCAATACGAGGGAATGGTTGCGTAGCTGGGCCTACGGAACCGTTCCATTGGAGAAGCCATACGGAAAAGGTGTTTCATCCCGCAAAGCGGGGAGCAAGCAGATTGGCTGGTGTTCAATGTCTAATTGGTATAAGTGCTTCGTCCACGCCGCATTTGTTGAAAATAAGCCCAACGGGCACGGCAATCCCGCATCCGCCGTTGTTTCTTGCGGCGCATGACGAAGAAGACCATGGTGATGGCGGGCGGGCTGGTGCTCGCGGCGGCTTTGGGGGCCTACCTCTACCTCGGTGTGGACCTGGAACCGCATGAAGAATACGTAGCAGACGCTCCATTGGCGGCGGAAGACACCTTGCCTGCTCCGCCCAGCGCATACGGCATACCGCTGGACGGCTTTGAACTGGAACGTGCCCAAGTAAAGCCGGGCAGCACCTTCAGCGACCTGCTCTCACCCCATGGCATCGGTGCTGCAACCGTGGACAGCCTCGTGCGCGCGGCAGCGCCGGTGTTCAACGTGAACCAAATCCGCGCCGGTCATCCCATTGCGTTCATCTACACCGATGACACGGCGCGCACCCCGGTCTTTTTCGTCTATGAGTCCGATCCCGTGGACCACGTGGTGTTCGATCTGCGCGGTCTTACCGCCCGCATGGAAAAACGGCCGGTGCACACGGAGGAAAAGAGCATCAGCGTGGCCGTGACCGGCGCGCTTTGGAACGACCTGGTGGATGCCGGGGCCACGCCCGCGCTCGCGGCCAAGCTCAGCCAGGTGTTCGCCTGGACAGTGGACTTCTACCGGATCCAAAAAGGCGACCGTTTCACCATGGTGTACCGCGAAAACTCGGTGGACGGCCAACCCTACGGGGAGCCGGAGCTGCTGGGCGTGCGCTATGAAGGCACGGACACCTGCGAAGCCTTCCTCTTCCGGGAAGACAAGGAGAACGGCGGTTATTACGATGCCAAGGGGAAAAGCCTCCGCAAGGCCTTCCTGCAGGCCCCGTTGAAATACAGCCGCATTTCATCGGGCTTCACCATGCGGCGTTTCCATCCGGTGCAAAAACGCTGGAAAGCCCACCTGGGCACGGACTACGCAGCACCCTACGGCACGCCGATCCTGGCCACCGGTGATGGCACCGTGGAACGCGCGGGATACAGCGCCGGCAACGGCAATTACGTGAAGCTGCGCCACAACAACACCTATGAAACCCAATACCTGCACATGCGGAAGATCCTGGTGAAGCAGGGCCAGCACGTTACGCAGGGGCAGGTGATCGGCGAAGTGGGCAGCACGGGCCTGGCAACCGGCCCGCACGTGTGCTACCGCTTCTGGAAAAACGGCACCCAGGTGGATCCGCGCAGGGAAGTGCTCCCCAGCGCGGAGCCGCTGGCCGCCGCAGACATGCCTGCCTTCGACCGTGTGCGCGACGGGCTGATGCAACGGCTGGACCAGGCGGAGGCAGCAGCCAAGCGCCCCAACGTGGCCACGTTCTAAAGGGCCAAGTGAACAATATCCCTGTAACGGAACCGCCGCATGCCGCTGGCGGGTGCCAAGGCCGCCTGCACCAATGCCTTGGCCAACACATCATGGGGCATAATGCGATAGGAGGCCAGGGGGCCGGCAAACAGGGGGCCGATCAACTTCATGACTGCCTGCCCCGCGCGTTCGCCCATGCGCCGCTCTACCCGCGGGCCTGAAAGCAGGGAGGGCTGGAACAGCGCCAAGCCGGGGAAGTTGAGCGCTTCCAATTCCTGCTCCACTTCGCCCTTCACCCGGCTGTAGAAAATACGTGAGGCGGCATCGGCCCCGATGGCTGAAATGATGCAGAACACCGGCACTTGCTGCTGCTTCGCCCACCGCGCAATGCCCAACGGAATGGCCTTGTCCACCGCAATGAAGGCCGCTTGGCTGCCCGCTTTCTTAATGGTGGTGCCCGTGCAGCAGATCACGGCATCCACGGCCACCGGTTTCAGCGCATCCAACAGGTCCTCCCCCACCCATTGCTCCAGCTTGGCGTGCTGAACGGACAACGGCCTTCGTACCAAGGCGATCACCTTGCCCGCGCGGGCATCGGCCAGCAGCAACGGCAGCACGGCACTGCCCACAAGGCCCGTGGCTCCGGCGAGCAGGATGGTCTGGGGACCCGAGTTCTTCATTCCCATGTTCACGATTCAGCAGGTCATTCGACTGCCTGGAGTTTCGTTGACTCCGTTACGTTCAGCGTCATCCGGCCCATCTTCAACCGGGTTGCACAGGTGGATCCCACAAGCCAACCAGAGTGCTTGTCAAACCGCTCCACGCATTCTTCATCCATGAACACGTCCCCCCGTTGATCACTTGCCGCACCGGGAAGCGACTGCATGTACGCATGGAGTGCATCCTGATCATAGGTGGTAATTGTACGTCCCACTAGTTCGGTGTCATCGTTCTTGTCCAAACCCGCTTCCAATACCCCAGGAAGGACGGGCAGGTCATGCTTGATGGGAGCTTGCACATCGGTCACTCGAACCGCCTGTCTTAAGGAACCGGAAAGTGGAAGATCCGTTGAGTAGATCTTCAGAAAATAGTTCATTCCGTTCATCTGTACTTCGAGAAACGCTTCATACAGGGAATCCACGACATGCGCCACCAATCCGGGAGCCGGCGGGGGTAAAGTGTCTCCACTTGTTCGGGGCAAAACAACCAAGGCGTTCTCCACGGCTTGGCTCATCGCCGCGGTCAGCTTCTGTTTGTCATCCTTCCCGTTCACCAAGCCTATCACTGTGCCGGCACGATCCAAACGATATCTGAACTCGAACCGTGCCAGTGGTTCATAGATGGCCTTCGTCCATAGCCCAAGGAATTGGTTTGCACTGTCAAGTGAAGGATTGCCACCGCTGGCCAGTCCCATCGACGGCATTTCCATCTCTTCGGACCGGACCATCAGTTCATACCCATCCTTTCGGGCACGGACTACTTCAAGTTGGTAGGTAGCCGAACTGCTCATCGTGCGCTTCAGGGTATCCATGGCAATCCGCGTGTCTACGTTCACTTCCACCTGCCGTTTGTCCCCGAGTCTCCATTTCGGTACCGGCCTGATAGTGCCGGTTTGTGCAAACAACTCCGCAGCAAGCACTGCGGCCACGCAGGTGTGCCTTATTCTCAGGGTCCGTCCCATGCTTGCCAATATAGGAAAGAGCTTTCCCCTTATGGCTCCGCAACCAACAGCCTCAATCCGGGGTTCATGCGTAAATATTTGACATTCATGGGCAATTGGCATAGTTTCATCGAATCAATGCGCCTATGGCTTCGGGAAAAAGCCTGGATCATTGGCCACCCTGCAGAACCCCCAGCACATGAACAAAGTTGCCGGACTGATGGTCTCCCTAACGGCTTCGTGCATGATTGGGGCGTTGTCCATGTCCGTATCCGCGCAGAGCCCGGACTATGGATACATCGGCCAAACGTTGACAAAGCGGTCCGCCGCTACGGGGGAAATCCTGGGTTCGGGCGAATTGCTGAAGGACCCGCTCTTTGATCCGAACCTGGAGATCAAGAAGCTGACGCTCCGCTACGCGCCGGACACGGTGTCAACCCGGCGGAGCGGCGCGGTGTACACAGTATCGCGGATGATGGATTTTTACTATCCAACACCTACCATCATCCTGGAGGATACCGGAGGAAATGTGGTGGACCATCTTCCATTGATGGTAGTGCTGCATTCCGGTTCCGGAAGCAGGGAGACCTCGGCGGAGTACGCCAGGTATTGGGCAAGCTTGGGGTTCACCGTGATCGCACCCACGGTACGAAGCGACCGCTTCGGGTTCGACTATTGCGATTGCTACCGCAAATCCTTCTACAATGCGGTCCAGGACATACGTGCTGCCATCAGGCTTTACAGCAAAACCTACGACCTCAGCCTGCTGAGTGATTCCACATTGGCGGGCACGGGCACAACTCCGGGGCAGCTGAACGTGATCCGGAAGTTCCGCAAATCGCGCACGGACGGCAATGCCATCTTCCTGATCGGAAAAAGCTATGGCGGCACCATTGCCTATCAAGCAGCCACCCGCGTCCAACAGGAAGCCTTCGAGGGCTATTTGTGGGCGAATGCCCCGTATATCATCAGCGGAATTCAAGGCCCCATGAACATGGGACAAAGCGGAGCAATAGATGCCGTGGGCGTGAAGAGCATCAAGAACTACCCATTTCCTGCGGACCGGATCCGTGGTTTTATCAGCCGAACGGCCGCCGTGTTCGATTCGGCCGGAACCATAGACTACGGGGGAACTGCCAATCCCGTTCCGGGCCTGTTCATTCACAATACCTGCGACAAAGTGGTGCCCTACACCCAGCGTGATTTCGTCCACAATACCGGACTTTGTGATGCCGATGTTGTTCTGCCCGGCGGCACGGCGGATTCCACCGCCCGCATGGTGGGTTCCTCCCTCATCACGGAACACATGCACAACGCCGGCATCTACAGCGAACTGCTGACCTTCTGCGGGGGCGGGCACGATAGCAACCGGTGCGTGGAGGAACTCATCGATTCCTCTTCCGCAGCTTTTGTGCGGCGCATCCTCGCCAACGCATTCACCCCCGGCGATCGCTCCGAACGCGTGTACCGGTTCAATGAGGGAAACTATTCCGACCAATGCTGTGCCATTGGGGATGAGTACGGGTTCATGCTGAAATGCAGTTGTGATGCGGGCAATCCGTACACCGTGGTGGACCTGCCCTACATGGATCCCTCGGTTTGCCCAATGGCGCCTACCTGCGAGCTGACATCCCTGTGCGACCTGCAGGCTCCCGAGTTGTTCGGCGTGGATGAGGAAGCCGTACCGGCTGCACTCACCATTAAGCTGGTCGCAAACGGCCAAACACCCTATTTCGATGTCCGCTCAAGCGAGGCCGGCACGTATGGCTTCCGAATCATGACCATGAGCGGGCGAATGCTGCATGCCGCCACGCCGCACCTGGACGTTGGAACGAACCACATTGCCCTGCCCGCAGGCCTGCCCACGCGGGAACTGCTCATTGGGGCAGTGGGCAATGCACCTCCCGTAAAGTTTCATCTGGCGGATTAACATCCTGGCGGAAGCTGTCCCAAGGACAGGTCAAACTTTTTTAGTTTATGCTATAAACTTATTTATATTTGCCTCGCCGGGATGTTCCGGCACCAACACCAACCCCATGGAACGTGAACTCACCCCCTCGGAAAGCCTGAAGCTCATTGAGACGATGATCGGGCAGGCCAAGCAAAGCTTCTACCGAAGCAGCTTCTACTTCCTCCTTTGGGGGGTATTGCTGATTTTGGCCATGGCAGTGAACTACTTCTTCGCCTCACAAGGCGACCCGCGCGGCAGTTGGGCATGGGCCGTGGCCGGCGTGGTTGGCGGCATCGCCAGTTGGGCCTACGGTGCGCGCGAGGGCAAGCGCCAGCAGTCCCGTACTGCCATGGACCGCTTGATGCAATGGATCTGGGCGGGTTACCTGGCCACCTTGTTCGTTATGATGATCGGCGGGTCTGCATCGGGGAGCGGCATGTCCGTGGGCTCCATCATCGTGCTCACCGGGCTGCCCACCTTCGTAACGGGCCAGTTGCTGCGCTTCAAGCCGTTTGCCTTCGGGGGCATATTGTTCTGGGTACTTGGTGCCGTGTCTTTCTTCACGGACATGCAAGCCCAGGCATTGCTCTACATCGCGGCCATGCTCCTCGGATACCTCATCCCCGGATACCTCCTCAAGCGCAGGGAAGATGGCCTTCGCACCGCTTGACCCCTTGCTGCACAGCCAGCTGCGGCTCGCCATTGTGAGTTTGTTGGTGGGCGTGGAAAGCGCGGACTTCAACTTCCTGCTGGAGAAGACCGGTGCCACGCGCGGCAACCTCAGCGTGCAGATCACCAAGCTGAATGACGCGGGCTACCTCACGGTGAAGAAGACCTTCAAGGACAATTACCCGAATACCAAGTGCAGCCTGAGCCCAAAGGGGTTGAAAGCATTTGAAAAATATGTGGATGCCTTGAAAGGCTATCTGGGAACATAATTTCAGGGCGTCGCAACCGATCCACGAACCATGTCCGAACTCTTCAAAACCGTCCAACAGTCCCAAGTGTCGCTCTCGGTGTTGATGCTGCCCTCGCATTCCAATTTCGGCGGAAAGATCCACGGCGGCTACCTCCTCTCGCTGTTGGACCAGGTGGCATTTGCCAGTGCCAGCAAGCACAGCGGCCACTACTGCGTCACCGCCAGCGTGGATGTGGTAAACTTCCTCCGGCCCATCGAGGTGGGCGAACTCGTGACGCTGAAAGCCTCGGTGAACTTCGTGGGCAACAGCTCCATGGTCATCGGCATCCGCGTGGAAGCGGAGGACATCCGCACCGGCGATGTGAAACACTGCAATTCGTCCTACTTCACCATGGTGGCCAAGGATGATGCGGGCAAAAAGGTAAGTGTGCCGGGACTGCTGCTTCGCACCAAGGACGAGGTTCGCCGTTTCCTGGCGGCTGCGGCGGCCATACGGGATCGGGAGCAGGACAAACTTGATAAGCGCAAGCTGGATCCCGCCAGTGAGGCCAGCAAGCGCGAATTGGCAAACCACCGGGTGCAAGTGGCACTGGCCGGTGCGTGATCGTGGATGCTCCGTTGCCCCGTTGCCGCAGGGTCACGCCCACCAGTAATTCCAATACCTGGCGGACCCTGCCGCAAAGTACTCACTCCGGTTCCACCCAATCCCCGCCGTCCTTGATCAGCGCGATCAGCTCATCCACGGCATCGCTGCTGGGGATGTTGCGCTTCACCACCGTTGCCGCAGGGTCACGCCCACCAGCTATTCCAATACCTGGCGGACCCTGCCGCAACGTACTCACTCCGGTTCCACCCAATCCCCGCCGTCCTTGATCAAAGCGATCAGCTCATCCACGGCATTCTCCGAAGGGATGTTCCGTTTCACCACCACCTTTTCCTTGTACAGGGTGATCACGCCCACGCCGGTGCCCACGTAGCCGTAATCGGCATCGGCCATTTCGCCGGGGCCGTTCACGATGCAGCCCATGATGCCGATCTTCACGCCTTTGAGGTGGCTGGTGCGCGCGCGGATCCTGGCCGTAGTGTCCTGCAGGTCGAATTGCGTGCGGCCGCAGCTGGGGCAGCTGATGTACTCCGTTTTGCTGATGCGGGTGCGCGTGGCCTGCAAAATGCCGAAGGCCGTGCGGCACTCCAGGTCATCGCGGCCCGGCTCCGCGTCGGAGAGAAAGATGCCATCGCCCAAGCCGTCCAGGAAGAGCGCCCCGATGTCCGTGCTGGCGTGCAGCACCAGTTGTTCCCGGCTCAGATCAGCATAGTTCCGGTGGAAGATCACTGGCACTTCGCAACCGGCGTTCATCAGTTCAAAAAGCAGGCGCCGCTGCTCGGCCATGCCGTGGGCGTTGGCCGTTTCTACCACCAGCACCGAGGTGGCGTCTTCACGGAGTTTTTCGATCAAGGTGGAATCCAGTTCGGGAAAGCCCGCGCGGACAAAATTGAGGTCGCGGTGCTGCGCCACACCGGCACGGTAGTCGTTGGCGGTGATCAACGGGTAATGGCGCTCCTTGGCACGGTCCTTCAGCCAGGTGCCGTGGTCCTGCACCATGCCCAAGGTGCCGGGAATGTGGAAATTGATGCTGTGCCGGCCGATGTAGGCGTAGTCGCAGGCCTGGTCCGCAATGTTCCACTTGTCGTTGGGCACGCTGTAGCGGTAACCCCAGGAGAATAACGTAGCCTGGGTGATGGCCGGCTTGCGGCTTAGGTCGCCCACCACCACCGGCACATGGCGCGCGCCGATGTTGAGCTGCCCACGGGTGTGCCTGCGCGTGTAGCTGAACGGATCCACGGGGACCTTCACCGGTGACAGGATGTGCGTATGTTCCTTGCGCGGATAGCGCGCCACCAATTCCTGCGCCACGGGGATCTCCGCCTCCGGCTCCTCGGTGAGCGACACGCGGATGGTGTCGCCGAGTCCATCCTCCAACAGCGCACCGATGCCCACGGCACTCTTGATGCGCCCGTCCTCGCCATCGCCCGCCTCGGTGACGCCGAGGTGCAGCGGGTAGTCCCAGCCCAGCTCCATCATGCGGTGAACGAGCAGCCGGTAGGCCTGCACCATCACCTGGGTGTTGCTGGCCTTCATGCTCAGCACCACGTCATGGTAGTTCTCTTCGCGGCATACGCGCAGAAACTCGAAGGCGCTTTCCACCATGCCCAGCGGGGTGTCGCCGTAGCGGTTCAGGATGCGGTCGCTGAGGCTGCCGTGGTTGGTGCCGATGCGCATGGCGGTGCCGTGCTCCTTGCAGATCTTCACCAAGGGCAGGAAGCGCTTGCGGATGCGCTCGATCTCCTCGTCATATTGTGCATCGGTGTACTCACGCACGTCGAACTTCTTCTTGTCGGCGTAGTTGCCCGGGTTCACGCGGACTTTCTCCACGATGCGCGCGGCGATCTCCGCCGCGTTGGGCGTGAAGTGGATGTCCGCCACCAGCGGCGTGCGGTAGCCCTTGGCCCGCAACTGTTTCTTGATCTCCGCCAAGTTCTCCGCCTCATCCTTGCTGGGCGCGGTGATGCGCACGATCTCGCAGCCCGCCTGGATCATGCGGATGCTCTGGGCCACGGTGGCGGCGGTATCCATGGTGTCCGTGGTGGTCATGCTCTGCACCCGGATGGGGTTGGCACCGCCGATGCCCACGTCGCCCACCATCACCGTGCGCGTCTGCCAGCGCTCATATTGCGTGAGCGAGGGGCAATAGGCAAAAGGCTTGATGAGCGTGTCCGTGGCCATGGGAGCGCGAAGGTACGGGCCTGCGGCCGCGCGCACGAGCCACACTTCCGGGGCCATCCCTGCGTTGTGCTGAACAACGGCTTGTGGACGATCGGCGCGGGATCTGCCTTCAACCACCTGAACAGCCCGGTAATTTTCGACCTTGCCCATGTTACGCCTCGTTCGCCGCATCCTGTTGGCTGGCACCGCCGTATTTGCCGCACTGTTACTGGTGCTGGCGGCGATCGCTTGGTTCTTTCAGGACCAAGTGAAGGCCAAGTTGGTGGCGGCACTGAACACCCACCTCACCGCGCCCCTGCACCAGGACGGCATCGAACTCACCCTCATCAAGCGTTTTCCGCAGGCTTCCCTGCGCATCCGCAATGCCTACATGCAAGAGGTGCGCACCGACGGCCAACCGGTGGACACGCTGCTCTACGCAAAGGACCTTTACTTGGAGTTCAGCATCTTCAGCCTGCTTTCCGGCAACTACACCGTGCGCGACCTGCACGGCACCGGCGTAGTGCTTCGGCCCGGCCTGGATGCCAATGGCAACGCCAACTGGGAGGTGTGGAAAACCGGCACCAGTGCCAATGGCGGCCAGGAAGACACCCGCATTGACCTGCGCCACGTAACATTTGACGGTTTGGAAGGGCGTTTTCGCGACGGGCGTTCCGGCCTCGATGTCGTTACGTCCAGCAGCAAGCTTGCGTTGCGCGGCCGCTTTGCGGAGGGCGGCTCCTCGCTTACCGCAAAAGGCGACGTGTACCTGCGCCAATGGCGAAATGCCGCGGGCGTTCTGCTCGCGGACCGCAAAACCCAAGTGGACCTGCGCATGAACTTCGGCGGTGCCGACGGCGGGTTCCACCTGCACAAAGGTGAACTGCTCCTGGGCAAAGCGCCGCTAAATGCCACGCTGGACGTGGTTTCCGGCAAGGATGGCAACCACATCGACCTGCGGGCGAACGGTTTCGGGCTGGACCTGGCCCAAGTGGTGCAATACCTGCCGGAAACCTTGCGCAGGTCCCTGCGGCGCTACCGCATGGCCGGCCGCGCAGACCTGGCCCTGCACTTCAGCGGGCCCTTGGAAGGCCCCGGACCGGCAATGACCATGGGCATGAAGTTGCGGGACGGGCACTTCACTGAACTGGCCTCCGGCACTGCATTCAGCAAGGTGCAGGGCGAATTTGCGGCTGACTTCACGCCCGATTGGGCACCCGCCAAACTGGTGGTACGGAACTTTTCCGCCAGCTCGCCTTCGGGGCCGGTTGCCGGCGACCTGGAGCTGAACGGGCTGCGCAACGCCAAATTCAACGCCAACGTCCGCGGGCACCTGCAATTGGCGGACTTGCTTCGCTTCGCGGGCATGGACACCTTGGAACAAGTGTCCGGCAGCGTGAAAGCGGAAGCACACATCCAGGGCAAAGTGCGCGATGTGCAGGATTTCAAGGCTGCGGACCTGCGCGCCTTGGCCATTCGCGGAAACGTGCAGTTGAAAGAGGCCAGCCTGAAAGTGAAAGGCCTGCGCCACCGCATCACCGGGCTGGATGCGGAACTGGCGCTGGAAGGCAACGATGCACTGGTGCATGGCCTGCGCTTTCAGTTGCAGGGCAACGCCATGGAGCTCTCCGGCACGCTGCGCAACCTGATGCCCTTCCTCCTGTTCAAGGACCAGCGCCTCACCATCGACGCCAAGGGCAGGTCACCGCTGATCGACCTGGCCTCCCTGTTGGAATCCAAGCCTGCCGGGGCAGGGGCCGCCACCAACTATGCCTTCACGCTGCCCGCCCAGATCGACGTAAACCTCACGGCGGCCATTGGTGAATTGAAAATGGAGGACTTCCGCGCAAAGGACATCACCTGCAACCTGCGCATTGCCGACCGGAAATTATCCTTGGAGCCCCTCCGCTTCGCCACGGCTGGCGGTACCGTAAGCGGCAGCCTGCGGCTGGACGCCAACCCCGCGCCCGCTTATCCGCTCACCGTGAACGCGACGCTGAGCAACATCGACGTTACCGCGCTCTTCACGGAATTCCGCGACTTCGGCCAGCAATTCATCACGGCTTCGCATGTCAAGGGGCACGGCGACGCAACCATCGTCTTCACCGCGCCGCTCCGCCCCGATTTCAGCCTGGACCAACAGCGCCTGCACTGCGTGGCCGACATTTCCCTGCGCAACGGGGAATTGAACAACCATCCGTCATTGGTGGAAGTTTCAGACTACCTGCGGCACAACAAGCTCATTTCACCCTTTGTGGACACCGACGCGCTGCGCAAACAGCTCCAGCACGTCACCTTTGCCAAGCTGGAAAACAGGATCGAGATCAAGGACCGTTCGGTGATCCTGCCGCAGATGACGGTGAGCAGTTCCGTGATGGACCTGGAAGTGAGCGGCACGCACGGCTTCGACGGCCAGGTGGACGACCACCTCAACTTCCGCCTCGGCGACCTCTTCCGCACCGGCTCCGCCAGCGGTGATGAATACGGCCCCATCATCGACGACGGAACGGGACTGCGTATTTTCCTGCACATGTACGGCACCACCGACAACCTGCAGTTCGGCAACGACGGTGCCATGGCCGCCGCACGGCGCAAAGAGCGCATGAAGGAGGAAACCGCGCAGCTCAAGGGCATCCTCAAGGGGATTGTCACCGGGAAACAGCAGGGTGCTGCGGCAGCGCCGCAGAAAGAGCCGCAAGGCAAGGTAACCGTGGAGTTTGGCAATGAAAAAGCCACTGCGGCCCCGCCGCCAAAGCCGAAAAAACAAGGCCTGGGCCGCTTGCTCCAGAAAGGGGAAAAGGAAGAACCCAAGGTGGTGATCGGCGTGGAATAGGGCGATGAGCAATTTTGCAATGGTTCAATTCGCCAATTTGCCAAAAGAATACAGGTTGAACCTTTGGTAAATTGATCATTGGCAAATTGTCAAATCGTATCCTTGGCAAATTGCCCGCATGAACCTCTACTCCCGCAAGCAACGCTGGAAGCTGGTATTGGCACTGGCCGCGCTGGCCATTGTGGGGGCATCGCTCTGGTACAGCAACGCCATTGTGAACAAGGTGCGGCAGGAAGAGCGCCGCAAGGTGGAACTTTGGGCGGAGGCCGTGCGCAACCGCGCCCAACTGGTCAACTATACCGATTCGCTGTTCCACCGCCTGCGGGAAGAAGAGCGCAAGCGCGTGGAGCTGTGGGCCGATGCGCAGGTGCATTTGGCCAGTGATGATGTGAACGACCTGAGCTTCTACCTGAAAGTGGTGAGCGAGAACACCACCATCCCGGTGATCATCACCGATGGGGAAGGCAGGCCCGTCACCGCGCGCAACCTGAGCAAAGGCATTGAGGGCAACACAGATTCCATGCGTGCCGAAGTGAAGCGCATGGACGCCTTGCACGAGCCGATCCCCATCACCTTGTTCGGCGACCATCGGCAATTCCTGCACTACACCGATTCGCGCATCGTCACCGAGCTGGAACAGGTTATGGACAACATCATCCGAAGCTTCATCAGCGAAACGGTAATGAACACTGCGGCCGTGCCCGTGATCTACACCGACAGCACGGGCGCACATGTGATCGAGCACAGCAACATCGACTCCCTGACCATTGCGGACAGCACCAGGCTCCGCGCGCGCATTGCGCTAATGGCGCATGCCAACCCGCCCATCGTGGTGTCGCTGGCGGGGCGCGGGCGCAATTACATCTACTACGAGGAAAGCCGCGTGATCACCCAGTTGCGCTACTTCCCCTACGTGCAGCTCGGCATCATCGGCCTCTTCCTGTTGGTGAGCTACGCGCTCTTCAGCCTCTTCCGCAATGCGGAGCAAAATCAGGTATGGGTAGGCATGGCCAAGGAAACGGCACACCAGCTCGGCACGCCGCTCAGCTCGCTGATGGCCTGGATGGAACTGCTCAAGGAGAACGGCACCGATCCCGCGGCCATCGGCGAAATGCGCAAGGACGTTTCCCGCTTGGAGACCATCACCGAGCGCTTCAGCAAGATCGGCTCCGCTCCGGAATTGGTGCCGGAAAACCTGGACCGCACACTGCGCGAAACCGTGCAGTACCTCAGGCCCCGCATGCCATCGCGCGTGCAGATCGAAGTGGAGAAGCCTGCCGATCCAACGCTCAAGGTCCCGTTGAACCGCGCACTCTTTAGCTGGGTGCTGGAGAATTTGATCCGAAATGCGGTGGATGCCATGGAAGGAACAGGCCGCATTACCATCGCCACCGAGCAGGACGGCAACAAAGTACATGTGGATGTCACCGACACCGGGAAAGGCATCGCGGCATCCAAAATGAAAACCGTGTTCCGCCCCGGCTACACCACCAAAAAGCGCGGCTGGGGCCTGGGCCTCTCGCTTACCAAGCGCATCATCGAGAGCTACCACAAGGGCAAGATTTTCGTGAAGCGTTCGGCCGTGGGCAAGGGAACGACGTTCCGGATCACGCTGAAGGGGTGAGGTCGTCTTTCGTGGGCGGCAACCGCGACCTTTGCCCCGTGCCCGGCCTCTACTTCCATATCCCCTTTTGCCACAAGGCCTGCACCTATTGCGACTTCCATTTCAGCACCTCGCTGCGCACCAAGGAGCCGGTTCTCGCCGCCATGCGCAAGGAGCTCACAACACGGATCGGCGAATTGCAGGGCCATGCTTTGGCCTCCATCTACTTCGGCGGCGGCACGCCCAGCCTGCTTTCACCGCAGGAATTGGGCGGCTTGATGAACGATGCGCGATTGCTGTCCCCGCTGGCCCTGGATGCGGAAATCACCCTGGAGGCCAACCCGGACGACATCACGTCGGAAAAACTGGCCGCATGGCGCAGCATCGGCATCACCCGCGTCAGCCTCGGCATCCAAAGCTTCCGTGAAGAAAGGCTGCGTTGGATGAACCGCTCGCATACTGCAACCCAATCACACCGCGCCATTGAACTGGTGGCCAACGCCGGGCTGCGCTCCTGGACCATTGACCTGATATACGGCCTGCCGGGCATGGCCCTGGCCGAATGGGATGAACAGCTCAGCATTGCGCTTGGGCACGGTATGCCGCACCTTTCCGCCTACTGCCTCACGGTGGAAAAGCGCACCGCCCTGCACAAGCAGGTGTCCACGGGTCGCATCAGCCTGCCCAATGATGGCCAACAAGCCGAACAGTTCCAGCACCTGATCCAGCGGATGGAACAAGCCGGACTGGTGCAGTACGAGATCAGCAACTTCGGGCGTGAAGGGCATTTTGCGAAACACAACACCAGCTACTGGCAGGGCGTACCCTACTTGGGAATAGGCCCTTCGGCGCATTCGTTCAACGGCGTGCAGCGCCGCTGGAACGTGGCCAACAACGTGCGCTACGCGGATGGCGTGGAACAGGGAACCATGTACTGGGAAGAAGAAACCCTGACGGAAAACCAGCGCATCAACGAACGGGTGCTCACCGGCCTGCGCACACTATGGGGCGTGGAACTGGCGCCCTTGGGTGAAGCCTTCCGGAAAGCAAACCAAGCCGTGATCCAGCGTTACCTTGCGCTGGATGAACTGGAAGTGCGGGACGGCCGCCTGCTCCTGACCCAAAAGGGGAAAAATTTCGCGGACCGCATCGCCTCGGACCTGTTCATGCCCGCACCATGATCGCCGAGATCACCCACCAAGGACGCACGTGGCGCATCGCGCTGGACAAGCCCATCGACCTCTCCATCCCGCTGGATGCCAACAGCCCCGGCCCGCGCGCTTGGCACGTTGGCCCGCCCGCCTTCACCCCCGTGCGAGACGGCGCTACCATCTATGCAGTGAAGGAAGGCTCGCCCGTAAACTTCCGCGATGTGGCCTTCAACCCGCACGGCAACGGCACGCATACGGAGAGCGTGGGGCACATCACGCCGGAAGCACATCCGGTGGGTCCGGTCTTCCAACGCTATTGGTTCACCGCACTGCTCATCAGTGTTCTGCCGGAAGAGCGCCGCACCGCCGGGGGCACCGACCGCGTGATCACCCTGGAGCAGGTGCGCGGCGCCATCAGTGAACCTGCACCCGAAGCCTTGGTGATCCGCACCCGACCGAACGACAGTGGCAAATGCACCCGCAACTGGACCGGTGCAAATCCGCCTTACATGGAAGCGGAAGCCTGCAAATGGCTGCGCAGCATCGGCGTGAAACACCTGCTGCTGGACCTGCCCAGCGTGGACCGCGAGCGGGACGAGGGCAAACTGGCCGCCCACCATGCGTTCTGGAATTATCCGGGCACCGTGGACCTGCGGCGCACCATCACCGAAATGATCTATGCACCGGACAGCGTGCGCGACGGTGAATACCTGCTGGA
>JAFDZY010000028.1 GCA_018266685.1 Bacteroidota bacterium
TCAATGGCCACCACCCCGCCGGTAACATCGCCATATTTGGCAGGCAGGCCGCCTGTGTACACGCTCACCCGGCTGATGGCATCGGGCGGCACGCCGGGATTTGCACCGGTCACCTTCACGCCGTCCACATAATACGCCATGGAACCGGCGCGGGAGCCGCGGAAGTACAGCTCATCGCTGTTGCGGGCCTTGGTGACCCCTGGTGTCATGCTGGCGATCATCCGCACGGGGTCCTTGCGGATGGCATTGGTCTTGATCTGCGTGGTGGTCATTACCATCCGCGCGGGGTCATCGGGCCTGATCAAGGGTTCATCCCATCGTTCACGCTCCACTACCACGGGGCCCAGCATGGTCTCCAGCGTTACTTCCGGAAGCCTGGTGATCAGGCCCGGGTCCACGCGCACGCCTTCGATCACCCGGGTGTTGTAGCCCGAATAGATCAGGCTCACTTCGTACGTGCCCGTGGGCAACGGTTTGAGCACGAAGCGGCCGTCAATATCGGTTTCCGTGCCCAGCGATCGTTCATCTTGCACTGCGCGCACCACGCAGTAGGGTAGTGCTTCACCGGCGGCATCCACCACCTTGCCGTGGATCTCGCCAAGTTCCTGGGCCATTCCGTGCGAAGCTGCCGCCAGCGCCAGCATCGCCATCATTTTCCGTGCATGTTTCATCATCGTAGGGTTTGTGGTTCCCTTTGAAGATGCACGGAGCAGGCGGATTGCATAAAGAAGATAGCCAAACTGAGAAGCGGCACGGAACAAACAGCGCTCCCGATCATCTGATCGTCTGATCTTCTGATCATCTGATCGGTATCAGAGTTCCTCCGCCACCACCTCCTTCACTCCCGGCACCATTTGCCGCATCAGGTTTTCGATGCCGCCCTTGAGCGTTACCATGCTGCTGGGGCAGCCGCTGCAACTGCCGCGCAGCGATACGGCGAGGATGCCGTCCTTGAAGGATTTGAAGGCGATGTGGCCACCGTCGCCCGCCACGGCCGGGCTTACGTATTCGTCCAGCACGGCGATGATCTGTTCCTCTTCCTTGGAATTTGGCTTGGCGTGAGAGACGGCCCGCTCATTGGCATCGGCCAGTTGTTGCGCAGGGGCATCGGCCAGCACGGCACGGCCGTCCGTGTTCAGGAATTCCTGGATGTACTCGCGCAGCTCGCCCTGCACCAGGTCCCAGTCAATGCTGTTGTTCTTGGTAACGGTGATGAAATTCTCACTGATGAACACCCCCGTCACAAAGGGCAGGTTGAACACATGCGCTGCCAAGGGCGAAACCGCCTCGGCTTCTTCCGGCGTGGCGAACTCCATCATCCGGCCTTCCGGCACCAGCAACCGGCCCGCCACAAAACGCATCGTGGCCGGGTTGGGCGTGGCTTCGGCATAAACCGAAGCCGGGGTGCGCATTGCCTGGGTGTCCATTGCCCGCAAAGGTAGAATGCCCGCGTCCGGTAGGTGGCATACCAAGAATTGGCACGGTTAGGGCGTATCCTTTCAGGGCCTCCCGCGTATCTTTGGGCAAGATGAACGCCATGCGCATGCTTCGCACCAAGGGTTTGGCCTTTTTGGCCATGCTCGTGCTGCTGCTTGGCACTGCAGCACCGGCCATGGCGCGCATGACGTGCGTGATGGGCGGACCGAGCGTGCTCAGCGTGGGCCAGGCAGAGGAATGCATCCCCACTGACCACGCCCATGAGGCCACCACGGTACAGACCACTTGTTGCGAAGTATTGCAAACCAATCCCGCACACGCGGCTTTTGTTCCGGCAGGAGGAGCTTGGCTGCCCCTGCTCTTTGCGACGGATGTTCCGGTGGCCGCCGCCCCGGAGATCTTGTTGGAAACACCCATTGCCCCCGGCCAAGGCCACTTCGTGCAAGTGCCACCGCCCTTGCTGAGGCGATTGGCCCGGTTCGCCCATTTCCGCATTTAGAACGGACTTCCTGGTGATGGCTGCGGCCCCTGCTGCGGCCCGTTCGGTTTTGTTTCACCTTGAAGAATCTTCTGAATGAACCCCAAACAACTGATCCTTTCAATTGCATTGTCCGCCCTGGGCACGGCGCTCTGCGCCCAGGAAATGCTGCACGGAACTGTGCGGTCCCGCACCACGGAAGGGCGCACCGAGCCCTTGCCCGATGCCCGCGTGGGCTGGGCGGGCGGCGCTGCCGCCATGACCGATTCCGCAGGGTATTTCATGCTGGCCGCGCCGGACCATTGGCCGGCCACGCTGGTCACCTCTTCGTTCTCCACCACGCCCGATTCCCTTGTGCTGCAAGGCATGCCGAAAGGGCCGTTGAACGTCACCGTTTCGGGCTCGGTGCAACTGGCCGCAGCGGAGATCAGCGAGCGCCAGGCCAGTACACGCCTCAGCCTGCAAACCCTGCAAGCCATTGAGTCCATCGGTTCGCGCGAGCTGAAGCGCGCCGCCTGCTGCGACATCAGCGAAAGCTTCGAGACCAACGCCACCGTGGACGTGAACTACAGCGATGCCGTAAGCGGCACCAAGACCATCCGCATGCTGGGGCTCGATGGCAAGTACGCGCAGATCAGCATGGAGAACATCCCCTTCGTGCGCGGCCTCTCCGCCAATTCCGGCCTCACGCTCATCCCCGGCCCGTGGATCAGCGAGATCAACGTGAGCAAGGGCATCGGCACCGCCGTGAACGGCCCCAACGCCATGACGGGCCAGATCGACCTCTGCCTGCTGGACCCCGCAACCGCACCGGCGCTCTTCACCAACTTCTATGCGAACAGCCAAAGCCGCACGGAGCTGAACGTGAATGCCGCGCAGCATTTGGGAAAAGCCGGGGACAACCTGCTGATGGTTCACGGCAACCTGATGCAGCGCGAACTGGACGACAACGGCGACGGCTTCCTGGACCAGCCGCTCACCAAGCGCTTCAACATCATGGACCGCTGGATGCAGCGCACCGGCAAACGCACCACGCAGATGATCCTGCGCTACGTGACCGACGTGCGCAACGGCGGCCAGACGGTCGGTGCGCCCTTCGGCGAATCCTCCTTGGGAAGGCGCTACACCGTGGACATCAGCAATGAGATGGCCGATGTGATCGTGAAGAACGGATGGATCCTGAACGACCCGGGCAAGAGCATCGGCGTGCTTACGAGCTTCCGCAACCACACGGTGTCCTCCGTCTTCGGCGACAACAACTACCAGGGCGCCCAGCGCAGTGCCTACGCCAGTGCGGTGTACCAGCAACTGCTCAAGCACAACGACCAGATCAAGGCCGGGGCGAGCTTCCAGTTTGATGATTACGACGAGATCTTCCGCCCCACCGTGCAGGAACGCATGGACCTGGGCCGCACCGAGCGCATGCCCGGCCTGTTCACGGAGTACACGCGCACGCGTAACCGCTTCACCCTGGTGGCCGGCCTGCGCGCCGACTTCAACAGCAAATATGGCGAGGCCGTCAGCCCGCGCCTGCACCTGAAGTACGACATCGCTCCGCTCACCACGCTGCGCTTCTCCGCAGGCAGCGGTTTCCGCAGCGCCAACCCCATCGTGGAGTTCGCTGCGGCACAGGCCAGTTCCAGGCAAGTCATTTTTGAAGGCGACCTGGGCTTCGAGCGCTCCTGGAACACCGGCGTTTCGCTGCTGCACAAATTCAAGTGGTTCGGCAAAAAGTGGAGCCTCGGCGTGGATGTCTACCGCACCGACTTCACCGCGCAGGTAGTGGCCGACATGGACCGCGACCCGCGGCAACTGGTGTTCTACATGCTCAGTGGCCCCAGCTACGCCAACAGCGCCCTGGTGGACGTGCAGGTGCAGCTCAGCAAGCAATGGGAACTGAAGGCGAGCTACCGCTACTACGATGCCGAGACCAGTTACGACGGCGTGATGCGTGAGCGGCCCCTGGTGCCATCGCACCGCGGCTTGATCGACCTGGGCTACGTAGCCAAGGATGAAAAGTGGCGCTTCGACATCACCCTGAACGGCTTCGGGACTGCGCGCCTGCCCATCACCGCCGCCAACCCGGAGGAATACCGCATGCCGGAACGCTCACCAGCCTACGCCACGCTGAACGCACAGATCACACGCGTACTGGGCGCCTGGGAACTCTACCTCGGCGGTGAAAACCTCACCGGCACCATCCAACAGCGCCAGATCCTCGCCCCGCAAGATCCCTTCGGCCCGTATTTTGATGCTTCAATGATCTGGGGCCCCACGAACATGCAAATGGCTTACTTCGGCCTGCGTTACACCTTGAAGGGCAAGGCCGCCAACACCACGCAACACCAATGAAAACGACCCTGAGAACCCTCGCTTTCCTGCTACTGGCGGCCACTGTCGGCAGCGCATGGGCACAAGACGACCACGGCAAGTTCGCCTCCGTGGATATCCACACCAATGCCGTGTGCAACGATTGCAAGCACCGCATAGAGACGGAAATGCTCTACGCCAAAGGCGTGCAATCCGTAACGGTGGACCTGGACAAGGAGATCATCCACGTGGACTACAAGGCCAAAAAAACCGATCCCGCGAAGCTGCGTGAGGCCGTGTCCAAGATCGGATACCTGGCCGATGACGTGCAGCCGGACCCGGCGGCGCGGAAGGCGTTGCCAAGTTGCTGCCAGATGACCAAGAAGGAACACGATGCCACAACACCCGTAACTCCTTCCGAGCCACCATCACCGGCAGAACCGCAGCATTGATCCATTTCCATGGGCCGGATGGACGCGGGCATTTTGCGCGTCCATCCGCGTCCATTTTTGTACTTCCCGGTTTCGAATTTCCAAGCCCGCACCCACTACAGCCCATGGCCATAGTACGCACCTTGAACGGCTTCACCCCCAGCTTTGGCAAAGAGACCTTCCTGGCGGAAACCGCCGTGGTGATCGGCGACGTAGTGATGGGCGACGGATGCAGCGTGTGGTACAATGCCGTGGTGCGCGGCGATGTCAACCGCATCCGCATCGGCCACCGGGTGAACATCCAGGACAATGCAACCCTGCACTGCACGTACCAAAAGTGCGGGCTCACCATCGGCGATGATGTGAGCATTGGGCACAACGCCGTGGTGCATGGCTGCACCGTGGAAAGCAAGGTGCTCATCGGCATGGGCGCCATCGTGATGGACCAGGCCGTGATCGGCACGGGCAGCGTGATCGCCGCAGGTGCGGTGGTGACGCAGGGCACCGTAGTGCCTCCAGGTTCGCTCATGGCCGGTGTGCCCGCCAAGCGCATCGGTGCGGTGGGGAAGGCGTTGGCCGAGGGGGAGATTGAAAGGATCGCGAGGAATTACGGGCTGTATGCCAGTTGGTACAAGGAAGGGTGAGGGCACTTTCATGGCCACGAGCGTGGACCATGCCTTCGGCAGGCAGGACGCTCGCGGCAGATTTGGGGGTACAAGGAAGGGTATGGAGTGTAGGGCGTGATAGTCCGTTCGACTTGCGAAGATCACTGCCAAGGGAGCAGGCGCATCCCTTGCGCGGTCATGAACATCCGTATCTTCACTGCACATTTTCGCCCGCACTGTCCGGCGGAATGATGGAGCCATGTTCTATTCCACGTTCACATGTTGGAACCGGAAGAGCCGCAAACGACCGGCACGGGCATCTTGTGGGATGGAGTCCCTTTTTGTTACCCGCCTCACGGCCATGCGGGCAACCTTGATACTCTGCCTTGCTTTTCCTTGGCGTGTGGCCATTGCCCAAAACTGGGTGCTGATCAACCCCGTGTACCATTACAATTTCAATGATGACGGCTCGGATACGATCAAGTTCCAATTGCGGACCACACAACTCGATACCGTGGGCGTGGACAGTTTGCTCTACGAACTGCCCGAAGTAGCACAGCCTTGCACGGATTGTGGTGATACTTGCAATCTGCGCTTCAATGTGCCCCAGTTCTTTCAACGCACCTGTTTGGCCACCCCGCTGAAGTGGCAATTCCAGGACCCGGAAGAGTTCGTGATCATTCCGAAAGCCCAGGTGGGCGAGCCATGGTTGTTCAATCCCTTGGACAGCATTTGGGGCGCGGTAGTGAACCTGGCTGAAGAGGAAGTATTGGGTGCGTTGGATTCCGTGCGTACCATGGTAACCCCCTTACAGGACACCATTCGGTGGTCCAAAAACCATGGCGTGTTGCTGTGGCATCTGCACGATGCCGTCCGCTATACCCTCATTGGCATCCGGGGTTTGAACGTGGGCCGCATGGTCCCACCCCTCAACGCGTTCTATCCCTTCCAGCCGGGGGATTTGGTTTATGCCTATCAATATTTATCTTCCAACATGCAATCTTCCGGTTGGACATACCGCTATGAGGTCCTGGACCGTGCCGATACGCCTGGCCATATTGAATTTACGGTGAACAAGTATTGGCGCTTTGCCTCCGGCCAAGGCCAAGTCATTTTTGGCCACGACACCGCAGCCCAATGGGTGGCTGACAGCATTTCAATACCTGCACTTAGTTCTTGGCCTGGCCAGCTTGTGGTTGTTGGGCAATCCATATACAATGAACCGGAATATATCGTGGCCAGCCATAGGCTCGGCCCCGACGGCTCCTACATCATTACAGGAGCGGACCTTGGGGGACAGTCACTGATGTTTGATCTGGACAGTGTTCCAGGATTTTGTGCATTTGCCTTTATGCCGGAAGGAAATCAGTACGAGTTAAAGACCGGGCTGGGGTCCAGCTGGAGCTACAACTACATGATTGACGGTTCAGGAAGTTGGGGTATCATGGGTGCCATCATTGGCGGTGATACGATTGGGATGGTTTATGGTGATACGTACTTCCATGTGGGCGTGGCTGAACATGAACGCATTTCCATGAGGGTGGCACCCAACCCCGGCACAGGCCGTTTCATGCTGGAGTTCCCCGATCCCCTTCCTGCTGGCAGCTTCTGCTCAGCATACGATGCCGTAGGCAAGCTACTCTTCCAACGTCCGTTGGCCAAAGGACAGGTCAGTGGGGAAATTGACCTCTCGCACTTTGGCAAAGGCACATACTTGGTGCGAGTAACCAGTAGGGATGGTGTGTGCAATGAACGGGTGGTGGTGCAGTAGGGCAGTGGCTGGTCAACCCAATGCCAGGTCTCCGTTCGATAGCCACCGGCCTTTGCAGATGGAATCTGCATGCAGCCCCAATTTTTCCAGCACCGGAGTGAATCCCGCCGGTTCACCACTGGTCCAGCATTCCAGTGAGCCTTTCGCGTCCGCAGGTGCGGCGATGCCGTGCTGTTCCAGTTGTTGCGCCAGCCTACGGGCAATGGCCATGGAAGGCTCTATCACCCGCACGCCCGGCCCGGCGATCCTTTCGATCAAAGGCCGCACCAGCGGGTAGTGGGTACAGCCAAGCACAAGGGCGTCGATGTTGCGCGCCAGCATCGGCTCGATCCAGCCGCGCAGCAAGGCTTCAAGTTCCGGTCCGTCGAACTGCCCCGCATCAATGCGCTGGGCCAGGCCGGTGCAGGGCTGCTGGATCACCTCAACGCCATGGGCAAAGCGCTCCACCACATCGGCCATGGCCTTGCTTTCCACGGTGGCGCGCGTGGCCAGCACGCCCACCACGCCCGTGCGCGTATGCTCCACGGCGGGCTTCACCGCAGGCTCCATGCCCACAAAGGGCACGTGCGGGAATTTGGCACGCAAGGGACCGAGTGCCGCACTGCTGGCGGTGTTGCAGGCAATCACGATGGAACGGCAGCCCTTGGCCAGCAACGCTTCGGTGATGGCCGTGCTGAACTCCAGGATCTCCGCAGCGGTGCGTTCGCCGTAGGGCACATGGGCGTTGTCGCCGAAATAGAGCAGGCGCTCCGCGGGGAGCGCCTGCCGGATGGCTGCGGCAATGCTAAGGCCGCCGATGCCGGAGTCGAAAATGCCGATGCCTTGGGCAGTGCCCATGTGGCGGGCCTTACTGGATGCCGAGCTTCGCCTTCACTAACGGCATGATGTCCGTGCCGCCGCCGGTGTAGAGCACCATGCCGGTGCTGCTGTCGAAGATGTAGGTGAAGTGGTTCTCATCGGCCACGTCCTTGATGGCCTTGTTGGTGCGGTCCACCATGGGGGCCAGCAGTTCGTTCTCCTGCTTGCTGAGGTCTTCCTTGGCCTTGTCCTGGGCATCACTGATGCGCTGTTCCAGCTCCTGGATCTCGCGCATGGCCACCTGCTGCTCGGTCTTGGTCATGGTTTCGGCCTTGCTTTGGGCATCGGTCACCTTGGTCTGGTATTCCTGGCCCATGGCCTTCAGGCGGTCGTCCAGGGTTTTTGCGAATTCCTGCATTTTGGCCTCGGCGGCCTTTCGCTCGGGGAGCATGAGCATCAGGGCTTGGCGGTCGATGTGGCCGAGCTTCACGGTGTTTTGCGCCTGCAAGCCGGTGGCGGTTGCCAGCACGGCGCAAAGGGTCAGGATCGTGTTCCTCATGGTGTTCTTCGTGTTCACTGCTTGGGTTTCATGTTGATGTTCCCGGGCACGGTGCGATCGCCGCCAGGGGTGGTGGTTTGGCCATTGTTGCGGCCCGGCGTGGTCATTTTTTCGCCGTCTTTTTCGGGGGTTGCGTTGCCTCCGTTGTCGTCTTCATCGTTACCGCGCAAGTTGCCCGCGTCCTTGCCGTCCTTGCCGGGGCGGATGCCGAGCTTGCGGAGCACGCTGTCGCTCTTGTCGTATTTCTCGCTGGCGTAGAGCACGTTGTTGCCGGCGCTGCCAATGTCGAAGATGGCCACGTAGCTGGTTCCGGCCACTTCCTTGATGGCATCATAGATGCGGTCCTGGATGGGCTGGATCAGTTCCTGCCGCTTCTTGAACAGGTCGCCGCCCACGCCGAAGCGTTTCTGCTGGAGGTCCTGGGCCTCGTGCTCCTTTTGGGTGATCTCGTCCTGGCGGCTTTTCTTCATTTCCGCGGTGAGCAGGATGGCTTCCGCGTTGTAGGCTTCGCGCAGCTTCTTGATCTCGTTCCAGCGGTTGTCTATCTCGTCCTGCCACTTTTTGCTCTGCCTGTCCAGTTCCTGCTGTGCCGCAGTGTATTCGGGCATCTGCTCCAGGATGTACTTGGTGTCCACAAAGGCGATGCGCTGGGCACTGGCGGTGCCTCCGGCAAGGAGAAGCGCCATGAGCGTGGTGCGAAGGAGGTGTTTGGCCATGGTGTAATGCCGTCGAAAGTAGGCGATCGCCGTTAGAGCTCGCCAAGATCTATGCCGATCGTGAAGTGGAACTGGCTTTTGGCCATGTTGGGCTTTCCGGGCACGTCGTCGAAGCGCCAGCCGTAGTCCAGGCCCATGGGCCCGAACATCGGCAGGAAGAGGCGCAGGCCAATGCCCGCGCTGCGGTAGAGCTTGAAGGGGTCGTACCGGCCGATGTCGCTCCATGCGTTGGCGGCCTCGGCGAAGCCCAGGGCGAAGATGGTGGCTTGCGGGTTGAGCGACACGGGGAAGCGCAGCTCGGCGGTGTACTTGTTCACGAAGAAGCTGCCGAAGTTGGGCGACAGGGAGAGGTCGTCATAGCCGCGCAGGGCGATGATCTCGCGGCCATCGAGCTGGAAGCCGGTGAGGCCGCTGCCGCCGAGGTAGAAGCGCTCAAAGGGTGAATCGCCCTTGCGGGAGGAATAGCGGCCGATGAAGCCGTAGCCCACGCGGCCCATGAGCACGAAGTCGTGCCCGGTTTTGCTGCGGGTGAGCTTGGTGAACCACTGGCTGGTGAACTTCCACTTGTGGAACTCCGCCAGCTGGTACTGTTCAGCGGCTGGCAGCAGCGTGTAGTTCACGTCCGGGTGGAAGGCGGAGAACGGCGGGGTGGCCTTTACGGAGATACTGGTCTCGGAGCCCTGGGTGATCCAGAACGGCTCGGCGATGGAGCGCCGGGCAAAGCGCAGTTGCAGGGCCCACACGTTGCTGGTGCCGTTGCTGAAGGCGAAGAGCGAGTTCCAGTTCTGCAGCCGGTATTGCTGGTAGCTGGCCGTGAGGTTGAGGAAGAAGTAGTCGTCCGGCCACTTGAGGCGCTTGCCCATGCCGACGCTTCCGCCCAGGATGCCGAGCTGCTGGAAGAGCGGGTCCTCGGAGGATACGCCGTTGGTCTGCCGCGTGTAGTAGCCTCCCAGGCTGAGCGAGTTGGGCTTGCGGCCGCCCAACCAGGGTTCGATGAAGGAGAGGCTGTAGCTCTGGTAGTAGCTGCCGTTGGTTTGCGCGCGCAGGCTCAGGGTCTGGCCGTCGCCGGCGGGCAGCGGGGTCCAGGCCTTCTTGTCGAACATCTTGCGGATGCTGAAGTTGGTGAAGGAGAGGCCCAGGGACACCAGTACGCGCCCGCCGCCGTAGCCGCCGCTGAGCTCCAGGCGGTCGCTGGGCTTTTCGGCCACGGTGTAGTCCAGGTCCACGTTGCCCGTGCGCGGGTCGGGCGTGGGGGTAACGCCTACTTGGGCGGGATCGAAGAAGCCGAGGCTGATCAATTGCTGTTGCGAGCGGATCACTTCGCTGCGGTCAAACAGGTCGCCAGGGCGGGTGCGGATCTCGCGGCGGATCACATGGTCGAAGGTTTTGGTGTTGCCCCGGATGTTCACGTCGCGCACACGGTACTGCTTGCCTTCGCGCATGCGGATCTCCAGGTCGATGCTGTCGCCTTCCACGCGCTCGATGGGTTCGGGGCTGAAGCTCAGGTAGCCACGGTCCATGTAAAGGGAACTGATGTCCGCCCCGGCCTGGTTCATGTACAGGCGGCTGTCCAGGCGCTTCTTGTTGTACACGTCGCCGTGCTTGATGCCCAGCACCTTGGCCAGCGTGTCACTGCTGTATTTGGTGTTGCCGGTGAAGGAGATGTTGCGGAAATAGAAGCGGGCCCCTTCGTCCACCGTGATGTCGATGGCGATTTTTTTCGGGGATACGTAGCGGACGGTGTCGCGGGTGATGGTGGAGTTGCGGAACCCTTTTTCGTTGTAGAGATCGATCACCTTTTGCCGGTCGTCGCGGTAGTCGGACTCCTTGAATTTGCTGCTTCCAAAGAGGTTCCACCAACGTTTGCGCTTGGTTTCCTTCATGGCGCGGCGCAGGCGGCCGGAGGTGATGTTTTCATTGCCGTGGAAGTTGATGTCCCGGATGCGGATCCGCGGGCCGCGGTCCACCAGGATGCGCATTCGCACGCTGTTCTCCAAGCTGGTGTCACGGTTGTCCTCCACGCGGGCGGTGGCCTTCAGGTAGCCCTTGTCCACGAAGTATTTGCGCACGGCCTGCACGGCGTTGGACTTTACGGCGTCATTTACCTGCTGGCCGCGCTGCAGGTCGATCTTTTCGCGCAGTTTGTCCGCTTCGCTGCGGCTAACCGTGCCGGCGAAGCCGTAGCTGGCGAGCTGCGGGTTTTCCTGCACGATGATGTTGAGGAAGATGGTGGAGCCGCGCACTTCTGCCTCTTCGATGCGCACGTCCGTGAAGAGCTTCTGGTCCCAAATGGCATGGATGGCCTTGCCGATGCGGTCGCCGGGGATGGTCACCTTGTCGCCCACCTTCAGCCCGCTGAAAAGCTTTACGGCATTGGGGTCGCGGGTTACGCAGCCGCTCACGGTGATGCCCCCGATGGTGTATTCCTTCGGGTAGCTGTAGTCCATCTTGGGCACGTCCAGCTGCTGGGCGGCGGCGCTGCCGCCGAAGGCCAGCAGGCAGAGCAGGGCGGCGAACGGACGGAAGGTGCGGAAGATCTGTTTCCAAGCCATCAAGGGGTGGTCACTTGTTCACGGGTAAGGCCGAAGCGCCGCTCCCGGTGCTGGAAGTCCAGGATGGCCTGGAAGAGGTGTTCCTTGCGGAAATCGGGCCAGAGCACGGGGGTGAACCAGAGCTCGGAGTAGGCGATCTCCCACAGCAGGAAGTTGCTGATGCGCTGCTCGCCGCTGGTGCGGATCAGCAGGTCGGGGTCGGGCAGGCCATGGGTGCTTAGGCGCTGGTCGATCAGGGCCTCGTTCACCGCGAAGGTCTGCAGGCGCCCTTCGCGGATGTCCGTGGCGATGCTGCGCACCATCCGCAGGATGTCCCAACGGGCGCTGTAGCTCAGGGCCAGGGTAAGCGTGATGCGGCTGTTCCCCTTGGTGCGTTCCATGGCCTTGGTGAGGGCCGTGCGGCAGGTGCCCGGCAGGCTGTCCGTGTCGCCGATGGTGTGCAGCCGCACGCCGTTCCGGTCCAATTCTTCCACCTCGTTGGCCAGGGTGCTCACCAGCAGCTCCATCAAGGCATCCACCTCGGCCTTGGGCCGGTTCCAGTTCTCCGTGCTGAAGGCGTAGAGGGTCAAGTATTTTACACCGGCTTCCGTGGCGGCGGTCAGGGTGTCGCGGATGGGGCGCACGCCGTTGAGGTGCCCGCTGATGCGGTGCTCGCCCTGCTGCTCGGCCCAGCGGCCGTTGCCGTCCATGATCACGGCGATGTGCACGGGCACACGGGCCGGGTCTATTTGTGCCAGCAATTGCCGATCGGTGGAGGGGATGGTTTCTTTCACGGGGCTGCGAAGGTCGCAATTCGGGGCGATCCGTGGACCGGCCTGGCTGCCGAAGCATTGTTAACGGCCCGAAAGCCGGGCTTCAGGCATGCCGCATGCATGGATCAGTGCCGCTTTTTCTGCCAGATGGCATCGCATTCCGTGAACTTGGTGAGCAGCAACGAAATGGTGATCCCGGTGTACTGGTACCAGTCCTTGGTCTGGCTGTCGCCGCGTGCCCGGCCGGTGTTCAGCCCGGTGGTGCGCAGCGCGCTGGGGTCGGCCAGCAGGGCGGTGAGCGGGCCGGCCTGTTCCAGCAGCGCCGCATTGTCGGCATAGGTTCCGCCTACATCATCCAGGTAGTCGGTGTAGGTGCGGCGCAGGCCCCATTCCAGGTCGATGTCCACCCGCTTGGTAAGGGCGAATTTAAAGCCGGCCCCAAATGGAATACAGATCTGGTTGAGGCTGTAGCCGCTGCCGCCGCCGGTGTTCTGGCCTTCGGTGCCCAAGGGTTGCAGGTCGTACCAAGTGTCGTCCAGCAAGTTCTGCGGATTGAAGTGCCAGTAGGCCAGGCCGCCGAATACGAAGGGTGTCCAGGTGCGGCTGTCCTTGGCCAGGCCGCGGTATTTGAAAAAATTGATCTCCAGCAGGGCGGAAGCCTCGAAGATCACCGAGCGGAAGCCCAGGTTGCGCAATTGGTCCAGCGGGTTCTTGGATTCGCGGTCCCATGCTTCCACGTTGCCGTAGAGCCCCTGCAGGCGGAAGGCGTAGCGCTCGTTGAAATTGTAGCGGTACATGATGCCGCCCGCCAAGTGGGTGTGCTTAGGGTAGTAGCGGGTGGGGTTGAGGTCGCCGATGTAGAAGGTGGTGCCGCCGGTGAGCCCCAGCTCGCTGACCTGTGCTGCGGCCGGCAACACCAGCAAGGGCAACAGGGCGGTGAGCAGGCGGAAGTACCTCATCGGGTTGAAGAACGGCGCGCCGGTGCGATCCGTGCGTGGATGGGGCGAAATTAGGGGCGGTTGGGAGGGAATGCGGATCAAACTGCCGGCTTAGCTTGGAAGATACCAAGAAGGATTTCCACAATGCTCAGCGCTGCTCCGTCCCCGACCGCACATCCAGCCCCCAGCTCAGCTTGCTGCGCAGGGTGTCCAAAAAATCCTGGCCTTCCAGCTGCACCAGTTTCACGGTGTGGTCGGCCCGTTGCACCGTGAGCGGCGGAATGTTGTCCATCACCACGCTGCGCGAGTCGAGGTTCACCAAGTATTTCTCGCCGCGGGTGTCCACTTCCAGCGTAATGGTGCTGTTGCCGGGCACTACTAAGGGGCGCACATTGAGGTTGTGCGGGGCGATGGGGGTGATCACCATGGCATCGCATTGCGGGGCAAGGATGGGGCCTCCGCAGGCCAGCGAGTAGGCGGTGCTGCCCGTGGGGGTGGAGATGATCAGGCCATCGGCCCAGTAGGTGTTCAGGAAGCGGCCATCGAGCCGGGCGTGCACGCTGATCATGGCGGCACCGTCGCGCTTGTGGATGGTGACCTCGTTGAGGGCGGTATCGTGGGCCTGGAAGCCGGGGCAGCCTTGCAGGGTGAGCAGGGCGCGTTCCTCAATGCCGTAGCGGCGCTCCACCAACGCATTCAGCGTGGCGTCCACGTCATCCATGCGGGTGTTGCTCAGATAGCCCAAGCGCCCCAGGTTGATGCCGAGCATGGGCACGGGCGCGCGGCCTATGAAGTCCACGCTGTCCAGGAAGCTGCCGTCGCCGCCCAGGCTTACGAGCACATTGAGGCGGGCGGTGGCGGCATCATCCATCAGTTCGGTACCAGCCGCCACAGGATTTCCTCCGGCGGCCATGCGTTGCGCAAGGCCGCGCTCCACCACCGGGGTGGCCCCTGCCGCCGAAATACGGGCAAGGATGCCGTTGATGGTGGCCGCTGCCGAGGCCGGATAAAGCCGTCCGTGGGTGCCGATGCGCATGGCGTTGCTCAGAAGGGTTGGGTGAAATGTAGGTAGAATCCCGTCTCCGAGAGGCCGTTCAGGGCGTATTCCAGGCGCAGCACCTGGTCGTAGCTGGTCACCAGGTCCAGGCCCAGCCCGTAGGCCTGTTGCCAGTGGTTGGCCAGCGGGTTCGCGGCCCCGTTCCGGTTGTCGGCCACGTAGCCCTGGTCGCTGAATGCATTGAGGTAGATGGCGATGTACAACGTGCGGAACGCCTCGAAGGGGATCGCGTCCACGCGGTAGGAGCGGGGTTTCAGCAGGGCGAAGAGTACGTTGGCCTTGCCCAGGAACCAGTGCTGCCCGTCGATGATGTAGTATTCGTATCCCCGGAGGTAGTCGCCATAGCCCAACCCTTCCTGCAGGAAGTAGTGGTCTTCACTTCCGGCGGATGTTTTTCCGGCAAGGCTGGCGCCCAAGCTCCACCGCTGGCCCTGCTTCCAGCTGCGCTGCACGGCGGCGGACAAGTTGGTGACCCTGGGCTGGTCCGCGGTGAACCCGTTCTGTTCCAGTTCCAGTTTCGCGAAGTAACCGGACAAGGGGAATGCGCGCGAGTCGCGCCGGTCCATCACCACGGAATAACCCAGTGTGGGGAAGTTGGACTGGCGCACTCCTTTGGAAATGTATTCCGGGCTGCGCCGCAGCACGGTGTCCTGTACGCTGATCCCGCTCCAGCGCAGCGCCACGCTGTGGCGCAGGTCATGCCCCGGGCGGAAGGTGAACATGGCGCCGGCCTTCCATTGGCGCATGAGGTTTTGCGCGGGCGTTCGCAGCAGGACGCGTTTGTTGCCTAATGTACCGGCGGTCACTTCGTCCTGCTCGGCGTAGGCACCTTCCAGTTGCAGGCCCCAGCGCTGGCTGCGGTCAAAGGCGGGAACTTTGTAGCGCAGGCCGAAGCGGCGCGAGTAGCCGAGCTGTGCCAGTGCCGAAAGTGTTTCGTTGCGGCCGCGCATGTTGAAGCGGTTCAGTTCCAGGCCGTAGTTGATGCGCCGAAAGTCCTTGGTGAGCCACCACGTGTTGAAGTTGGGGTCGGCAAAGCGGATCACGGGCTGGGGCCACCAGAACCAGCGCTCGTTCACGGTGAGCATGATGTACGCTTCATGCGGGCCGAGGAAGGTGGGCAACAGGTCCACCGTGTTGAAAAGCCCGAGGTTCAGCAGGTTTTGGCGGCTCCGGTCCAAGCGGGCATAGAGCTCCTTGGCATCCAGGGTATCCCCCTCGGCGAAGGTGAGCTCCCGCAGGATGATCTTGGCCTTGGTGTGCTTGTTGCCCTCGATCAAGATGCCCGAAATGACAAACGGGCCGCTGAAATCCTGTGCGGGGACCTGCGCCCATGCAAGGCCGTGGAAACATGCGCACAGTAAAAGCACACCAAAGATGCGGACCGCGCGAACCCTCTCAGCCCACAGGATGCTCATGCCGTGGCCCAGGTCGTGTTCATCTTTTTCGTCCGCGATCCATTCACCCCTGAACTTGCCATTTGGCACCAATCACCAATCATATCTTCACTTCATCAATCTCACCCTCTCACCCTCTCACCCTCCCACTCTCTCACTCTCTCACTCTCTCACCCTCAAATCCTCACATTTTCATGATCCGCATCAACCCCTCGTACCGGTCGCGCAGGTCGGTTTCCACCTGGGAACCTTGGAAGGTGGTGCGCACCATGAAGTCAAACCGGTCAAAGGCTTTCAGGATCGCGCTGATGTCCTCCCGGTTTATCTTCAGCGTGATCTCCATCCGCGTACTGTCGGGCGTGTTGGAGCAGTACATGCTCATGATGCGGGCGCCTTCATCCTCCACGATCCTGGCGATCTGCTGCAGCGCATAATCGTTGCGCGCCATGTCCAGTACCACGATGCTGCCCTCTTCCTCCGCATTCACCAACGCGGCCATGGGACGCACCAATTCCTGCCCGCCCACCGCGCCTATGTAGCGCCCGTTCATGTCCAGCACCGGGACGATGCACAGGTTGCGCCGGGCCATCAATTTCAGCACATCATAGATATGCTGGCGGTCGCGCACGTAAGGGATCTCCACCTGGTCCATGAGCTTCTCCACGGAGGCGGTGGGGTCCGTGCTGTTCAAGGCGGCCTCTTCCTTCATCAGCCCCACCAGCCGGCCCTTGGCCACCACGGGCAACACGGGCGTATGGAGTTCGTCCATCAGGTCCAGCGCGCGGGCCACGGGATCCTTGGGGCCCAGCGGCTGGATGGTCTTGGAAAGCAGGTCAATGGCTTGCATGGGGTTCTGCGTTGCGCCCGGCCAAGGGTACTTTTGCGGTGCTTACCGGGGCCAAGGTATGCGGCCCGGACACATGACCAAGCTCAGCGTTAACATCAATAAGCTCGCCACGTTGCGCAACGCACGCGGCGGCAACCGCCCGGACGTGCTGCACTGGGCCCTGGGCATTGAGCGCTTCGGCGCGCAGGGCATCACCGTGCATCCGCGCCCGGATGAGCGCCACATCCGTTTTGCCGACGTGCGGGCGCTGAAGCCGCTGCTCACCACCGAATTCAATATCGAAGGCTACCCGAACGAAAGCTTCATCGACTTGGTGCTGGAAGTGGGGCCTGCGCAAGTGACGTTGGTGCCCGACCCGCCCGGCGTGCTTACCAGCAATGCCGGCTGGGATGCCAAGGGGCGCAAGGCGGAACTGAAGGCGGTGATCGCCCGCTTCAAGGAGGCGGGCATCCGCACGTCCATCTTCATGGAACCGGATCCGGAGCAGATCGCACATGCGTCAGAAACGGGCACGGACCGCATTGAATTGTACACCGGCCCGTATGCGGAACAGTTCGGGCACGGCCGGGATGCTGCGGTGGCGCCGTTTGCCCGCGCGGCGGAAAAGGCCAAGGAAATGGGCCTGGGGCTGAACGCGGGCCACGACCTGGACCTGCGTAACCTGGCCTGGTTCAAGGCGAATGTGCCGGGCTTGTTGGAAGTGTCCATCGGCCATGCGCTGATCTGCGATGCATTGATCTTCGGCATGGAGAACACCGTGCAACTGTACCTGCGCGAACTGCGATGAGCGTGGACCTGTTTTTCCGCCGCGAGGGCAGCGGCAAGCCGATCGTGGTGTTGCACGGCCTCTTCGGCAGCAGCGACAACTTCGGGCACATTGGCCGCACGCTCAGCGCGGAGTTCGACATGATCCTGGTGGATGAGCGCGACCATGGCCGTTCGCCGCACACTGACCACATCACCTACCCGTTGATGGCGGAGGACGTGCATGCCCTGTTCGTGAAGCTCGGCCTGAAGGATACGGTACTGGTAGGCCACAGCATGGGCGGAAAAACGGCTATGGCCTTTGCGCAGCGCTGGCCGGAACTGCTGAAGCACTTGGTGGTGCTGGACATTGGCCCGCGCGAGTATCCCATCGGCGACCATGCCGCCATCATCGAAGCGCTTTCCACCAGCGAACCGGAAAAGAAAGCCAGCCGAAAGGAAATGGAGGAACACCTCGCGCAATACGTTCCGGAGCCGGGCGTGGTGCAGTTCCTGATGAAAAGCCTTTACTGGGCTGAGCCGGGCAAGTTGGCATGGCGATTCAACGTGCCGCTGCTTCAGCGGGAGATCAACAACATCCTGGGCACTTCGGGGCCGGAAATTGTGCGTGTTCCCACGTTGTTTGTGCGCGGCGGCAAAAGCCCGTACATCCCCCGCGAGGACATCCCGCAGATCAAGGAGCAGTTCCCCAACAGCCGCGTTGAAACAATTCCATACGCCAGCCACTGGGTGCATGCCCAAGCGCCGGAAGAAGTGATGGACCTGATCCGATCGGTGGCATGAAGGCGCTGCTGCTCTGCTGCCTGTGCCTGGCAAACATGGCGTTTGCCCAGGACAGTGTGCGCTATAATGGAGGCTATGTGTTCAAGGACGGCATCTACCTCAACTTCCACGCATTCCGGACCAACGCACCGAGCATACCGATGGCTGCGGTTACCGATGCGGACGGAAGGCGGATCACCGATCTGCGCAGCGCCGGGGGGAAATTATACGGGCCGGACAGCACCGGTGCCCGCATCCGCGTGAACATGGACGGCATCTGGGGTTTCTGCGACCGGGGAGTTGTGTATGTGCGGGCCGGTGACGGATATTCCCGCATCGGCCTGATGGGCTCGTTGGCGCACCTCGTGTACGATGCCACCTACCGCAACTTCGATCCCTACGTGATGGGCGGCTCCACGGTGTACACGGTGCAGGAGCAGCGGTTTTTGGACATGGCAACGGGCAGCTTTCTCCCAGTGGCGCCCGCCGGGCTGTATGCGGTCATTTCGCGCGATGGCGTATTGAAGGAGGAGTTTGATGCCTTGCCGAAAAAGCAGCGCAGGAAGAACGAAACGCTCTTCCTTTTCATGCGCCGGTACAACGACCGGCACCCGCTTTATTTTCCAAGTGGGCGCTAACGGACAACAAGCACGGAACGCCGCGACAGGTTGTCGCCCTGGATGCAGGTCAACGTGTACAGGCCTGGTGCGAAATTGCCGACGTTGACGGTGGCCGTGCCGTTCACCTCGCTGCGGTACATCACGCGCCCGGTGGCATCCATGAGCTCCAGCAGCGCGTTTCCGTTTTCGGCCAACTTCACGTTCAGCAGGTGTTGCGCCGGCACCGGCCAGGCAAGGAGGGTGTTGGTTCCGTGATCTTCAGCGATGGCGGTGGGCCCGTAGTGCCGGGCATACCATTCCTGGTAATAGATGTTGGCCACCGTGGCATCATGGATCACCAGCGAATTTTCATCGTTCACGGTGGAGGCGGAGCTGGTCCAATTGTGGCTGCCGGTCTCCACGAGCGGGTCGGGGCCCGCGGCCTGGTCCAGAATGGCATACTTGTGGTGCAACAATCCCGGCTCGTCCAGGTGCGAATGCAGGTCGATGCCTTGGCCCACTAAGTAATTGAACTCGGAGCCGGAACTGTACACATCCTCTACGTCGCCCTGCACGGTCATGCCGGGCCGTTCATAAGCCGCAAGCACGGCATCGCCGAGGTCGTTATCGGTGAACACGTACAGGGCCAGTTGAACGCTGTTCTGTGCGTGGTTGAGCAGGTCCACAATGCGGTCCGCCACGCCATCACTGGGCGAGAAGTAGCTCGCCACAGCCTTGCCGCCCACGTTGAACAGGTGCGGGGTGTTGTCCGTTTTGTCCGGCCCGAACAAACTGAAAGCCGGCACGGGCTGCGGTCCGCTGCCGCCCCACATTTCATTGAATTCCATGGTGTAGCACCGGGCCAGTGCCTGGTCCTGGATGAAGAGGATGTTGTTGTAGTCCTCAAAAAAGCTTTGCGTGGTCCAGTTGCAACTTCCGCCCATCACCATGGCGTGTTGCGGGTCCTCCACGTCGGCAATGAAGAACTTGTTGTGCATGCCGCTGCCCAGCCCGTCCGTGCGGTACAGCACCGGAATGGACGGATCCAACCCGGCCAGCGCGGTGTTGGCGTTGCTGCCTTCGGCGATCCAACGCACCTGCACGCCACGCGCCTTGGCGGCGTTCACCGCAGCCACCACGAAGGTGCTGTTGGTGTTGTACATGGCGATGTCCAGCGTGTTCTGCACCCGGTCGATGTAGGCCTTGATGGTGTCATCCGTCGCGCTGAACAAGCCGATGGCATTGGTCCCGTTGCTTACGCTGTTGTCCACGCTCTTGGTGAAATAGACCGCGATGGTGCCGCTGGAAATGGAAGCGGTGGAATAGTAGCCGATGGTGGAGAAGGCCGTGTCCGTGCCGGCAACGGAAAAGACTTGGGCGTAGTAGAAGGTGGCTGCCTGAAGCCCGGTCAATTGGACATCATGCACGGTGGCCAAGGTTGCCGATCCCGCCAAGGAACCCAATTCGGGCGTGGTGCCATAAAACACCTGCGAACTTCCCGGAAGGTTGGTTTGCCAAGCCAGGTGAAAGCCGTCCGGGACCAAATTGGATTGCTGCACGGGCGGCATCACGCTGATGGACTGGTGCGGGGTAATGTCGCTGCCATCACGCGGAAGCAATTGATAGCCGCCGGTGTACGGCGAAGACGGGTCGTATTGCGAGGCGATGCCAGCCACATCCACCGGCCCGGCGGGCACCGGCGTGCCGATGAGCGGATGCCCCGAACGCAGGTAGACATTGGCGGATTGCGTACCCGCCTGAACGGTCCATGTGCCCGCAGTGAACACACCGGAACCTTGGAAATACACGCCCTGCACTTGTACGATGCGGCTTTCCACGGGCTCGGCCAATTCGTCCGGGCTGATCACTTGCGGGGCGGGCAGTGCGTTGCCGTTGCTGTTTACCGTGAAGGCCGTGATCGGCGTGATCTCCAGCAGCCCGTTGTAGTTCGTGAGGGTTCCGGTCAAGGTGAGGTCATCGCCCGGCATGGCGTTGAAGCCGGGTGCAGAGCCGCTCCCCGGGAATACGGCAATGCCTGCCGTGCCGTCCTGCAAGTAGCGCACACTGCCAAGCGATGGCCCTGAAGTAACCACGCCCGTCACAGTAACCGTGCTCCCAATGGCGGCGGCCCGGGCATCCGCCACCGTTTGGGCCGTCACCGAAAAAACACCCATGCTGCACAGCGCAAGCAGCGCTGCGGTCTTCCACGCATTCATGCCGCAAAGGAACAGTGCTTCGGGCCGCGTGGCGCAAATTCCAGCATGAAATTGTCAACCCGGAACAGCCCGCTGAATAACTTGCCGCCCTTTCACCTTTCCATGAAGCCATTTGCCCGTCTCCTCTTGTTGGTTGGCTCCACCGCCATGTGCTGTGCGGCAACCGCGCAGGGTAAAAGTGAAGTGCGCTATGAGCCGCGCCCCATTGGCTTTTACAATCTGGAGAACCTCTACGACACGATCGACCAGGCGAATGACGACGCCGAGTTCCTGCCCACCAGCGCAAAACAATGGAACACCGAACGCTACGAGCGGAAGCTCCAGCACATGGCCCGGGTGCTCGGGGAGATGGGCACGGAGGTGCTGCCGGACGGATTGGTATGTTTCGGGCTGTGCGAGGTGGAGAACAAGGGCGTTGTGGAAGACCTGGTGCACACCCCGCCGCTGGACAAGCGCGGCTACCAGGTGGTGGAATACCCCAGCCCAGACCGCCGCGGCGTGGACGTGGCCTTTGTGTACAACCCGAAGTACTTCACCTGGTTGAGCGACCGGAAGTATCCGCTGCATGATCCCACCGACAGCCTGTTCCGCACCCGTGACCAATTGGTGGTGTCCGGCTTGATGGACGGTGACACGGTTTCGGTGGTGGTAAACCACTGGCCTTCGCGGTTCGGCGGGGAAAAGAAGTCGCTGCCCAAGCGGAAACTGGCGGCGGAACTGGGCCGCCACATCATCGACTCACTGCTCACGCGCAACGCCAATGCCCGGGTGCTTTACATGGGCGACCTCAATGATGACCCCGTGAGCCCGTCGGTGCGCAAATTCCTGGGCACCACGGGCGACAAGGCATTAGTGTCGGACAAGAAGTTGTACAACCCGATGTTCGACTTGTACCAAAAAGGCATTGGAACACTGGCCTGGCGGGACTCGTGGAACTTGTTCGACCAGATCATTCTCACACCGGCCTTGGTAACCGGTGCCGGCGGCAACCTGAAGTACTACGGTGTGCGCGTGTTCAACCAGCCCTACCTGCGGCAAACCGAGGGCAACTTCGCCGGGTACCCGTTCCGCACGTTCGTGGGTGACATCTACACCAACGGCTACAGCGACCACTTCCCGGTGTACGTGATCTTGGTGAAGGAGGTGAAGTAGTTCGAATGGGCAAGTTTCACAGGTAGAAGGAGGGCCGGTCCTGCCGCTGCCATCACGTTCCCTCACCCTGCGCCCAACGAACTGCGCGTCCCCACCTTCGCCCCCGCCAATACCTTTACCCCATGATCATCGTTACGGGTGCCGCAGGCTTCATTGGGAGCCGCTTGTTGGCGGAGCTGCAGGAACGCGGCTATGCAGACCTGGTGGCGGTGGATGATTTCTCGCGTGCGGACAAGGCGCGCAACTTGGACGGGATCAAGCTCACCGCCCGCGTGGAACGCACGGACTTTGCAGCGTGGATCGACGCCAACGAACACCTCATCCAGTTCATCTTCCACCTCGGTGCGCGCACGGACACCACGGAGTTCAACAAGGCCGTGTTTGACGAGCTCAACGTGCGCTACAGCCAGCAGGTGTGGGAGCGATGCGTGAAGTATGCGATCCCCTTGGTGTATGCCTCTTCCGCAGCCACCTACGGCGATGGCACCTTGGGCTATGGCGATACCGATGACGCGTTGCCCTTCCAACTGAAGCCGCTGAACCCATACGGCGAGAGCAAGAACGAGTTTGACAAATGGGCGTTGGGGCAACAGGCCAAGCCGTTCTTTTGGGCCGGGTTGAAGTTTTTCAACGTGTACGGCCCCAACGAATACCACAAGGGCCGCATGGCCAGCGTGGTGTTCCATGCCTTCAACCAGATCAAGGCAACAGGCGGCATGAAGCTCTTCCGCAGCCACCGGCCGGACTACGCCGACGGCGGGCAGCTCCGCGATTTCGTTTACGTGAAGGACGTGTGCGACGTGTGCATTTTCCTGATGGAGCACCGCAGGCACAGCGGCATCTACAACTTGGGAAGCGGCAAGGCGCGCACCTTCCTGGACCTGGCGAAGAACGTTTTCGCCAACATGGGCAGGCCGGAACGCATCGAGTTCATTGACACGCCGATGGACATCCGCGACAAATACCAGTATTTCACCCAGGCGGAGATGGCCAAACTGCGCAGCATCGGCTACTCCAAACCGTTCCACACGCTGGAGGAAGGCATTGCGGACTACGTGGAGCAGTTCCTTTTGAGGGAGTAGTTGTCAGTTGTTGGTTGTCCGTTGTCAGGCACGCAAGCGACCCGGGGCAACTGATGCGCAAAGACGGCCAACCGACAACTAACAACCGACAACTAACCACCAACCTCCCGTAGCTCGACCAAACGCGTCCGGATACGCTGGAGCCGCGAACGCACTTCCTCCACCGGAAAGGAAACCGGAGGAGGAGCCTCCGGCACTTCCACCGGTTCAGCACCACGCAATTGCCCCTTTGCGCCTTGCAACGTAAACCCCTTGTCCTTCACCAAGTGCTGGATGCGGCGCAATTGCTCAATGTCATCCTTGGTGTACAGCCGCTCGCCCTTGTTGGTGCGCTTGGGCCGCAGCGTGCCGAACTCCTTCTCCCAGTAACGCAGCAGCGAGGTGTTCACGCCCAGTTCATCGGCCACTTCGCCGATGCTCCAGTACATCCGTTCGATGGTCTTCTCCTTCAACGGCATCACCGCGAAGATAGGGCTGGTCACTTTGTCTGCACGCTGGTCGATCGGCCCGCCCTACGCCCTACGCCCTACGCCCAATACATCAACCTACATGTAAGAAGTTCGTAGGCCGTAGTTCGTAGTGACGCCCTCGCGGCCAACGGCCCCGCCCCTGGCACTAATCCATGGATTGACCCGCGTTGCCGGCCACCTCCACCATCTTGGCATATTCCTCCGGCGTAAGGCTGTTGAAGAGGAAGTTCACCGGGTCCACGGGATGGCCGTCCTTGTGCACTTCGTAGTGCAGGTGCGGGCCGGTGCTCAGGCCGGTGCTTCCCACCTCCCCGATCACATCGCCGCGCTTCACCTTCTGGCCCCGGCGCACATCCACTGCGGACATGTGCCCGTAGAGTGTCTCGTAGCCGTAGCCATGATCCAGGATCACGTGGTAACCGTAACCACTGGTGTTATAGCCGGCAAATTCCACGGTACCGTTGCCGGTGGCGTGGATCTTGGTGCCCACCGGACTGGTGAAGTCGAGGCCCAAATGCGGCTTTTCGATCTTGTAGATCGGATGGATGCGCTCGCCAAACCCGGAGCTGACGCGGGTTTCATCGGATGGGATCGGCTCCACCGAGGGAATGCTGGCCAACATGTCCTGCTTGCGCATCACCAAGGATCCCACTTCATCCAACGACAGGCTTTGCACGTACATGCGCTTGGTGATCGCGTCCAGCCGCTTCCGTGTGGCGATCACCAGGTTGCTGTTGGCGAAACCCTCAAGGTCCTTGTAGCGGTTCACGCCGCCGATCCCCGCCATGCGCACGCTGGCCGGAATGGGGTCGGCCTCAAAGATCACGCGGTACACATTGTCATCACGGCGTTCAATGTCGCCCATCACCGCTTCCATTTCCGCCATCTGCTTGTTCAGCAGCTCATACTCCACCAGCAACTGCTGATTTTCCCGGCGCAGCGTGGCTTCCTTGGGCGAATCGATGAACTGGAAGGCGAGGAATATCCCGATAACGCCCAACAGCAGCCCCGGTGCCAGCGCCAAGGAGGTCCGCTTTACCTTTTTCCACCCGGTGGTGCGGATCCGCTCAAAGTTGAGCGTATTCGGGTTGAAGCGGTATTTATGCTCGGCCATGGGAAGGGGCGTAAAAATAGCGCGGGCGGGCGGCAGGAGCAGTCGGCAGTACAGGACAATCGGGTCTTATCCATGCGCCTGGCGGCGCATTCACACACTGATTTGAACCACGGATCTACACGGATGAACACGGATAGGGAAGGTTTTTGCTTGGTAGGTGGGTCCGTGATCCGTGTTCATCCGTGTAGATCTGTGGTTTGAATACTCTTGGAAGCCGCGCCCGCAGGGCGCGTTACCCGATGGCCCTGGTCGGCAGCAGTATTACATGCTGCAAATTGCATCTTCGGTCAGGGCAAACGCATCTAAATCGCAGTATTTACTGAAGGCTAATTGAAGGAATAGCTCAAGGACTTTGATGGATAGGGGCTTCGGCTCCGCTCAGCCCAGTCTCTCTTTTCAGTAGTCGTTAACGTGCACACTGGCCTGAGCATAAGCGTAGCGGCACTCCCGCTTCGGCTCCGCTCAGCAGGATGCACCGCATCCGAGGAACCGAAGGCCCAACCGGGAAACTTGGCGTGGCCACAGTATTGCGCCACGAAATACGGTCGCGCGGAAGTGTAGATGCCTTTGCCCTGCAATTGCTCCCTGCCCACTGCGCCAACCCCCCTAAATTCGCGCCGCCTTTCCCCCTCAGGTGTTCGGCAGCTTTCCACATGCCTTCCTCCCGCGAGATCCGCCAAGCTTTCCTCGACCATTTCGCACAGCGCGGCCATGCCATCGTGCCCAGCGCACCCATGGTCGTGAAGGACGATCCCACGCTCATGTTCACCAACGCGGGGATGAACCAGTTCAAGGACCTCTTCCTGGGGAACAGACCGGTAACGCAACCCCGCATCGCGGACACGCAGAAGTGCCTGCGCGTCTCCGGCAAGCACAACGACCTGGAGGAAGTGGGGATCGACACGTACCACCATACGATGTTCGAGATGCTGGGCAACTGGAGCTTCGGCGATTATTTCAAGAAGGAGGCCATCCAGTGGGCGTGGGAATTACTGGTGGACACTTACAAGATCCCGAAGGAGAACATTTACGTGACCTACTTCGGCGGAGACGAGGCGGACAAGCTGGAAGCCGACGTTGAGACACGCGACCTCTGGCTGCAATACTTGCCCGCAGAACGCGTGCTGCCCTTTGGCCGCAAGGACAATTTCTGGGAGATGGGCGACACCGGCCCGTGCGGCCCCTGCACGGAGATCCACGTGGACATCCGCACGTCGGCGGAACGCGCCAAGGCACCGGGCCGCGACTTTGTGAACAACGACCACCCGCAGGTGATCGAGATCTGGAACAACGTGTTCATGCAGTTTGAGCGCAAGGCTGACGGCAGCCTGCACCCGCTGCCCGCCAAACATGTGGACACCGGCATGGGCTTCGAACGCCTGTGCATGGTGCTGCAAGGCAAACAGAGCAACTACGACACCGACGTGTTCCAGCCGCTGATCCAGGCACTGGCCAAGGCCTGCGGAAAGACGTATGGCCAGGAGACCAAGGCCGACATCGCCATGCGCGTGGTGGCGGACCACCTGCGCGCCATTGCCTTCGCCATCACGGACGGGCAGCTGCCCAGCAACACCGGTGCCGGTTATGTGATCCGCCGGATCCTGCGCCGCGCGGTGCGCTACGGGTACAGCTTCCTCGGCCTGAACGAACCCTTCATCCACGCATTGGTGGCCGTGTTGGTGGCGCAGATGGGTGATCAATTTCCGGAGTTGCGGAAGCAGCAGCAATTGATCGCGAGCGTGGTCCTGGAAGAGGAGAAGGCGTTTCTGCGCACGTTGGAATTGGGCACCAAGCGCCTGGAACAATTGGTGGCCGAAAGCCAAGGCACCTTGGACGGGGCCAAAGCGTTTGAACTCTTCGACACTTTCGGCTTCCCCATCGACCTCACCCAACTAATGGCCCGCGAACACGGCATGGACGTGGACATGCCGGGCTTTGAGCGCGAACTCGCCAAGCAGAAGGACCGCTCACGCGCGGCCACGGCCATCACGGCGGGCGACTGGACCGTACCGGTGGATGCCGGGATGGCCCAGGGCACCGCGGAATTCGTTGGCTATGACACACTGGAAGCTGAAGCCCGCATCCTGCGCTGGCGGAAGGTGAAGGACAAGAGCGGCGACCATTTCCAGGTGGTGCTGGACCGCACGCCGTTCTATGCCGAAGGTGGGGGGCAGGTGGGCGATCAGGGCTGGTTGGAACAGGATGGTGTGCAAGTGCCCGTGCTGGACACCCGCCGCGAGAACCAACTGATCGTTCACCTCTGCAAAGCGCTGCCGCCCCGGCCCGATGCTCCGCTGAAAGCCCGCGTGGACGGCCACCGGCGCAAGCTCACGCGCCGCAACCACAGCGCCACGCACCTGTTGCACCACGCCTTGCGCCACGTGCTGGGCACCCACGTGGAGCAGAAGGGCTCATTGGTGGCGCCGGACCGGCTGCGCTTCGACATCTCGCACTTTGCCAAGATCACCCCGGAGGAATTGGCCCGCGTGGAAGCGGAAGTGAAAGCAGCCGTGCAGGCCGACATTCCCTTGGAAGAATTCCGTGACACGCCGATCGGCGAGGCCCGTGCCATGGGCGCGATGGCCTTGTTCGGCGAGAAGTACGGCGAGCGGGTGCGTGTGATCAAGTTCGGCGACAGCGTGGAGCTTTGCGGCGGCACGCATGCCCCGCGCACGGGCGAGATCGGCCCGGTGCGGATCGTGTACGAAGGGGCGCTGGCCGCAGGCATCCGCCGCATCGAAGCCATCACCAGTGAAGCCGCCGAGCAGTACGTGCAGGAACGCTTGGATACGCTGGAAGCCTTGCAGGGCCTGCTGAAACATCCGGCCGACCTCACCGCTGCGGTAAAGCACCTGCTGGAACAGAATGCCACCTTGACCAAGGAATTGGAGAAGGCCGCGCACGAGCGTGTGGCGCGCCTGCAGGAAACCATTCTGTCCAACGCAAAAGCCGTAGGTGGCATGCGTGTGGTGGCGGAAGAGGTGGACTTGGACGCCAACGGCATGCGCGACCTCGCCTTCCGCCTCAAGGATGCCAACCCTGACCTGTTGCTGGTATTGGGCGCACGCCAAGGAGACAAAGCCCTGCTGGCCGTGATGGCCGGAGCGGAGGTGATCGCCAAGGGCCATGCAGCCCCGCAGGTGATCAAGGCACTCGCCGCCGAGATCAAAGGCGGCGGCGGTGGGCAACCGTTCTACGCCACCGCAGGAGGCAAGGACCCTAACGGCTTGCCCCAAGCGCTGAAGAAAGCAAGTGCGCTGTTAGGCTAAGCTGGGGCTGTGGCCTGATGCCGGGGTGGTGCCCAGGTCAGGATTCCCATAGGCAGGCCCCACGTACTCCGTGTCGTAGCTCATGCCCAAGTTGAAGATATACAGGCCATTGAGCAGGATCACCAGCACGTAATCCAGCACGGTGCGCTTGCCGAAACTCTGGCACAGCTCGATCCACACTTTGGGCACCAAGTACAGCTGGCCATATACGGGCACCAGGAAAAGGAGGATATGCCATGCGGGCCGCCCGATGATCTTCATGAACACCAGCATGTTCCAGAAGGGGACAATGGCCGCCACGCCGGGCTGGTCCGCCTTTTCGTACAACCGCCAAAAGGCAACGGCGGAGAGTACGAACATGAAGCCGAGGATGTAGAACATGCTGTCCCCGAAGTGGTTGTACAGGGATTGGTAGAAATGGTTCAGGATGGTCATTGCAGTCGTTTTTTGGTTCCCCCCCATTGGATCGGGCTTGCCGTCCATGGTTGAGACGGCTCCGGATGCCATGGGTTGCCTCAAAGGGCAGCCAAAAGCCTGTAAGTAATGTTAACCGGCCGTTGTTCAGAATGCATATCCCGGCTTCCGGCAGCGGTCAATTCCCTGCAAACCGCTTCACGTCTGCATCGCTGATCTCCGGTCCGCCCAGGATCACCAAGCGTTCCACCACATTGCGCAATTCGCGCACATTTCCGGTCCAAGGCAACTTTTGCAGCTCCTGCACGGCTTTTGCGCTGATCTTTTTCGGGGCGGTGCCCTGTTCGGAGCACACCAACCGGATGAAATGCTCCACCAGTTCGGGAATGTCCTCCTTCCGGTCCCGCAGGTCCGGCACATGGATGGGGATCACGCTCAGGCGGTGGAACAGGTCCTCCCGGAACCGCCCTTCGGCAATTTCCTTGCGCAGGTCCTTGTTGGTGGCGGCAATCACGCGGGGGTTCACCTTGATCTCCTTGTCGCCGCCCACGCGGGTGATGCGGTTTTCCTGCAAGGCGCGCAGCACCTTGGCTTGTGCCGCCAGGCTCATGTCGCCGATTTCGTCCAGGAACAGCGTTCCGCCGTCGGCCAGTTCGAATTTCCCCTTGCGCTGTGCGATCGCACTGGTGAAGGCCCCCTTCTCATGTCCAAAAAGCTCGCTTTCGATCAATTCCCCCGGAATTGCCGCACAGTTCACTTCGATGAACGGACCGGACCTCCGGGGGCTTTTTTCGTGCAGCATGCGGGCCACGCCCTCCTTGCCAACCCCGTTGCCCCCGGTGATCAACACGCGGGCATCGCTGGGGCCCACTTTTTCCACCATTTCGCGGATGGCCTCCAGGGCCTTGCCCGAGCCCACCATGTTGCCCTCGGCCTTGGTTTTTTGCACCTTCTGGCGCAGCACTTTTGTTTCCTGTACCAGGGAGCCGCGTTCCAATGCGTTCCGCAGGGTCACTAAGATCCTGTTCAGGTCCGGTGGTTTTTGGATGAAGTCGAAGGCCCCCTTCTTGATGGCCTCCACGGCAGTGTCAATGGTGCCATGGCCGCTGATCATGATCATGGGGATGGAGTCGTCGTGCGCCATCAGTCGCTCCAGGACCTCCATGCCGTCCATCTTGGGCATCTTGATGTCGCAGAGCACCACGTCAAAGCCGCCTTTCTTGGCCTTTTCCAGCCCGGAGGCACCATCCTCCGCTTCTTCCACTTTGTGCTTTTCGTGCTCCAGAATGTCGCGGAGCGCCGTGCGGATCGCTTTTTCGTCGTCGATGATCAAGATCTTGGCCATGTGGCAAAGATGGGGCGAAGCGGCGGCCCGCTATTTGGCGGCATCCGCAATTTGTGCTGGCTGCTGGTGCGTGCGCAATCGCGGCAACAAACCGGCGATCAAGCCGAGCAAAGGCAGGAAGGCACACACTTGGAACACGAAATTGATGCTGGTATGGTCCGCCAGCGTGCCCAGCAGTGCCGAGCCGATGCCTGCCATGCCGAAGGCAAAGCCATAAAACAATCCGCTCACCATGCCCAGCTTGCCCGGCACCAGCTCCTGTGCATACACCACGATGGCCGAAAAGGCAGACGAGATCACCAGTGCGATTATGGCCGCCAGGATACCGGTCCAAGCCAGGCCTGCATGCGGAAGCATCAGTGTGAACGGCGCGGAGCCAAGGATGGAGAACCAGATGACGTACTTGCGCCCGTACCGGTCGCCGATGGGGCCGCCGAGGTAAGTTCCCAATGCTGCCGCCAGCAGGAAGATGAACAGGTGGATCTGGGCATCCTGCACGGAAAGCCCGAAGCGGCCCATCAGGTAGAAGGTGTAGTAGCTGCCCATGCTGGCCAGGTAGAATTGCTTGGAGAAAACAAGCACCAGCAGGATCACGATGGAACGGCGCACGGTGGCGCGGGATATGTTGTGCGGAACCGCAGGTTTGGCGGGTCGCCGTGCGCGGATGGCCGAAGTGCGTTTGTACCACTTGCCCACGCGCTGCAGCACAATGATCCCGATGAGCGGGATTACGGCAAACCAGCCCAGGCTATGGAGGCCGAAGGGAACTACGATCAGGGCCGCCAGCAAGGGGCCGAGCGAGGAACCAAAGGTTCCGCCCAGTTGGAACACGCTTTGGGCCAGGCCGCGCTTCCCTCCGGAGGCCGCATGGGCGATGCGCGAGGACTCGGGATGGAAAATGGAGGACCCCATGCCCACAAGCATTACCGCCAGCAGGATGGCCGTAAAGCTGTTTGCGCGCCAGAGGGCAAGGATTCCAGCCATGGTGAAGCACATGCCCACCATCAGGGAGTAGGACTGGGGCCGCTTGTCGGTATACCGGCCCACAAAAGGTTGCAGGATGGACGCGGTCATCTGGAAGCACAGGGTGATCAGGCCCACTTGGGTGAAGTTCAGCCCGAACTTGTCCTTCACGATGGGATAGATCGCCGGGATCAGTGATTGCACAATGTCGTTCAACATGTGCGACGCGCTGATGGCCACCAGCACGGAGATCACCGTGCGCTGTGCAAAAGCGGAAGAGGAGGAGCCTCCGTTCATACGGGCGGCGAAAATACTTCGGCGGTTATGGCCGGGCCGCAAAAGGAAAAAGGCCGACCGCTTGCGCGGTCAGCCTTCTTCCCTTGTTTGCTGCCCCGATCACCTCACCGGATTAGCCTTTTTGGTTTCCTTTTTCTCCGCCTCCTTGTGGGTGGCGGGCGTGGCCTTCATTTCGCCTTTATGCTCCTCATGCGTCTTTGCCTTGGTGGCAACATGGCCCTTGTTTTCCTTGGGCTCTTCTTTCTTGATGGTGTGCTCCGGCTTGGCCTCGGCCTTTTTCTTGGTGGCCGGCTGCTGTGTTGCCGGAGTTTGCGGAGTGCCTGCAATAGCGGCGGTGGCAGTGAGCATGCTTGCTCCAAGTGCGGCGGCGATCAACAAGGTTTTCATCTTGAAAAGCTGCGAATGTTTTTTTTTGGGCAACGGCAACAGCCGAAGCCGTTTCGCACCGAAATTTTCAGTTGCCGGAAAGCCGATGTGCGGACCATGTGGATCTTTTAACACTGGTTCACGGGCGTATGGGGTAACAGCAGGGCTATCGCTACTTAATGCTGCGCCTGGCGGCGCTTATCCAATACTTGGGCGAACCACGGACCTGCCGGCGGGCAGGCGGGTCCACACCGATGGACACGGATCGCGAGCCTCTCCAGGTATTGGACGCAAAGCCGTGGCCCACTTCCTGCATCGCGCATTTATCCGTGTTCATCGGTGTTCATCCGTGGTTGAGAATTCGGGAAAGTCGCGACCGCAGGGCGCGCAAGAGGCAGTAGCCCTGGGGATAACAGGTCTGGTTTGTCGATCCTGTTAGCTTAGCGGCCAACCGGAACCCCAACATGAGCGACCACCATCACCGAAAACCGTTGGACACCTTGTTGACGGAAGCTGCGGACCAAGGCGAAGGCACGTTGGTGCGCAGGTTGGGCGCAGGCAGCTTGGTAGCCTTGGGAATTGGTGCCATCATCGGGGCGGGCCTGTTCTCGCTTACCGGTGTTGTGGCGGCGGAGCACGCAGGCCCCGCAGTCACGCTGTCGTTCATCATCAGCGCCATTGGCTGTGCCTTTGCAGGCCTTTGCTATGCCGAGTTCGCCAGCATGATCCCCATTGCCGGCAGTGCCTATACGTACAGCTATGCCACCATGGGCCGTATTTGGGCATGGATCATTGGTTGGGACTTGGTGCTGGAGTATGCCGTTGGGGCTGCCATGGTATCCATCTCCTGGAGCCAATACCTGAACAAATTGCTGCAGATGCACGGCATGCACATCCCCACCGCGCTGATGGCCGGGCCGTTTGAAGGGGGCATCATCAACCTCCCCGCCGTGTTCATTGTGGTGTGCATGTCGCTGCTGTTGGCCCGCGGAACGCGTGAAAGTGCTGGGGTCAACGCTGTGATCGTAGTGCTGAAAGTGGCCGTTGTCCTGTTGTTCATCGCCTTGGGCTGGTCCTACATCAACCCGGCGAACCTCACACCGTACATTCCGGAGAACACCGGAACCTTCGGGCACTTCGGGTGGAGCGGCGTGCTTCAGGGTGCGGGCATCATCTTCTTTGCCTACATCGGTTTCGATGCGGTGAGCACCGCTGCCCAGGAAGCCAGGAACCCGGCGCGCAACATGCCCATCGGCATTCTCGGGTCCCTGTTGATCTGCACCGTACTGTACGTTTTGTTCGGGCACGTCATGACCGGTTTGGCTCCTTACACGGAGTTCGGCGGAACGCATGATAAGCTGGCCCCTGTGGCCACGGCCATTGCACACACGCCGTATGTGTGGCTGCAACAGGGCGTGATCATCGCCATCCTCGCGGGTTATTCGTCCGTGATCCTGGTGATGCTGCTGGGCCAGAGCCGGGTGTTTTACAGCATGAGCCACGACGGATTGTTGCCCAAGGTGTTCAGCGATGTGCACCCCAAATACCGCACGCCGTTCAAGAGCAACATGCTTTTCATGGTGTTCGTAAGCTTGTTCGCAGCCTTGGTGCCGGGAAAGGTGGTGGGGGAGATGACCAGCATCGGAACCCTCTTGGCGTTCATCCTTGTAAGCATCGGGGTGATGATCATGCGCCGGAAGATGCCGGATGCCCCGCGTGCCTTCCGTACGCCCCTGGTGCCTTTGGTGCCCATCCTTGGCGTAGTGGTTTGCGGTGCCATGATGGCCGCCCTGCCGTGGGATACCTGGCTGCGCTTGGTGGTCTGGCTGGCCATCGGGATGTGGGTGTACTTCCGCTACAGCGTGAAGCATAGCAAGTATTAAACGCACCAGGAGCTTCTGCCAGGGGGATATAAAAATTTCGTGAACTGTTGGACATGCGCCCTTGAATGCACCAACTTCGTGCATCCAAAACTGTACACCGATGAAAACACGGATACTTTTTTCATGCTTGGCGGCAGGTACGCTGGCCGCAACCGCCACCGCACAGATCCCCAACGGGGGATTTGAGAACTGGACCACACCCCCCGGGGCAAGCTACCAGGACCCTACGGGTTGGGTCACGTTCAATGGACTGACCACCTTGGAAGGTGGACAGCCTTCCTGCGCCCAAGGGTCTCCGGGCGCAGTGGGGAGCTATTATGCCACGGTAACCACCCAGGGATCGGCATTCGGCGTGATCCAAGGCATTATTGGCGTGGGGGACAATTCAACGGGCAACACCGGGTTTGCCTATGCCAGCCGTCCACAAGCTTTTACAGGCCAATGGCAGTATGACATCGAACCCGGAGACGGGGGCATGGTTGCGGTACTCTTGACAAAGTGGAACGCAAGTGATGACTCCTCCCATACCGTTGGTGCTGCCGTGGCACAGGTTACCGGTGCCTTGGGTGGTGGCTGGCATCCGCTCAACGTGGCGTTTGTCTACCAAACGAATGAAAACCCCGACACGGCCTATGTGGTTGTGGCCTCAAGCTTGAATTCACCCGTGGCGGGCAGCTTCATCAAGGTGGATGATCTCGGGTTTGGCAACGCAACCTCGGGAATCGCTGAGCAGGATGCTGCGGTGCTTCGCCTTTATCCTTCACCGGCAAGCACCCGCCTGAATGTTTCCGCCGGCGCACCCATGAACGGGCTTGACATCATGGACATGACGGGCCGCACGGTGATGCACCAGGGTGTTGGCGCTGCGGATGCCGTGCTGAACGTCGCCGATCTGGACCACGGCCGGTACTTGGTGCGCGTGCTGATGAAGAACGGAAAGGAATATGTCCGTTCCTTCGTGAAGGAATAGCAGTTGCAGCACAAGCTGCTGCCGGGGGCCGTCCTGATCAGGGCGGCCCTTTTTTTCGTGCTCAGGCAAACATGCGCGCCGCAGCTCCTTCCTTGAGCGAATACCTGCTCCAATAGATCTGTTCAAAGCCGTGAAGAAGCACCCGCTCAATGAGCACCAATGCCGGAATGATGGTGTCTATGCGGTGTGGTGGAAGCCCGGGCAAAGCAGTGCGCCGGGCATGGTCCATCGGCAATATCCGGTCCTTGAGCATCTCAAATTCCGTGGTACTGAATACCAAGGTTGTTTCGCCATCGCCGAGCGGGGCACCGCGCTCCAGCGCCACCATGGCGGCAATGGTATCAAAGGAGCCTGCGGATCCCACCAAAGTTGAGGGCCAATGGCGTTCAATCACCGGCCAAAGCAGTTCCAGTTGTGCATCAATGTGTGTGGCCATGCGCAACTGCGTGGCCATGTCCATGGGGTCGATGGCCGGAAAGCGCTCCACCAAGCGCGTGGTGCCCAGTTCAAAGCTATGCTTCCACATCAGCGCCTTGTCCGTGGCGAGAATGAACTCGGTGCTGCCGCCGCCGATGTCCATTACCAGCATCGGCTTGTTGCCGAATGGCACCGCTTGGCGCACACCGTCCAGGATCAGGCCCGCCTCCTCCTTCCCGGGAATGACCTGCACATCCAAACCCAGGGCATCTTTCACGCGTTCCGTGAATGCACCGGCATTGCGGGCATTGCGCGAGGCGGATGTGCCGAATGCGCCCACGCGTTCAGCACCCATTTCCTTGGCCTTTCCCACCAACATTTGCAGCACATCCAGGCCGCGCGCCATGGCCTCGCTGGTAAGCATGCCGCGCTCCACGCCATCGCGCCCCAGGAATACGCCGACTTCCTCCGCGTACAGCATGTGAAGGCCCGTGGATCCCCCGATCGGCCGTTCGGCCACCAACAGCTTAAATGTGTTTGTGCCAAGGTCGATGACGGCGATGCGCATGCACGAAGGTACCTCGCCGTTGGGCTGGCCGGGGGAACTGCGTGCTACCCCCTTGGGGCCAACCCCGGCCTTTACCCTTTATAGAACAGCCACTTGCCCAATTCCTTCCACGTCACCTTTTTGCCGTACATAAGGATGCCTGTGCGGTAGATCCGCCCCGCAAACCAGGTGGCAAAAATGAACGTGGCGATGAGCAGGCCCATGCTCAGGAAAAGCTCGCCCAAGTGGTCAAAGGCGTTGCCGGTGGCAATGCGCACCATCATCACCACAGGTGCCGTGAAGGGGATGATGGAGAACCAGAACACCGCGGGGCCGTCCGGGTTGTACACTGCGGTTTGGGCAATGAACAGGCCCAGCATCAGCGGTATGGTGATCGGAAGCATGAACTGCTGGGTGTCCGTTTCGGCGTCCACTGCGGAACCCACGGCAGCAAAAAGCGAACTGTACAGCAGGTACCCGCAGAGGAAGTAGAACAGGAACAGCCCAAGGATGGCCGCGATGGGAAGTTCATGCAGGATGTCCATCATCACGCCCAATTCCTCGTTGGGGTTTTCCTGGTCCCCCGAAGTGCCGGACTGATCCAGTTGGGCCTTGAGCTGGGTGGTTACTTGCGGGCCGGCTTCCTGTAAAGCGGAGGCGCTGATCTTGTCCTTCGCGAAGGAGAGGCCTACGGCACCCAGCACCACCGACAAGGCGATCCAAAGCAGGAATTGCGTGAGGCCCACCATGGCGATGCCCACGATCTTGCCCATCATCAGCTGAAAGGGTTTCACGGAACTGACCAACACCTCCACCACGCGGTTCTGCTTTTCCTCCATCACGCCGCGCATTACTTGCACGCCATACAGGAAAATGAAGATGAAGATGAGGTAGCCGAAGGCAAAGCCGATGCCGGCCTTGGCTTGGTCGTAGCTTCGCTTGCCCGCCTTGTCAATGTCAAAAAGCTGCACCTTCAGCGCGGTCTTGATCCGCTGGTAGGTTGCGGGGTCCACGTTGTTCACGCGCAGCTTTTCCGCCTCGATCACTTTTTCGATCTCGCGCGAGATGTAGTTCTGCACCGTGATACTGGGCAGGTCCTTGTAAAAGATCTGGATCGTGTTGTTCTCCAGGATCAACGGGTTTACCTCCACCATCGTGGTGTACGGGCTGGCCTTGAACACGGAATCGGAGATGTCCGCAGGCTCGTAATAGAATTTGATGTCGTCCGAAGGGTGCAGTTTGTTGGTGAGCAGGTGTGCCTTGTCGATCACCACCACGTTCTGGATGCCGCTCTCCTGCATGCCGAGGAAGACCACCAGGGTGATGCCGCCGATCAGCAGCAGCGGGCCGAGGATGGTCATGATGAGGAAGCTGGGCTTGCGCACCCGTGTGATGAACTCCCGCCAGATGATGAGTTTGATCTTGCCCATGGGATATTTGTGTTCAGGCTTTACGTAGCGGTTGTATCACTCGGTGAACCCGGCTGGCACGGTTTCGGGCGCACTGTCGCTCACGGCGCGGATGAAAATGTCGTGCATGCCGGGCACCTCCTCGCGCACGCCGAGGATCTGCACGGAGGGTAGGGTGGCCGCCAGCACCTGGTTCAGCGTGGACCCGTGCAACAGTTTCACCCGGGCGCTGCAGGTTCCGTCTTCCTCCTTGTGGTCCAGGAGTTCACCGTAATAGGCCAGGCTATCGGCAAAAGCCACGTGCGAGCCTTTGAATTCCACTGCGTAGGTGGAGTCGCTGAAGCGCTTGCGCACCTCCTTTACGCTGCCGTCCAGCACCACGTGGCTGTGGTCGATCAGCGCGATGTGCTCGCACAGTTCCTCCACGCTGCCCATGTTGTGGGTGCTCAGCATCACGGTAACGCCCTCGTCCCGCAGGCGCAAGATCTCCGTGCGGATCAGGTCCGCATTGATGGGGTCAAAACCGCTGAACGGCTCATCCAGGATCAGCAGCTTGGGGCCGTGCAGCACAGTGGTTACGAACTGCACCTTTTGTGCCATGCCCTTGCTCAGTTCTTCCACCTTTTTGCCCCACCAGCTGCCCATTTCCCAGCGCTCAAACCAATCCTTGAGCCGTTTGGTCGCTTCTCGCTTATCCATGCCCTTGAGCCGCGCCAAGTACAAGGCTTGCTCGCCCACTTTCATCTTCTTGTACAAGCCCCGTTCCTCCGGCAAGTAGCCCATCTGCACCACGTCATCATCGGTCATGGGCTTGCCGTTCAACATTATCCGGCCGCTGTCCGGCGCCGTAATACGCGTGATGATCCGGATCAATGTGGTTTTGCCCGCACCGTTTGGGCCGAGCAGGCCGAAAACCTTTCCTGCAGGAACGGTTAGGCTTACGCCGTCCAGCGCCAGATGGTCCCCGAATCGTTTGACGATATTTTCAACCGCGAGCATGCTTCGGTAATTTCAAGTGGTTGGCCGGGCCGAAAGTAATGGCCTTCAACCGTGGGATAAGGCCGCCCGTCCGGCCCATTGTCCGTTCGGCCACCGGCAGTGCTTCCTGTTCTGTTCAGGCGTAGATCTCACGCCGCCCCACCATGCGCTGTTGCGCGGCATCCCAAACTTTTAGCCGCAGGCATTTGAGCACATCCCAGGGCAAAAGACTGGTCTTCTTGGCCAATTGCAGTTCCGGAATGGCCTTGTACACCTCGGGCAGGCGGTAAAATGGGATCCGCGGGTTCAGGTGATGGATGTGGTGGTAACCAATGTTGGCCAGGAACCAGCGCATCACCGGGCTCATGCGCATGTGGCTGCTGCTGCTGAGGGCCGCATCATGGTAAGTCCAACCGTCCTTGTCGGCAAATTGCACTCCGGGGAAATTGTGCTGCGCATAGAAAAGGTAGGATCCCAGCCCCAGACTGATGAAGAACGGGATGAAAAAGCCCAGCAACAGGCCCGGCCAGCCCGCCAACAGGAAGATGCCGGTACCGATGGCCGCATGAAATACCAAGGCCACAATGCTGTCCCAATGCTTGCCCGTGTTGCTGATGAACGAGCGGATGCACATGCCGTAGATGAACATGAAAATGTAGCCCAGTCCAATGGTTACCGGATGGCGGACGAAGAGGTAGACCGTGCGTTCACCCCATGGGGAGGAAAGGAATTTTTCCTTGGTGACCACCGGGAACGAGCCGATGCTGCTGGTGTACAACTTGCAGTTGTGCGCGTGGTGATAGTTGTGGCTGCGCTCCCAAATGCTAACGGGCGCCAGCATGTACCAGCCGAACACGGTGAAGATGCCTTTTGCCGCCTTGGAGTCCTGCAGGATGCTTTGGTGCAGGAAATCGTGGTAGATCACGAACATGCGCCCCAGGGTAAGGGCCACTAGCAGGGTGCAAACTAGCTTAGCCCAGAACGGTGTGGGCAGGAATACCCCGGTATATCCGGCCGCCAGCACCACCAAGGTGATGATGAGATGCCACCAGCTGCGGCCGCGGTATTCCTTGGCGTAGGCCCTGGTGGCCAAAATGAGGTCTCTTCCTTGAAGCATTGTGGGGTGCAAAGTTATGTTCCATAAGGCCGGATATCGCCGGGGGGGCGATGCTTCCAACGGCGGTGGGTCCATAGCCAGATGGCCGGCCTTCGGTGGATGTCCTCCTCCAGGCGCTTGGTGTGGCGCTCACTGATCTCCCCCTCCGCTGTTTGTGCGGGCCTGGGTTCAAGCAGTTCAAACCGCATGGTGTAGCGCCCCCGCCGGGGCCTGTCAATGCCCAGGTAGATCACGGGTCGGTCCAGTTTGCGGGCAATGGACTCAGTGCCCCAAAACACCGGCGTGGCCTGGTTGAGGAAAGTGGTCCAATAGGCATGCCCGGGTGATGGGGTTTGATCAGCTATGAATGCAGTTGCGGTCAGTTCATTGCGGTCGCGCAACATGCATCGAACGGTGTCCTTCATGGGGTACAACCCATTGCCCAGCCGCGTGCGCATGTGAACGATCAACTGCTCAAAGTACCGGTTCTCCAAGGGGTGATAGATCACGTTGAGCTTGTGGAAGGGAAGTTGGCTGAAGCGTGCACCGCCAAGTTCCCAATTCCCCCAGTGGCCCATTACCAGGATCACGCTGGTCCCGGCATCATGGTATTGCTTCAGGATGGCTGTGCCCTCAATTGAAATGCGACGTTCCACCTCTTGCGGGGATATGGTGAGTGTTTTGATCGTTTCTAGCACCAGGTCGCAGAACCAATGGCGGAACTCGAGCTCAATTGCCCGCAGCTCCGCTGGATTCTTATCCGGAAAGCTGTTGCGCAGGTTTTGGCGAACTACCAACAAGCGGTACCGGGCAACGCCAAAGAGCAGGAATTCCATCAGATCGCTCAGTGCGTAGAGTGCACGGAAGGGCATGATGGAAACGGCGTAAATGAACGGCAAGGCCAAATAGTAACCGATGGCTCCCATGGAAACCCCAAAGAAAGTGCAGTACGGGCCAATGCAGCCATCAGCTAAAGCGAAAGACCCCTTCGTTGCCGAAGGGGCCTTCGCAGGTAGCGCGCCCATTGCCTAATGCCGCACTCCCACTAAGTGGTGGCTTTGCCGACTTCCTTTTGATGTTGGACGGGTGCTCCTTCCCAGCCAACGGACGCGGTTCAGCCAATCCACGATGCGAAGCAATTCGGCAGGAAGGGTTGCCGCAATACCCATAAATGGGGATTTTTCGGGCGGGTGCTCCTACCGGGTCTTGGTGCATGAACGTCATTGAAAGAACAAGCCCCCCGTTTCCGGAGGGCTTGCACTCTGGCCTGTTGACCCGTAGTTATTTGATGATGCTCAAGCGCTGAACGGTGCGATGTCCGTTCACGGTGATGTTCACCATGTACACGCCGCTGGCCACGTCATTGGGCAGTTGCAGCACGGTGTTGAAGCGCTCGCCGTTGTTGCCGAACTCCTGGGTAAACACCTGCTTGCCGTAGATGTCCTGCACATCAACACTGATGCGCTGCTCGACATCCTTTAGGCCGCCAATGTTCAGGTTTACCTGGCCATCGCGCACCGGGTTAGGCCACATGGTGGCATCACCAAAGCTGGCCCGCTCCATGCCTTGCAACGTGGCGTTGCCACCGCTGTTGTCAATGGTGATGGTGCAGGTGCTGGGGCAGAATCCGGAGTACAGGCCGTTCACCTTTACGTTGATCTCCACGTTGTATGTAGAGCCGTTCAGCAGGGGCGGTGCCACGCTGTTGTTCCACTTCAGTTGCAGGATGTATGTGCTGCGCGTGAAGGTTTGATCATAGTTCTCCGTGGAATTGAAGATGTGGAACTGGTACTCCGTACCGCCCACCACAGGCGTGGCATAGATGAAGCTGTTGTTGGTGCTGGGGTTGAATGCACGCGCCTCGTTGCAGGAATGCCCATAGCTCGGCGCCATGATCAGGTGTGAGCACGTCACAACCTCTTGTACGCCCAATCCCAGGTCGCAACCACTTCCCCAGTGGGCATCGGTGACTGCGCCTGCTACGTTGGTGCGTACCCGGGCGAAGTAATGCACGCCAGGCACAAGCGGGTTGCTCACCATGTTCCAGAAGTACACGTAGTTGGTGCTGCGCACGATGCGGCGGATGAAGCCTGCGTCCGGGTTGCTGAACTCAAACTGGTATTGTGTGGCACCGGTCACTTTGTTGCAGTACACATCGTCAAGCAGATCATTCGTGAAGATGCCGCACTCGTATGAGGCTATGTTGGCAGGTCCTTCAGGTAGGCAGAAGCTATGGCCGCTGCCATAGCTGGCGGAGGCGGTGGGGCTTTCAGGAGATTCACTGCCCGTGGCGAAATCATCCCGGAGCAGGAGCTTGCTGCCCGTGGTGCGCAGTTCCCAACCACCGTTGGTGATGCCATCGCCGAAGCCGTCATGCAGGTTCAGCGTGTAGCACGTGGATTCCACTGCACTTCCCAAGCAGGCTGTCACGGAGTTCAGACTGTTGGGAGTTGCAGGTGCACCGGAGGCAACCACCGTTCCACCACCGTCGCGGATCTCCCAACTGAGGTCGCCGGGGTTGGCATCCGTGGTGATGTTCACCACCACTTGGTTGCCGGTGCAGGGTCCGCCAATGGGCGTTCCCGCACAAACACAGTTGGCATCATAGACATCATTGGTGGTATTCACATCACCGTCATTGCAGGCTGTACCGGGCAATGCACTGCCACCGGCCACACCCAGGCAGTCGATCAGTTGGCCCACACAATTGCAGTTTGCGTCATACACGTCATTGCCGGTGCTGGCGCTGCCATCATCGCATGCGGAACCGATGGTTGCCGTACCACCTACCACGCCAAGGCAATCGATCAGTTGGCCCACGCAGTTGCAGTCCGCATTGTACACGTCGTTGCCGGTGTTGGCGTTGCCGTCATCGCAGGCAGAACCGATGGTTGCCGTTCCGCCCGGCACCCCGAGGCAGTCGGTCAACTGGCCGGCACAGTTGCAATTGGCATCATAGATGTCGCCGCCCGTGTTGGGGTTTCCATCGTCACACGCGGTGCCGGGGAGGGCGGGACCTCCCGCTACGCCAAGGCAATCGATCAGTTGGCCCAAGCAGTTGCAGTCCGCATTGTACACGTCGTTGCCTGTGCTGGCGTTGCCGTCATCGCAGGCAGAGCCGATGGTTGCTGTTCCGCCCGGTACCCCGAGGCAGTCGGTCAACTGGCCGGCACAGTTGCAATTGGCATCGTAGATGTCTCCGCCCGTGCTGGGGTTTCCATCGTCACACGCGGTGCCGGGGAGGGCCGGACCACCCGCTACGCCAAGGCAATCGATCAGTTGGCCCACGCAGTTGCAGTCCGCATTGTACACGTCGTTGCCTGTGCTGGCGTTGCCGTCATCGCAGGCAGAACCGATGGTTGCTGTTCCGCCCGGTACCCCCAGGCAGTCGGTCAACTGGCCGGCACAGTTGCAATTGGCATCGTAGATGTCGCCGCCCGTGCTGGGGTTTCCATCGTCACACGCGGTGCCGGGGAGGGCTGGGCCACCCGCTACGCCAAGGCAATCGATCAGTTGGCCCACGCAATCACAGTCCGCATTGTACACGTCGTTGCCGGTGCTGGCATCGCCGTCATCACAAGGTGTTCCCACAGTGGCGGTTCCTCCCGGTACGCCTTCGCAGTCCACCAGTTGGCCGGCACAGTTGCAATTGGCATCGTAGATGTCGCCGCCCGTGCTGGGGTTTCCATCGTCACACGCGGTGCCGGGGAGGGCCGGACCGCCAATTGCTCCAAGGCAGTCGATTAATTCACCGGCGCAAACACAGGTTGACCCATAAACATCATTTCCGGTACTTGCGTTGCCGTCATCGCAGACGGAGCCAATGGTGGCAGTCCCGCCCGGTACTCCCAAGCAGTCGATCAGTTGGCCGGCGCAAACACAATTCGAGCCGTACACGTCGTTGCCGGTGTTTGCATTGCCGTCATTGCAGGCAGATCCGATGGTTGCAGAACCTCCGGGCACACCGAGGCAGTCGATCAGTTGGCCA